>NZ_NPBI01000001.1:0-16705 GCF_002272715.1 Paenibacillus sp. 7516
TCAGAATTGTCAGACAGGATCAAGAGAGTAAAAGGTTAAGCCCCTTTTTCCACTCTTGATCCTGTCTGTTTATAATTAGAACCCTTGAGATGGCTCAAGGGTTTTTTCATGATTTCATTTGCCACGAAATCGGCTTCTGCAGAAATGGGCTCACGCATATATGCCCAGGGCATAAGCTGGCGTATAGGTTTTTACCTAAACCATGAGCGAAGGGCAGGCGTTAAATTTTGGCGACTTCTTATATGGATTATACGTTACCAACCACACAGTTCACGTATGATGTGAACCAGAATCAATTGTTCAAAAAGGATGAAAATAACTACATCAACTCCCTATCGATCAAACAGCTAAATACATTGGGAAATGCATCCCTGCTGGATATTTATTTGAGTACTGGCAATGTCGTTGAACCTCACATACATCAAAATGCAACAGAACTGGTCTATTGTATTAGTGGTTCCGCTGTTGTATCCCTCATTAACCCCTTTACCAACGAGTTATTAAACTTACCTATTAGTCCTGGCCAAGTAGCGAATGTTCCCCAGGGCTGGTGGCATTATGAAGTTGCGACGGTTGATCAGACTCACCTGCTGGCTATTTTCGATGCTCCGGTCCCAGAAGCGATATTTGGTTCAGACATTCTGCGTCTGACGCCTGCAAGCGTGCTGGCCCATACGTATTGTCTGGATGAGAACAAGGTTAAAGAGACTTTAGCTCCTATTCAAAAGACCGTATTCATTGGACCGCCTGCAGATTGTGCAACTCAAGTGTCACCAGCTACCGATAACATGCCTAAGCCAAACAGCCAGCCGAACGTCCAACCAAACGTCCAACCGAACGTCCAACCAAACGTCCAACCAAACGTTCAGCCTTATGTACAGATGCAATACGCGCCAAGTCCGGAATATATTTACCCCGATCCAATGAATCCAACGTATGGGCATAATCCAAATGCGGCTTATGTACCAACAGAGTCAGATTATATGCCGTACACAGTACAGCGTCCTATTATTGGTAACGGTTGGAGATACTAATTATTCTCCATAATTTTTTTTGAAATGAATGTCACAGATTCATCTGCTCATTTGTCTTCAGTATGTACACTACAATACGGAGGCGAATGAGATGAGTTTGAGAATGAATTACAGAGCAGCGAATCCGGTGGCTTTCAAGGCATTAATGGCAATGGAGCAGTTTGTATCGGGTCAATTTGAAGATAAGGTATTATATGAACTTCTAAAAATCAGAGTATCACAAATCAACGGCTGTGCCTTCTGTCTTGATATGCATGCCAAAGATCTGATGAAGCTTGGTGATTACACAGATCATATCTTACTGCTTAGCGTTTGGCGCGAAGCTCCTTTGTTTACAGAAAAAGAACGTGTTATGCTTGAACTGGCTGAAGCCGTGACCCGAATTGCTGAACAGGGGATTCCTCAGGAATTATACAACAAGGTTCGGGAACACTTTAGTGAAGCGGAACTGGTAGATCTGGTTATGGCAATCAATACCATTAACAACTGGAACCGAATTGCAATCACGACAGGCATGTATCCCGGCTGTTTTAATTAAACCTTACCAATAACCGCTGCCAGAGGAGGCCTTCATATGAATCCTGATAAACTCACCACTGAACCGGAAGAGTCTTCTCTGGAAGTTGGTGAACTGTATCTCCGTTATAAAGCGTATGCGTTCTCCATTGCTTATCGAATGCTTGGGAGTGTTGTAGAGGCCGAGGATGTCGTACAGGACTGCTTTGCAGGGCTGCAAAGCAAATCTGACGAGGTTATCCGTAATCCGAAATCCTACATTGCCAAACTTGTAGTAAATCGATGCCTGAATCTGCTAAATTCCGCGCGCAATCAAAGAGAACATTATGTTGGTGAGTGGCTTCCGGAGCCGATAGGCGAGGCAGTGGATCTGCCTGAGCAAACCTATGAGCAGAAAGAAATGATCTCCTATGCCTATATGGTACTGCTGGAACGTTTGACACCCGTGGAGCGGGCTGTATTTGTACTTCGTGAAGCTTTTCAGTACGAGTACCGTGAGATCGCCGATTGGCTTGGCAAAACGGAGAGCAATTGCCGTCAAATTTTTAGTCGGGCCAGACGTAACCTGCCGGATCAACTTCCGGATAAGGATCAGACCATATTAGATTATGCCACCAAAGAAAAATTGCTCGCGCGTTTTACCACTGCCTTTCTTGCATATGATGTGAAGGCCATGCTCGATCTGCTCTCTGAACAACCTGTATTTACTGCTGACGGTGGTGGGCGGGTACATACGGTGATGAGAACGATGAAGGTTCACAAGGGTGTCCTAGCTCTTCTGACTTCACAGCGTGTGTTTACCCGATTAAGGGAACGGGAGTGGGTGCCAACTATCATCAATGGAGAATTGCAGGTTACACTCATGAACAATGGTGAGGTAAGTGAAGTCATATGCCTTCAGTCCGACTTATCGGGACAACGAATTGAGGCAGTTTATCTGGTTGTGAACCCGGATAAACTGACTGCAATTACAACAGGAAACCGTTATTGAATTATAGTAAAGAGCTTTGCAATAAAGTAAAGCGGCATGCTCCTGCAAAAGGAACAGCCGCTTTTTTGTTATACAAAGCCAGATTCAAGAATTGGCGAATTGGTCTTCGACGGACTCAATTATTTTTTGAATCTGAGGTGTGAGCTCATCATCGTTTTGATTCAGGAGCTCAAGAATCCGTTCGATCGTATCCAGAAGAAGACTTTTTGTATTGTCATCCCTAGTATTGACGGCATTCTCATATGCTTTTTTAACTTCAGGATCCAGGGTACGAATCTCTTCATCGGTGTACCAGTCATACGCTGGTGAATTGTCACTTCCGTAAAAGATATAATGGACAATTAGCGAATTCTGAATAGCCGAAGCGCGATTAGAATTCGGGAAATTAGTCAGAAAAGCTTCCTTTTCCAAGGTACGTCGAATAAGTTCATCCCAACTGACGGAGATGGCTGCGTCCGAAGTTGTAGTTTGATTGGATTCATCTGCCATGATATCAATATAAGCAGCAATGTCTGCTTTTACGTAAGGTTGGAACTTTTTGTATACTTCATAATTGATAATGGGATAATAGATGCCTTCGCTGGTCTCCAGCTTGAATCCGAGATCGGATGTCTTCAGCAAAAGGGAACGAATGGAAGGGTCCTTAATTTCCTTGAGCAGCCTGCTGTAAGTGAGTTTCTGCTCATAACCAATTTTGGAATGCGCGTCGGAGAGCGCACGTTGCACCGGATCCGCGTATATCTTCTCATCCATATTACCGAGCTTGATGTTCTGAACATTCTCGAGCTGCAGAGTCATTAAGGTGGCCTGCCATGGACTTACTTCCTTGATATGATTCGTAAGATATTTACGAGCTTGAATTAGGCTGGAGGACGAGCTGTGGGCATTTTTCCAGTAGATCTGAAATTGTGAATATACGGCTTCGGAAGCTGGTACGGGAGCAGCTAATGCTGCGTGGAGCGCAAAGGAGACACTAATAGTAGTACAACCTAGTGTGATAGCGAGAAAACCCATTCTGAACGCTTGCTTTAAGCGCATACAATATTCCCTCCCCAAATGGTATGTGAATAGATTAAATCAGTTTCTGGTAAGGAATTCAAGTAAACCTGAGTAAGAATTTTATGTGTAACTAGAGGAACTCGCATCGGTTGTGTTCTGGATCGTACACAATTCAAGTGAATTATGATTCTTTTTGAGTACGTGGTATGATCCTAGTGTAGTGCATTTAATATAACTTTTTTTAGGATAAACAATATTAGGGATATGCGTGGTGTTACGAATGGATTCAGATTGGAGCAAGGCAAAGGAAGTCTACGTATAAGATTACGTCCGCGCTATTCAAAATGCACCGGGAAGGCATCTATTCGGAGTATAACAACGGAATGTACCTAGAGACCTGGAGAAAGCATGGTTTGATGAAAGAATCCTTCAGCTAACATCAGAGTTATCCATCATGAACGGAATGATGGGCTGATCAAGCGTTATGAGACGCTTCTTCCTATGGACAAACTGTGGAATACATATCAACTGACGATGTCTGTATTGGAAGAAATGGTTATCAATCCGCTTGTACTCGATCACGGACATGAGCTAGAGCAATACGGTATCGTGACCAACGAGGTCTGAATCTTCGTGTACAGAAGGATAAGGAAGAGATCATTCGGCATTTCCGAAAATAAGTGAGGTAGACCTCTTGAGACACATGAATTATATCAAAGTTTTTATATTTCTTAGTGTGGTTACTGTTGTCACGGTAGGCTTGTATTTTACAGTCGCAGATTGGCTGGACCAGCGATATTTCCGGTTTCTTAACTGGAATCTGTTTTTGGGCTGGATTCCATTCGTCTTCTCTTATATTTCATATGGATTTAGTTACGCCAAGTGGAAAGCTGCTCCGTGGCTTGCAATGGCAAGCGGGCTCATATGGCTGTTGTTTTTCCCGAACTCGGCTTATATCGTAACCGATCTTGTTCACTTGACGGCGCGAAGCTCGCGTTATTATGCTGAGAACGGTCTGGATTACAGGTACTGGTACGATCTGATTGTAGTGCTGATGTTTGTATGGACAGGCTTACTGCTTGGTTTCTTGTCCATGTATCAGCTTCAAGAAGTTATTTATCGGAAAATGGGAAATATAGCATCATGGGTCTTTGTATTGGCGGGCTGTGCGTTGGGAAGTTACGGTGTATTGCTTGGCCGGGTCTACCGACTTAATAGCTGGGATGCACTAACTAACCGTGATACACTGTTTAACTTAATGATAGAAAGTATCAGTCGTCCATCGCTTGCGTTTTGTCTGTTTTTTAGCGTATTTATTCTCGCTATCTACGTGACGCTGTATTATCTCGTTAATGCAAATTCTACATATAAAAAGTGATGATTAACTGCCGGGGCTTTCTTCAGATGTCAAGAGAAAAGAACATACTCTCATTAATGTCGCTAATTTAGCGGCTTTTTTATTTTATCGGAAACATTCACCCAGAGAGCAGGATATTTTAGTGGTAAAAAACAAACAGAACCATAATAAATAGCGTTTATTAAATATATGTTTCTAAATAATGCTATACTTGGGGAGTATGGGTTATCAAACTAAGTGAGGTGAATATATGAAAAAGTTATTGTTAAATAACTTGTTTGTTTATATGGGAATATTACTAATAATGGTCTTAGTCTTTATATTTGGGTTAAAATATCAACAATATTTACAGTTAGAAGCTCGCATGACGTATCAACTTCAAGCTAGTATTGTTTTTTCTGTTTTATTTCCAATGTTCTTTGGTGTATTACTTGGTTTGCTAAGATTATTTGATTTACTGCGAAAGCCTGGAGAATGGAAAATAAATTGGATTAAGCTCTGTATATTCGGCATACCTTCACTCTATGTCTCTTTATTTCAGCTGTTGTATTGGTCTGGTCTACCTATTTCTTATTATGATTTTCCCTTGGGTTATCTATTGATCACTTCTGGAACAACACCTCATACCATTAGTGGCCTTATATTCGGTTTTTTATTATTTTACGTCATCGAAAAAAAGATCATAGAAAGATAGAATTGGGAATATCTAAGTGGTGAGGAAAAGAGGAGAGCATGAAAAAACAGACTGGATTAAAGTAATCTTAATATTCTCACTGCTCGGGAATTTGGCGTTTTTTCAAAAATCATGAACGTGCAGGCAGGAAACAAGAAATTAAAAATGAATTATTGAATTCTTCAATTTACAGAGATCTAGCTCAACTAGAAGAGACGATACAGTACCAAATTGATCATAATTGGCAAAATGAAACCCTTGTTACAGAGAAACTTGATGATGCGATTGATTCAATTATCTTAAATCATGGATTGGAAGAAGACAATAATAAAGTTGATATGTTCTGGGAATTGTTCGAGTACTTGGATAAGTACAAGTATAGTGAAGAAAGTTTTGATATTATCCTAAACGATGAGCAACGTGCTAATTTCATTTATTTAGGCGACAAACTCCGTTCAAACGGGTGGAGCTTTGAGAAAGGGTTTGATTTGAAATGGGATGTATTTGAATCAAAAGTAAAGGGGCTTATAGCGGAATCATAAGAGGATAGAGAATAGCTACATAGTAAACTGCCCTTTTAATGAAGGGCATACACAGATTTCACTAAAAAATGTGGTCTATATGGGGGTGATATGATGTTAAGGAAAGAAGCTATAAAGCTGATCATAGAAAATGATATTTCGAAACTAACTAGGGATGAACGTGAGGCCTTGTTATGGAATTCTTGGGGAATCGATGAACAAGACCCTGAATTTCATCTTTTTTCAAAGGTGCTGCAGGATGAACTATTAAGTTCAGATGTACCAACAAATGATGCAATGGACAACCGTTATAATGAATTGTTATTTAAGGTTACTGAAGGCAGTTTCTACGGAATACCTAACGAATATTTATCTAAACTCGTCTCAGAAATAGTAGGAAGCCATATTGAGGTTGAAGGCTACGTAGAGAAATTATTACCCTGTCCCTGTTGTAATTACAAAACCTTGGAACAACGAGGGGAATATGATATTTGTCCAGTTTGCTTCTGGGAGGACGATGGTAACAATGATCCAAGCCGATATAGTGGACCCAACCATATGACCTTGTCAGAAGGCAGGAGTAATTACGAAAAGTATGGAGCTTGCTCTGAAAAGGGAGCTGAATTTGTAACGGATAACCGATATGAGATTTATAACAAGGCTAATTAAGAAGGTATATTTCTTTGGAAAAATTAATACAGTAGGTGAATAATAAATGACGAATATAACCGATGTAGCACGTAAAGTGGAAGAAGTAATGAATTCTAATGATTTTTCAGGTGTAGTTCTGTTAAAACAAAACGGACAGACTCTCATGAATCTGAGCAGGGGATACGCGAATCGCAGCGATGAACTTCTCAACCAGATCGATACCCGATTTGGAATTGCATCAGGGTGCAAAATCTTCACGGCAGTAAGCATATGTCAGCTAATTGAGCAGGGTAAACTGTCTGGTGATTCATTGTTGAAAGATGTGTTGAGTATTGATTTTCCATTATGGGACAAAAATGTTACGTTGCATCAATTGCTAACGCATACCTCAGGCATACCGGATTACTTTGACGAAGAGGTCATGGAGGATTTCGCTGAATTGTGGAAAGAACGGCCTGTCTATTCCATGCGGAATGGGAGCGACTTTTTACCGATGTTCCGGCATATGCCGATGAAGTCAGCTCCGGGTGAACGTTTCCACTATAATAATGTGGCATTTATCGTGTTAGGCTTAATTGTGGAAGAACAATCGGGACAGCCTTTCACGGAATATGTACAGGAACACATTTTTAAACGTTGCGGAATGACGAATTCCGGTTATTTTTTGACCGATCAGCTTCCTCGAAACACAGCAATCGGATATATCGACCATGAGGATGGAACCTGGAACACCAACATATTCTCAATCCCAATCAAGGGCGGGGCCGATGGTGGGGCGTATACAACAGCACCTGATATGATTCGTTTCTGGGATGGACTGTTAACTTATCAATTATTGAGTGAATCGACTACACAACATTTGATTACACCTCATGTACATGAAGAAGGCGAGACTTACTATGGACGTGGTGTTTGGATTGATCAAAAAGATGAAGGGATTTTCAAAATACATGTCATGGGATTTGATCCTGGCGTGTCGTTTATGTCTTCGGTATATCCTGAACATGCTGCACAACTGGTTGTACTCTCCAATAAGGAGTCAGGTCCATATCCTATAACACGTGCAATTGAAGAGACACTTTTTGAGGTGTAACGAAGTAAAAATGTAAGCGAGCAACCCCAACCGATCAGAAAATATCTGGTCATGGTTGGGGTTATAAGGAGTTATATATAAACTGATAGATGCGGTCTACAATAGGCTAAGTAACTGTGGAGCGATCAATCTAGGGAAAACATCCAGCGGAGGCTTTTCCTTTTTTCGTTTGTCGTTCGTCAGGACCGTAACAAGCTCCAGCTGAGGAACAATGTATACAAACTGACCGCCGAATCCACGAGCGTAATAATAGTCAAGTACAGTTTCGTTTCGGTCAGCGCTGTTAACGGAGGTGGACTCTGACACGGGCGATGGTTTAGGTTCTCCACTAAAATCAGATGGTTCATCACTCTTGCAAGAATCGACCCACCAGTGCCAGCCGTAGCTCCCACGATTCGGTGGTGTCACAGTAATGAATGCTTCTGTAGAACGGGTAACCAGTTCACTTGAAATCAAACGCTCACCATGCCACATGCCTTTCTGCATAAAGAGTTGACCGAATTTCAGCAAATCATCTGGCAGCAGCTTTAACCCGAAGCCTCCAGTATGTACCCCCTGAGGATCACACTCCCACTGATACTCCGTAATCCCCAATGGACCAAACAAATATCGTTCTGCGAATCCAGCTACACTCATTCCAGTATGTTGCATAAGGATGGCCGCAAGGATTTGGGAGACCCCCGAATTGTATTCCATATGGGTTCCTGGTGTATGACTAAGATGTTGTTCCAACGCAAAGTTCACCCAATGCTCCGTGCGTGTCATACGTGGAAACGAATTCTGTCCGCCAAACTCATCCCAGTTAAAACCGGCTGTCATGGTGAGCAGCTGCTCCAGGGTGATTAGCGGTTTCCGGGGGTCAGGATCTGAAGCCAGCGCCGGAAAAAAGGCGGAAAGTGGAGTAGATGCATCTGGCAGCCATCCGTGATCCATAGCGATGCAAATAAGTGCAGACAGCACGCTTTTGGTGCAAGAATTGACTTTGGCGATCTGACTTGCTGCTTCCTGATTGCGATAATGCTTGTATATGTTCTCGCCTTGCATGCTGACGAGACAGCTTCGCAGATCCAATGACGGAATCTGTTGTTGAAATATGGATTGTATGGATGAAGGATTCATAATGTTCCTTTCTGAGGTTGGTTATGAAATAGGTGTTCATAATATTAGCATAGGAAAGTGCAGAGCTCAAATGTGCTAAAGGAGAAGAGATCCGTTTAGGCAAAAATTTAGATCGAAGTTATAATAGAGTAGATCATTAAAAGTAGTTTTCATATTTATATTAACCATTGGGAGGGTACACCTTTGTTCAAAATTGGAAGTCAAGGAACGTTTGAAACGCTGCCAGATTTCGCTATGGCGATCTATAAGGGAGATACTGCTGCTGTAGAAGAATGGATTAGAGAGGGTGTGGACTTGGAGGAACCTATCTCTCTCAGTAAATACATAGCTTTGACACCGCTAGAGCTTTCTTTGATCACCAATCAAAAGAAGATCGTGGAGTTATTCGTAGAGAACGGCGTTAATCTCAATATGAAAGGTAAGCCGGCTATTCTTATCGCAGCCCGATATGGCGGGGAAGAGGTTATCCGGTATCTGCATCAGAAGGGTGCGAAGTTGACTGGTTTAAACAAGGTGAAATCGAGTGCGTTCGATGAAGCCTATTACGGCAACAAAAAGAATATAGCTGTGCTGAACGAGCTTGGACTAGATATTCGAAAATATGGTGGGAAAACATTGCGCACAGCAGTGTCAGACCATGATATGAAAACGATTAAGTACTTGCTGGATGAAGGGGTAGACATTAACTATAATGAACCGGATATGGTGTATCCTTATAGAGCAACCCCGCTTACTGTCGCTGCTCGTAACAACAATATGAAGATGGTTCAGTTTCTCGTTGAACAGGGGGCAGATGTGACCATTCAGGAAAAGGACGGGGAACGGGCATACACGATTGCGGTTAGTCAAAAAAATGACGAGATGGCCGAATACCTAAAGGCTCGTGAACCGAAGGAGTTCCATGACTTAAGCAACAAATTGCATGCGTTAAAGCCTTACAAGCTGCCGAAGGAACTTGTTCATTTTCTTAACAAAGGGCCACGGCGAGTGGAATTGCCGGATAACGAGCCAGGTATAAAATATATAGATTTCTTTAGTCTCCTAGATACTGTGGAGATGAAGATGGGCAGACAGAAACTGCTTCGTTTATCCGCGGATGTAGAGCTATACTCCCATATTCATCTGGTCTGGAATCCCAGTAAAAAGGTAATTGGTTACGTTGATTTAGAACATCAGGAATATGGGAATATAGCGCCCCTTTCTGATATACTGGTTGATCCGTGGAAGAGAATATCCGATTTTTTTGATGATATGTAATTTGAAGAGCCTGATTCTCCTAGTAGAAACAGGCTTTTTTTATTATTCAGCTACCTGACCAAGCTTGTATATCAAGCTTCAGGGGGTGCAGATCGGGATGGCATCATAGCCAACTTAAGCCGAGAGAGATCATGTTCTTCCTTGATCATGGACGATACCGACAAGGATGTGGTCCTGACCGATCTTTTCAAATACCAGACGCAGTGTATGCCAATCTCTTCCCTCGGCACCTGTGCCTTTAACATGGAATTCAACGAAATCATGATTGGCCTCGGGATATATCTCGTGTAAATTGCCAGGATGAGCATCTTTGCCAAGAAGAACATTTACAGCGTTTTCGCCATCATGAATAAAGTTCTTATTATACACATAATTAAGATG
Organism: Paenibacillus sp. 7516; assembly: GCF_002272715.1. NCBI lineage: Bacteria > Bacillati > Bacillota > Bacilli > Caryophanales > Paenibacillaceae > Paenibacillus > Paenibacillus sp. 7516. Next base: position 10,593 of record NZ_NPBI01000001.1, read on the forward strand.
ATAATCCGCATAGGTCATTTTGATTTTGTCATCATGATTATCAGGTACGGTTCTCCATACATATCTCGTAGGATCTCTCAGTAGGTCGCTAATCTCATCTGGTGTGAACACCAGATCATGGACTGGGTCAATGTTGGCAAAAGGGGAGAAGCGGACTCCATCCTCTGAAGCCCATGAAGCTACAGTCTCCATGTCTTTTTCTTGAAGAGCTTTAATAATGCTTGTTGATGCTTCGGTAACGGACAGTGGCTGACCCTCCAGGGATTCACTGGACTTCTTGTTAGTTCTGGCTCCTTGTGATAATGCTTCACCTTCCGCCGCTGAATAACTTTCGATCTGGATTTCCTGTCGCTCCTGCATGTTCTCTGGGTTTTGAATCTCCGAACGCTCCTCAGGAGCTGAACTATAGGCTGCGAGAGCTAAAGTGACTATGATCCCGAGTGCAAGATATGTGATTGTATTCCACTTCAAATGATAACCCCACCTTTCCGTCCTTATATGTTCTTACCCGCATATACGTCATGACTCACAAGAAAATACAGACAGACCAAGGAAGAAAGATATGCACAGCTCCCCTTTTTACAGCATGATCTCAGTGCTCCGGGCATACATTACAACAATGAGATGTTCGCCCATAAGGAGGAAAAAATTAGCATGATCAATCCGATTTTGCAAATCCCGAATATTCAGCTCGCGGGTGATTCCACTGCTGTACTGAACTATCAGCGAGATCCGCGAAATTATGTTACGCAGTTATTCGGGGAACAATTGCCCACCATTCAAAATGGCTTTTTCAATATACACATGAGCAAGGGGATTATTGTTCAGCCTCACTGGCATACCAACACGACGGAAATGATTGTTCTGATTAGTGGAGAGATTACAACTTCCGTGTTTGATCCCTTTGCCCGCAGGCGAATTAATTATCATTTGAAACCCGGTCAAGTCTCCATTTTCCCCAAAGGATGGTTTCACTGGTTTGTGGCAGATACGGACGATGTTCATTTGTTGACCATCTTTGATCAGCCGACGCCTGATATTGTGCTGGGAGCAGACTTCCTAGCTGCAACACCTCCTGAGGTGGCACATAGAGCCTACTGCATTGATGAAGAAGCCTATGCCCAAGCGGTTGCATCCATACAAAATGATGCGATTCTGGGACCGCCAATTGGTTGTGTGGAGTCCGTTTCGGACCAAGTGAATCCAGCATCCAAAACCAAAGGCTGACTTTAGTTTCATTCAGATGATGGCGAAGCCTGTGACCAGTATATGTGTCTGGTTGCGGGCTTTTGTTTTGCACAAATATACACATGCAAGATTCTTGGTTAATATAGATTTAGCATGTAATCATACATATGGTTCACGGAGGGGAACATGGATGACGACAATAGATACGGTATTGCTGGAAAAAGCGATGAGTTATGCGCCCATTCTGATGTTTGATCAGAACGAACCGTTTTATCCAGATTTAGTTGGTATTTCACTGCTCGAGAAACCTGGTCCTTCACCTTCGTTTAGGCGGGAGATCCTTTTCCCGGTTGAGGCGGTGCAATTTGTGATTGAGTATGCGATATGGTGGGATTATGAGATAGGGCACCTGTATGAAATGGAACATGTATGGGTCTATGTGGGGCATGATGGAGAGGTAGTGGATTGTGAAGCCAGTTTTCATGGTAAAGTGCTGCGCGGAATGCTGAAGGGTCGGGTGAATATGGTTGATCGTCACGTCTGCCTCTACTCACAGCCAGGTAAGCACGCGTTCTCCCCGCTTCCTGTCGTGTTTGAGCTGCTGCCCGATTTGTATTCCGCTGCAGGTATCCAAGCCGGATGTGACGGCCTGTTGGTAAACGACTTGTTTCAAAATGATTATGAGACCAATGAAGTCATTGATGCCCGGGTAAGGAAATATCTCCAGACGAAAGCCTTTGTGCCGACAATGCAGTTTGAGGAGTATATACTTGGACCGGAGAAGTTTATCAAATGGGACGAGTTATTTGAGATAATTCCAAAGCGAATCAGGAGCCGTCTGCTGGAGCTGGAGCAAATGTATGGAACATTATGAGCTTTCTGCAGCGCAAAGGTTTACAAGAGTACTACAATAAAAAAACTAAAGCAATAATCGCTATCTAGAACAAAACAAGTGCTTCTTTTCCTAATCAGGGGTAGAAGCACTTGTTTGTGTTAAGGAGTTAGTTAACTTTTAAAAATGAGATCCATAAATCGGTTGGCTGCTAGAGAAATAGGCATGTTCCGTTTGGTCATAATCCCGACATGTGAAGGGGGAAGAGGGACATCGAGCTGAATTTCAAACAGTGAACCTTCTTCCAGCTCCTTGGAGATAAATTCACGGGTTACATAAGAAATACCCAATCCCCGCCGTGCGAATTCAATGAGCAGATCCACACTTCCGACCTCAATTTCAGGCTTTAGTGTGTAACCGTAGCTATTAAATAATTCCGTAATGGCCATACGAACCCGGCTGTTCCGCGAGAAGAGAATAAGCTGGTGCTCAAGCAGCATATCCAGTGTCATCACTTTGTCCTTCAATTGGGCATAACGTTCGCCTGCGACGAAGCAATCCTTGAGCTGTATGCTTTCACGGACCTCGAGCTGTGGATCAACAATCGGCATCCGTACAACACCGAGATCAATTTTGCCCTCTTTCAGAAACGTAATGACTTCAGGCGTTGTCCCATGACTTAGATGCAGCTTAATGTTTGGGTAGAGGGTATGGAATTCTTCCAGGTAGGCGAGCATGTAATGTTTGAACAAGGAGTCACTGCCACCGATTCGGAGCTCTCCACTGTCCAGACTTTTCAATGCAGCCATTTTCTCTTCTGCTAGAGAAATCAGTATCTGGGATTGTTCAATATAGGAATATAGGCTAACGCCTTCCTGCGTCAATGCCACCCCTTTGGAATTTCGATAAAACAACGTAAGGCCGAAACTCTCCTCCAACTGCTTAATGGCATGGCTGACACTGGGTTGAGTGATATAGAGTGCCTTGGCGGCTTGAGTCAAACTTCCGGTTTTGGCAGCCCAGTAAAAGACTTTATATAACTCATAATTTGTTGTCATAGATATTGTCTATAGCTCCTGTGAAATATATTAATTACTTGTATGGCTGTAAAACGTATTATAGTGTAACTACAGAAAAGAAACCAGAGTTACTTGGAAGGAGAACGGTGAAATGGAACCAACGAGCATTATTTTATTTGGTGCTACTGGCGATTTAGCCAAAAGAAAAATATATCCTGCCTTATACAATTTATATATTGAGCAGAAACTTCCTGAAACCTTCTCACTGATTGGCCTGGGCCGCAGAGAATGGTCTGATGAATTTTTTCAGGCACAAGTTGAAAAGTCACTGAATGAATTCTCTAGACGCGAGCCGGATCCAGAACGTGTGAAGTCGTTCGTGCAGGCTTTTCGATACAATGTATTGAATATTAGCCATAAGGAAGATTATATACAGCTGTTAAAATTGGTTGAACAGAGAGAAGCAGAGCTGGGCATTCCGTCCAATCGCTTGTTCTATCTGTCTGTCGGCCCAGAATTCTTCGAACCGATCGCCGAAAATATCCAAAGCAGCGGACTTGGATCCACTGCAGGCTGGAAGAGACTCGTAATTGAGAAACCGTTTGGACATGATCTGCAATCGGCCCGTGATCTTAATCGCAAACTGAGTGAGGCGTTCACGGAAGAAGAGATCTATCGGATTGACCATTATCTCGGCAAACCGATGGTACAGCGTTTGGAAACCTTGCATCAGAGCAATCCGATCATGAAAGCATTGTGGAACAACCGTTACATCTCCAACGTGCAAATCACGGCCAATGAGACTGTTGGCGTGGAGGAACGTGCTTCTTACTATGATCATGTAGGAGCCGTGCGGGATATGTTCCAGAATCACATGCTGCAATTGCTCATGATGATGGCCATCCAGCTTCCATACAACAGCACGACAGAAAAGGTTGGGCAGAAGAAAAAGCATATTATGGAATCGATCGAGCCGCTGCAGAAACAAAATGTGGGTGCAAGCGTGATTCGTGGACAATATGCTGAAGGATTCATCCAAGGCAAAGCGGTAAGCGCGTATGCTGCCGAGCCGGGCGTTGCCGAAAATACAATGAACGATACCTTTATTGCTGCGAAATTGCAGATTGATGACTTCTTCTGGCGCGGGGTTCCATTCTATATCCGCACAGGTAAACGAATGAAGGAGAAATCAACACGTATTGTCATCGAATTCAAGGAACCGTCTGGTCAGTCCAATGCAGTGAAGAGCAATGGCTCCAAACCGAATCTGCTTGTCATTGAAATGAGTCCTGATCAAAGCATGACGCTTCAGCTCAATGCGAGCGACCCTCAGAACAAAGGGGAGTTCAAGCCGGTTCACATTGATTTGGCACCTGATCGGGAAGATCTGGCCGAAGCATATGAGAACCTGATCCGTGATGCCCTTCAAGGGGATCCCACGTTTTTCGCTCATTGGGATGAAGTTGAATTGTCCTGGGCTTGGGTTCAACCGATCTTGGAGGCATTTGAGGAGAATCTGCTGCCACTTCATCTCTACCCTGCAGGTAGCTATGGTCCTGTGGAATCAGACGAGATGCTTGCTGCCGAAGGTCATCACTGGTGGTTCGATGAGCCGTCAGAACATTCTGCTGAAGATGTACTGGCTGCACCACTCGCTGTCAATTCAAACTTGTAATTCAAAACACAAATTAACTGGAGGGTTTTAACATGAAATTTTTCATCGATACAGCAAACTTGGAAGACATCAAAAAAGCATATAAAATCGGCGTCCTGTCTGGTGTAACAACTAACCCATCATTGGTAGCCAAAGAAGGCATTAAATTTGAAGATCGCATTGAGGAAATTTTGCGTGAAGTACCTGAAGTTGAATCCGTATCTGCAGAAGTAACACCAGATGCCCTTACAGCTGAAGAAATGATCGCTCAAGCGAACGAACTGATCAAAATCAACAATAACGACAAAAACATTACAATCAAGCTGCCAATGACACTTGCAGGACTTGAAGCTTGCCGTTACCTGACCAAAAAAGGTGTGAAAACCAACGTAACGTTGATCTTCACTGTGAATCAGGCCCTTCTGGCTGCACGTGCAGGTGCTACGTATGTATCTCCATTCCTTGGACGTCTGGATGATATTTCGGAAGATGGTGTTCAATTGGTTGCCAAAGTAGCTGAATTGTTCCGTACACATAACCTGGATGCTCAAATTATCGCGGCTTCCGTAAGACATCCAGACCACGTTACACGTGTAGCGATGGCTGGAGCACATATTGCTACGGTTCCATTCTCTGTAATTGAACAAATTTCCAGACACCCACTGACAGATCAAGGCATGGATAAATTCGCAGCGGACTGGAAAAAAACAGTTCAATAAGGGTAACTTCCCGAAATAGCGAATTCAAACAAACTAAACGTTTCTTATAAAACAAGGAGCATGGGGAGGACATAATGAGTAAACAACAGATTGGTGTTATTGGACTTGCAGTAATGGGCAAAAACTTGGCCCTGAATATTGAAAGTAAAGGATTTTCCGTATCGGTGTTCAACCGTTCCCCGGAGAAAACGAATGATCTTCTGAAAGAAGCTGAGGGTAAAAACCTGACTGGCGCGTTCTCCATTGAAGAGTTCGTGGCATCCCTGGAATCCCCACGCAAAATTCTGATCATGGTTCAAGCCGGTAAAGCGACTGATGCGACGATTGAACAATTGCTGCCTCATCTGGATGAGGGCGACATCATTATTGATGGAGGTAACGCCTACTTCCCTGACACGCAACGTCGCAGCAAAGAGCTGGAAGAGAAAGGATTCCGTTTCATTGGCGCTGGTGTATCCGGCGGTGAAGAAGGCGCACTGAAAGGCCCGGCAATCATGCCAGGTGGTCAAGAAAGTGCCTATCAACTGGTTGAACCGATTCTGACAGCGATCTCTGCCAAAGTTGGCGATGATGCCTGCAGCACGTACATCGGACCGGATGGTGCCGGACACTACGTCAAAATGGTGCATAACGGTATTGAATACGGAGATATGCAGTTGATTGGTGAAGCGTACCACCTGCTCAAATCCGTCCTGAATGTC
>NZ_NPBI01000002.1:0-372690 GCF_002272715.1 Paenibacillus sp. 7516
TTGGCGTGAAGTTGTAGCAGCTGCTGTAAAACAAGGTATTCCGGTACCTGGCTTCTCCAGCGCGCTTTCCTACTACGACAGCTACCGTACAGAGCGTTTGCCTGCAAACCTGCTGCAAGCGCAGCGTGACTACTTCGGTGCTCACACCTTCAAACGTGTGGACAAAGAAGGTTCATTCCACTTCCAATGGATGGATACAAACGAGTAAGATCTGTTGATTCAATGTACTGAATAGAACAAGCAAGCATGCTTGCATCGTTTAGGAGTGTTATACTCTAGGCGAATGCAGGCATGTTTTTTTATTTTAAATAGGCATCCGATTACTTCAAAGTATTGATTGCGAGTGGTTGAAATTTAAGTATCCCAAATTGTAATAAAATGTACGTATCTATACGGGTAATGGTGATGCCTCGATCCTGCAAACTGCGTTATACTGATTCAGACAGACTACTAGTTATCGTTTGTTAGGTGTAAATTCAGCAATCAACTTACTGACGTGGAGGTTAACCGGAGCATGTTCGTATTGGCAGGCATTTTGTTTTTGGTAGTATACGGTTTATTGGTGTTCTACATAGGTTGGAGCGGCTGGAGCTGGATGAAGCCCGTCGTGTCAGCCAGATTTCGATGGTTCTATATTGTTGCTCTAGTATTTCTTGCAGTTTCATTCATTCTGGCCCGGCTGTTTGGAAGTGTATCCTTCTTAAGTGTAATTGGTTCTTACTGGCTAGCGATTTTCTCATTGCTGCTGCTGATCTTGCCAGTTATCCATTTAACATTGTGGCTGCTCCGATTAACACGGATTCCCAGACATCACACGCAGAAGTGGGCGGGTGTAGTGACTTTGGTGTTACTTCTCTCTACGATGGCGTACGGGATCTACAATGCGTATAGTCCGGTCGTCAGAGAGTACAGCATTCAGATTGATAAAAAGGTGGAAGGGATCGACAGTCTCAACATTGTTATGGCTGCAGACATGCATTTTGGTCTTCTCTCAGGACCGGCACATGCCAAACGCATGGTGGAGGAAATTAATGCTTTGAAGCCTGATCTGGTTCTCTATCCGGGTGACATTATCGATGACAATCTGGACATGTATCTGGGTAGTGGCATCGCAGATATTATCAGTGGTATCCAGGCGCCTTACGGAGTCTACGCTTCATTGGGCAATCATGACAAGTTCGACGGTCCCATTGAAGATCTGATTGCTGCGCTGGAGAAGAGCAATATGCAGGTTCTTTATGATGATAAGATCGTATTGGACGACAAAATTACCCTGATTGGACGTAAAGACAGGACGGAAGACGACCGTGCTGAAGTGGCAACGTTGATGCAGGATACCGACCTCAGCAAGCCGGTGCTGATGATGGATCATCAGCCGTATGATCTGGATGTTGCGGAGCAGAATCATGTGGATCTGGTTGTGTCCGGTCACACCCACCGCGGCCAGATTGCACCAGCTCAGTTCATCACCCAGGCGATCTACGAGAACGATTGGGGTTACTTGCAAAAAGGTTCGATGCACTCCATTGTGACCTCGGGTTATGGTTTCTGGGGACCGCCGATCCGCACGAGCAGTCGCTCTGAAATTGTTCAGATTCATGTGACATTCCAACAATAATAGTAAAAGGCCCTTCAAAACGAAGGGTCTTTTTTTATAGAAGTCTGCTGGCTCTAAGCGAACCAAAACCATCTAAGTTGTGTTTATATACATAGAGCTTATTTACTTCGGAAACTAGGATATTAACATACAATAATTCTAAAAAAGAGATGATCAGTTGAACACAAAAAGACATTCCCGAATACTAAATCGATTAGTGCTCGTCATGGGTCTGATGTTGGTTATATTGGCTGGCTACCTCTACTGGATTAGAGATCAGTCACAGATTCCTGAGGTTGCTTTTGAGACGATTGAACTTGCTCAGGCACCACCTGAGGTCATGGAGGTAATTGAAGACGAAGCGGGGAAAGCCAGAAAATTTGAAGTGTTAGCTGCTGAGTATGAGGGGTGGATTTACGTCTATTATGCTATTGATGAAATTGAATATTCTACTGTAGATGTGAAGTTAACGGAGTTAAAGGAACAGTACCTCGCAGAAGTAATTGTATTAAATGCAGCAAGCGAAGAATGGATTAACAGTTATAAGCTCGTACGATTTCAACCGTTAAGTGGCAAGCCTTTGCTTACTGAAGTAAAAGATGAAACCCGAATGAATTAGAATAACTAGTATATATTAATAAGGTTTCACACCACCGTTCGATGGTAATACTTTATAGAGGCAAACAGGTGAAATACTTAATATGAAGTGAAATTGCTAAGATTAAAGCCCTAATAAAAAGGATTTTTCTATGTAATAGATCGATGTAAATAAGACAGTGGTAGCATTTTTAGTTGACACCGTTTTCAGGTTGTGATAAATTATACCCGAGGCTTGTTACCGGTAATGCGGGCAAAACCACTATGGAAATGATTTTATTATTTCTATTTTGGTTTTGCCCTTTTTTAATCCTCAAAAAAAACGGGTGGTCCAAAATGATTATTAAACAGATATTTAATAACAATATTGTAAGTACCGTGGATGACAAAAATCAGGAACTGCTGATCCTCGGCCGGGGTATCGGGTTTAAGTTTAAAGTCGGTGACGGGATTGATGAGGAACGGATAGAGAAAGTGTTCCGTCTTCAGGATGCATCGATCTATGAGAAATTCAAGTCCATCGTCACTGAAGTGCCGATTGAAATTCTGCAGGCAACGGATGATATCGTAACGCTGGCACGTACACAATTGAATAAAACCATCAGTGACGGGATCTATGTCTCGTTGTCGGATCACATTCATTTTGCTGTCCAGCGTATGGAAAAGGGCATGATTACAAGGAATCCGCTTTCCTGGGAAGTGCAGCACTTTTACAAGGCGGAGTACGATGTCGCCCGAGAAGCGCTGACGCTGCTCAAGGAAAGACTGGATATTGATTTTCCCAAAGATGAGATTTGCAATATTGCACTGCATTTCATTAATGCGGAAGTCAATGATTCCATGAATGATGTGACTCATCTCATGCAGCTGCTTCAGGAAATCATGAACATTATCAAATATCACTTCAATGTCGAATTGGATGAAGATAGCGTTAACTATTTCCGTTTCATCACACATTTGAAATACTTCTGCCAGAGAGTCATCACCCATTCAACGCATGATGATGCAGAGGAGTATTTATACGAGGTGGTTCGGAAAAACTATCCGGAAACCTTCAAGTGTATCGGCAAGATCGAAACGTTTATCCATAAGAATTATCAATACGACATGACACACTCGGAACAGTTATATCTTACGCTCCATCTGGAGCGGTTAATGAAAACCAAGCGAGAAAATTAGAATTTAAATTGAATATCCCATGGGCTTGTTACTGTTCAATCAGGCAATACCCGAATGAAATGACACGCACACGACGTGTCGTATTCGTTCGGGTATTTTTGTTGGAAAATATAAGGAGGAAAAGATCATGAACCATCAAGAAACGGCGCAGGAAATTATCAAAGCCGTTGGGGGAACAAACAACATCAACTCGGTGTACCACTGTATTTCCCGTCTTCGCTTTGAATTGAAAGACAATGACAAAGTGGATAACGGTACACTCAAGAAGCTGGACAAGGTCATGGGGACCAACATCTCCGGAGACCAATTCCAGGTCATTATTGGTAATGATGTTCCAAAAGTGTTTGATGCGATGGTCAAAGAACATCCGGCACTGCAGCAGAGCCCGGAAAAGAAAGAGACCAAGTCGGACAACAAGAAAAATGTAATTCTTAAAATATTTGAAACGATTGCAGGGGTCTTTGCACCCATGCTGCCAGCGATCACCGCTGCAGGTATGCTCAAAGGTTTGCTTGCCCTGTTTGTATCTCTCGGCTGGATGTCGGCAGGTACGGACACGTATCGCATTCTTTCAGCCATCGGTGATGGCGTCTTCCATTACCTGCCACTGCTGATTGCAGTCAGTGCTGCTCGCAAGTTCGGTAGTAATCCGTTCGTTGCGATTGCATTAGGTACGGCGTTGATGTATCCGGATATGAGCACACTGCTCTCCAGCGGCGAATCCGTTGCTTTTATCGGCATTCCGGTAACGGCAGTAAGCTATGCATCATCGGTTATCCCGATCTTGCTGGCCGTATGGCTCATGTCCTATGTTGAGAAGTGGGTTGACCGCGTAATTCCAGCCGCTTTGAAACTGCTGCTTGTTCCGTTGATTACTTTGCTTGTTATGGTTCCGGTTACGCTGATCGCGATCGGCCCACTGGGTACATTCGTAGGTAATGGATTGTCTGGCGGTATTAACTGGCTGCTGAACGAAGGCGGATTGATTGCAGGTATCGTACTTGGCGGTGCAATGGCGCTGATTATTATGACAGGTATGCACTATGCACTTGTTCCGATTATCCTGAGCAACATTGCTACCCTGGGCTTTGATAAATTCTTGCCGCTGACGTATATCTCCAATATGGGTCAAGCTGGGGCAACTCTCGGCGTATTTTTCCGGGCAAAAGACAAAAAGCTCAAAACCGTTGCATTATCGACCAGCTTTACAGCGCTCATGGGTGTAACTGAACCGGCAATGTACGGGGTAAACATGAAATACAAAAAACCATTTGCTGCGGCCATGATCGGTAGTGCTGTAGGTGGCGGATTCGCACTGGCCTTTGGAGCCAAAGCTTATGTGCTTGCGGGTAACGGTGGACTTCCTGGACTGCCTTCCCTCATTGGACAAACGTTCTGGTATTCCTTGATTGGTATGATTCTTGCTTTTGTGGTAGGTGCGATTATGTCCACGGTATTCGGAATTAAGGAAGAAGAAGGAGACGCGGAAGCGCTCGCTCAATTCTCCCCTGGTGCTTCTTCTACTCCAGCAGCAGCGCCTTCCAATGAGGCAGCAGCGGTGGACGTGGATGATATGGGTGCACCAACACCAACAAGTGATGCGACAGCTGTAGCTCCGATGACAGGAAAAGCAATTCAGCTGAAAGAAGTCAATGATCCAACGTTTGGCGATGAATTAATGGGTAAAGGTGTTGCATTTGTTCCAAGCGTGGGTGAGCTCGTATCTCCAGTAACAGGAACGGTTATGAATGTGTTCAAAACGAAACATGCGATCGTTGTCCGCAGTGATAACGGCATGGAGCTCCTGATCCACGTGGGAATCAATACAGTCAAACTGCGCGGACAATATTTTGAATCCCATGTTGCTGCCGGAACTCGCGTACAGGCTGGAGACAAGCTGCTTTCCTTCGAACTCGATCAAATTGCGAAAGAATATGACATTACAACAGCCATGGTTCTTACTAACACGGCTGATTACAAAGACATTCAGCCAGTAAATTTGGGTGAGATCACGATGGGGCAAGAGGTATTGAAAGCCCAAATTTAATCTTAATCAACGAGAAGAGGAGAGATACGCATGATTAATCGACAAGGATTTCCGGAAGGTTTTCTGTGGGGCGGCGCCATTGCCGCCAATCAGGCTGAAGGTGGATTCGATGCAGGTGGCAAAGGCTGGTCCACGGCGGACATGGTTCCTTATTTTGAGAAAAAAGACTACACCAATCTAAGAGAGCTCATGCATGTGACGACTGCAACCGTTGAGAAAGCAATGTCCCACCACAGTGCGGAGGGTTATCCGAAACGCTACGGCATTGATTTTTATCACCGCTTCAAAGAGGATATTGCCCTATTCGCCGAGCTTGGTTTCAAGACTTTTCGTCTATCGATCAACTGGCCGCGTATTTTCCCGAACGGTTATGATGCGGAACCTAATGAAGAAGGACTGCGCTTCTATGACGAAGTATTCGATGAACTGGGCAAGCACAACATTGAACCACTCGTAACCCTTTCTCATTATGAAATGCCAATGGCCCTGGTACTGAAGTATAACGGCTGGGCTGGCCGGGAAGTCATAGGTCATTTTGTGAGATATGCTGAAACGGTAATGACCCGTTATAAAGACAAGGTTAAATATTGGCTGACGTTTAATGAAATCAACACAACCATCATTGAGCCGTTCACAGGTGGAGGCATTATCGAAGACCGTGTGGACAATGTGATGCAGGCTTCGTATCAGGCGCTTCATCATCAATTCGTTGCCAGCAGTCTGGTTACGGAAAAAGCTCGTCAGATTAATCCGGAGTTCCGGATTGGCTGCATGCTTGCTCGCATGATTCACTATCCGGCCACTTCGAAACCGGAAGATGTGCTGCAGGCACAGATTGATAACCAACTGAATCTGCTGCATACCGATGTGCAGGTTCGCGGAAGCTACCCAACCTTCATGGCACGTTACTGGGCTGACCATGGAATTTCCATTGTCATGGAACCAGGCGATGAAGAACTGTTGAAAAAGCACACAGTCGATTTCATCTCGTTCAGTTACTACACGTCCTTGGTATCTGCTGTAAATCCAGAGGAATATGGAGTAACAGGAGGTAATCTGTACAGCACCATCAAAAACCCGAATCTGGAACGTACAGAATGGGGCTGGCAGCTTGACCCAATCGGACTTCGAGTAGTACTCAAAGAGCTGTATGATCGTTATCAATTACCATTATTCGTTGTGGAGAACGGACTAGGTGCCAAGGATACGGTTGAGGCTGACGGTTCCATTAACGATGATTACCGGATAGACTACCTGAGAAAACATATTACGCAAATGAAGGAAGCCGTTATGGATGGTGTAGACCTCATGGGTTACACAAACTGGGGAGCGATCGACATCATCAGTGCCTCCACCTCCGAGATGTCCAAGCGTTATGGCGTAATCTACGTCGATCAGGACGATAACGGACAAGGTACATTGAACCGTTATAAGAAAAAAAGCTTTGGCTGGTATCAAAAAGTCATTGCTTCCAACGGTGAAGATTTGGCTTAATTCAAAATGGCAGCCCCAGGCGCGGCAGGTGAGCGGCGCAGGGGGCGCCTTTTTTTATCCATAGATGAGCTGGTAAAAAGAATAGCTTCATGACACCCGGGGTGATATACTGTGTTCGTACTGGGGAGGGATAACATGAAAAAACCAATCATTGCGGTAGACATGGATGATACAATCTGTCATCTGGTCCGGCGAGCCATTTATCACAACAACATCAATTTCCCGACCCATCCGCTGCGTTATGAGGATATGACTCATTGGGATACGTCTCACTTGCGTCATCCGGAGAGCACTCATGAAGTTTTTTATGGTCGGCCGGGACTATTTGAGGAATTGGAGCTGTACGACGAGTACGTTGTAGATGAAATGAAGAAGCTAAATGAAGCTTATGACGTTATTATTGTGACCGCAGCAGACCCAAAGACCGTGGTGGAAAAGTGGAACTGGCTTCAGCGCCATATGCCCTTTATCACGGCGGAGCAGTTTATCACATGCAAACGGAAAAATTTGATTAACTTTGACTTGTTAATTGATGACGGAGCACATAATTTGATTCCGGCTTGGAAAGCGGGAAAGAAAGTCATTTGTATCCCTCATCCGTGGAATGGGAGTGAGCGGGAACAGTATCCGTTTCCCTTGATGTCCAGTTGGAAAGGTGCCAAGGCGTACATAGATGATTTGTTTGAAACTGCGAGGGGCTAGTCAAAGTACCAAAAAGAAGGTCCAGGACTTCAGGTTCTGGACTTTTTGCGGTATGTCAGCGGAGTTTCCCCGGTAATTCGTTTGAAGACGGCGTAGAATGTATCGACATCCCGGTATCCGACAAGCTCGGCGATGAGGCTAACTTTATGCTGTGAATTCTTCAGGAGTTCACAGCTTTTTTGTATGCGCAGGTGCTGTAGGTAAGAGCTGAAGGTTTGTCCCGTATAGCTTAGGAACATGCGGCCAATTTGCTTTTCGCTCCAACCTGATTGGTGAGATAGATCACTCATGCGAATGCGCATGCCAAGATGCTGATCCAGATATTGAAGGATGTATTCAAAATCGGAAGAGGGCCCTTGTTCAACGTGTCTTTTCTGATGCAGCTGTCTGTAGGTCGTTACGATAAGCTGGCAAACGAGTGTGAATAACATACTGGACGAACCGATTCCCGCAACGGAGGTTTCGCGGTAGAGCTTCACCATCAACTCTTCAATCTGACGATTCTGATCACCAATGGATATATAAGAGATCTCATTGTTGGCCAAATCGATCAGGTGGCTTCGAATGTCCTCTTCCTGAATGGTGAGGGACAGTTTATGTATCAGCTCTGTATGGAACAGACAGTTATATATGATCAGCGGATGCTCTGAGACATTGGAGGATGATGGACGAAATACATGGGGAACGCCGACCGGGATGACAAACAGCATGCCTTTTTGAACCGGGACAATGTCCTGAGCAATGTGATGGAAACCCGCGCCTTCCGCAACATAACTGTATTCCAAGAAATCATGGGCATGGAAAGGGAGGTTGAAGTCCTCGGTACATCTATTCACAAAGAGCTGCAGTTCGGAGTTGAAGAAGAGTTCACTTTTTAACAGGTGCACAGATGAGTTCATGTCTACACCTCCTTAAGGTCATGGCCGAATTACCGGGTTAAACAGTCCTCATTACCGGGTATTTTCTGGAACGGGATCAGTATAATTATAGCGTAAGCCTGTGTTGGAAACCATGATGGAAAGGAATGTTTATCCCTATGTTGACCATCAATCATCTTCGTTGCGAGTATAAAGTAAATCCGATTGGTCTGGATGTCAAATCACCTAGATTAAGCTGGCAATTGCAGTCGGACCAGCGAAACTGTGTTCAATCCGCCTATCAAATTCAATTGTCTCTAACGGATGGCTATGAACAGACCGTGTGGGATTCCGGAAAAGTAATCTCCGATCAGTCCATTCATGTGGAACTGACTGGTTGGGAGCCTCAGGCACGAACCCGGTATTATTATCGAATTCGTGTCTGGGACACTGCTGAAGAGCATTCTGCCTGGTCAGCAGCAGCATTCTTCGAAATGGGACTGATGGACAGCAAGAATGCTTGGCAGGCGGATTGGATTACGTCAAAGCCCGAAGATGAGCATGATACGGCATGTCCTCGCCTACGTACCACTTTTGAACTGAAACAAGCAATAACCCGTGCAAGAATTTATGTAACAGCTCTTGGACTGTATGAATTGCACCTGAATAACAAGAGAGTGGGTCAGGATTATTTTACCCCTGGATGGACCAGTTATGGTAAGCGGTTGCAATACCAGGTGTATGATGTCACTGATCTGCTTCAAGCAGGTGGGAATATTCTAGGTGCATACCTTGGTGACGGTTGGTATAAAGGTCATTTGGGATGGAATAAAGAAAAGAGGATATTCGGAGATCAAGCAGCTTTACTGCTGGAACTCCATATTCACTACGAGGATGGAACGGTAGAAACCATTCTGTCTAATGGAGACTGGAAGACGGCGAGCAGTGCCATCCGTATGTCTGATATTTACATGGGGGAGACATATGATGCGCGCTTGGAGTCAGATTGGACAGATAACACTTCAACCCGTTGGTCACCTGTGGAAGTACTGGAATATACCAAGAATATTATCGTTGCTCAGGAGAATGTACCTGTGACCAAGGTGCAGGAGCTGGAACCTATCGCCTTGATCACGACCCCACAGGGAGACCGCGTGCTGGACATGGGGCAAAATATGGTGGGATGGGTGAAATTCAACATAGAGGGCAAACAAGGGCATACCGTTGAGTTAAGACACGCTGAAATTTTGGACCATGAGGGTAATTTTTATACCGAGAATCTACGCGGAGCAACGCAGTCCATTCGATATACCTTAAAAGGTGAGGGGGTTGAGTCATATGAACCCCATTTCACATTTCAGGGATTCCGTTATGTTAAGCTCATCGGCTTCGCGGAATCCATAAATCTAGATGACTTTAGGGGAGTGGTACTGCACTCCGATATGGAGCGAACAGGTGATTTCCAATGCTCCAGCCCGCTTGTAAACCAGCTCCATCACAACATACTTTGGGGACAAAAGGGGAATTTTCTTGACGTACCGACAGACTGTCCTCAGCGGGATGAACGTCTTGGTTGGACCGGCGGAGATGTTTATTCGGACAGCTTCATATCTAATGAACACGGGTCCCTTCTTCACGAAATGGCTGCGGGATCTTCAGGCAGATCAGGGCGAGGACGGCGGTATTCCCTTTTTCGTTCCGGATCTTAGAAGTTCAACTTCCGAGGGCTGGGGGGATACCAGTCATTCTTCAGCTGCTTGGGGTGATGCAGCGGTCATCTGTCCCTGGACCATTTACGAGATGTATGGGGATGTCAGACTGCTTGCCGAGCAATATGATAGCATGAAACGTTGGGTTCATTATATTCATGAGCAAGGTAACGATCCATACTTATGGAACACAGGATTTCACTTTGGGGACTGGCTGGGACTCGATTCCAAGCCGGATAGCTACATTGGTGCCACGGACAAGGATTTTGTGGCAACCGCGTTCTATGCCTATTCGGTCTCACTCGTGAGAAAGGCGGCCGCAGTTCTCGGAAACGAAGAAGATGAAGCATACTATGAAAAGCTGCATGATCACATTGTAACTGCATTCCGCGAGGAATTTGTTACGCCGGCGGGGAAATTGGCGGTTCCTACACAGACAGCTCATGTTCTTGCCCTGCATTTTGAATTACTGGATTCTAAGGCAAGACAGCGGACTATCGACCAACTGGGAAAACTGGTTGCAGATGCAGGAAATCATTTGACAACCGGCTTCGTGGGCACGCCATATTTGAATCCAGTACTTAGCGATACAGGCCATCATGATCTGGCTTATACGCTGCTCTTTCAGGAAGACTATCCCTCCTGGCTGTATCAGGTAACGAAAGGGGCGACGACCGTCTGGGAACATTGGGACGGGATAAAAGAAGATGGAAGCCTATGGAGTGCAGATATGAATTCATTCAACCATTATGCGTACGGTGCCATTGGAGAGTGGCTATACCGTTATGTTGCAGGCATTCGTTCTGATGAGAAATCTCCGGCCTTTCATGTTGTGCGTATAGAGCCGCAGCCAGGTCCGGGTCTGGATTGGGTGGAAGCAAGTCTCGATACGATGTATGGACGTGTGGGTTCAAGCTGGTATCGCCGGGAACACAATGAGATGGAAGTGCACGTAACCATTCCCGCCAATGCAACGGGTACCGTTGTTTTGCCAGGTGCAAGTCTTCAGACAGTTATGGAGGGTGGTCTTCCTTTGCATAAGGTGCCTCATCTTCAGGGTGTCCATACGAGAGAATCTCACGTGAAGATTGATTTGGGATCAGGAAGTTACCAGTTCACATACAAGTGTATGGAGGAATCGGAGCCCGTAATCATGAAGTAATATAGATAGAGGAATATAAGCACTTTGAGTAAAAGGGATCTGCATTAACGCAGGTCCTTCTTCATTCTTATTTAAGATTCGGGTCCGAAATGTCGAATGATGTTGAATATGGGAGGAAATTGACGAAAATAATATGGATATCGATTGTATAACCCTCGCAGGCTGATTACAATGAAGTGTAGAATCTGGATTACGGCCGGAAACTATCATCCCATATCAGTCATAAGTGAGGTTTTATCATGAATCAACCGGTTAATCGGCCCCGGCGAATTGAATATCTGGATCTGTTTCGGGCTGTTGCCATCATGGCGGTGGTTGCCATCCATGCAACATCCACAGCAGTTACACATTATCCCACTCATTCGCAGGGCTATGATTTTTATTTTTTCTGGAACAGTATACTGCAATTTGCGGTGCCTGCGTTTCTGTTTTTGTCCTCGCTTGTTTTGTTCTACAATTATAGTACCAGGGTGAAGGAAACGGGGTGGATGTTCGGATTTTATAAAAAGCGTCTGCTCTATGTGTTTGTGCCTTATCTGATGTGGTCATTCATTTATTTTGGGGTCAAACAGCTGCTGGCACGTCATGATCCCATGTCTCATTTTACGTTTTTTCTTAAACAATTGCTCACAGGAACAGCCCATACGCACTTATACTTTTTTCTTATTATTCTTCAGTTTTATGCGGTATTTCCTTTACTTTTATCACTGACCCGGTTTCGTTTATTTAAGCGTTATCTGCCCTTATTCTTCATTGCAGCTCAGGCTGTCTTTTATGCGCTGCATCTTCAGTTTCACTTCGAGCGAATGGGAAGTCTTCTGCCGAGTTACCTGATCGTTATTGGATTTGGTGCATGGATTGGCCTGAACTTTAACGTTTCTCTGGGGAAACTGCGTTCATACCGCTATGTCTTAATTTTGGCCTTTTTAAGCGGAGCTTTTATATTTATCTATGGCAGTGTCTACATAAAAACATCCTTAACTGCACTTCCAATTATGATGTATACCTTGTTGTTTTTGTTCCGGAATTTGTTTACACTTTCTGCATGTTTGTTATTGTTGATGGGATGTGAACGAATAGCGGCCCAAAAGTGGGATCAAGCACATCGGATTCATCGACTCTTGGACTCACTGGGTACAGTGGCCTTCGGGGTATTCTTGATGCACCCATTAGTATTGTTATTCTGGAGACGTGAGTTCTCGGTGGAACTGGCCCGGCATTTTAGTTTTGGCATACTACTTTCATACGTCGTTGCCCTGCTGCTCTCATGGGTGATCGCGATTGGATTACGGCGAATGAAATGGGGCTGGGCGCTGATTGGGCGATAAATTTGAATGTTATATTTAGGAATATGAATAAGAGATTCTAAGGCTCCTGATGAAAAAAGGGGAACTGGAATCTCTTTTTTATTTTCTTTTGAAGAGGTATTATGGATGAATGTCCAGAAAATTCAAATAATTTATATCCATAGGAGGAGTGATGGGATGAAATTTGTCATCATTTTTGGTCCACAAGCGGTCGGGAAGATGACCGTCGGCCAGGAACTAGAGAAGATCACGGATCTGAAGTTGTTTCATAATCACATGACCATTGAACTGGTATCCCCCTACTTCAGTTATGGCACACCTCAAGGCAAACGACTGGTGAGTCTGTTTCGCCAGGAAATTTTTGAAGAAGTGGCGAAGAGCAATCTTCCCGGCTTGATCTTTACATACGTGTGGGCGTTCGATTCTAAAGAGGATGCAGAATATATCCGTAAAATCAGTGAGCTGTTCACTGCTCATGGCGGACAGGTGTGTTATGTCGAATTGGAGGCAGATATGCCGGAGCGATTGAAACGTAACCGGAGTCCTCACCGGCTGCTGCATAAAGCAACGAAGCGAAACGTAGAATGGTCCGAACAGGATTTGCTAGATAGCATGAAGAAGCACCAACTGAACTCAGCACCGGGGCGATTTACACACGAGCACTATATTCGAATCAATAACACACATAAAAGTCCTGAAGAGGTGGCGGAAGCCATCAAGAAAAGATTTGATCTATAAGCAGTTAATCAACCAGAGATTTAGAAGGATAGAAAGGACGTGGTCATGTTGACCAACAACATATTTAAAGACATCGTAGCATCGGAGGACATTCTTCGAGAGATCTGCGGTACACCGGGAGAATTGGTGAAGAATAAATCGATCGCATATCTGGATGAGCATTGTCAGCAATTCATTGCGCGTTCTGGCCTGCTCTTTATGTCAACCAGCGATCGTTCTGGGTCTTGTGATGTATCTCCCCGTGGTGACGGAGAAGGATTTGTACATGTCGTGGATCAGCATCATCTGGTCATTCCGGAACGGCCGGGCAACAGACGTTTTGACTCGCTGTTAAACATTTTGTCCAATCCGCACATTGGATTGATTTTTGTTATTCCTGGACTGGAAGAGACACTGCGTATCAATGGTAGAGCGATGATTATTCGGGATACGGACATGATGACGCAAATGCAGGCGCAGGGTAAAACACCCAAACTTGGTATCGCTGTAACGGTAGAAGAGTGTTATATGCATTGTGGCAAAGCCTTTAAACGTTCGCACACATGGGAACCCGAGCACTGGCCCGCCAAGGAGGAATTACCCAAACCAGCACGTATTATCGCTGCACACGCTGGCAAATTGGGTGTTACGGAGGACGATGTCGTCCGTTCTTTACAAGAATCGTATGAGAAGCGATTGTATTAATATTTGCAAAGTCTAAGGAGTTGAATCATTTTGTTTGTATTAGTCTTGATGATTGCAGGAGCCATTGTTAGTCTTATGTTTCCGTATGGCACTGTCATCGGATAATAGAAATAAGAAAAAATGAGTCGTGCAGGTCTGTTTTGTCCTGTATTTTAATACAAAAGAACAGCTGGATCTACTCGAATCGGTATTACATTCAACGTTCTCTCATTAACCATGAATGGTATGGAATATTACCTATAGTAGATCGACATTTAGGTGAGTTGTGCTTTTCATTTTTGGCAGTCTTTTATCATTCTTTAAGAGGAATTAATACAAATCCTTCAAGCACTTACGGGAGAGGTTGAATAAAATAAAACAGATGGAACCAAATTAAATTTATTGTTGCACATTGTAGAAAATTGTAATACCATGAACGCACATATCGTAGATATTGAAGTTGAAAAGGGCAGGACCTATGACCTCGTTGAAGGTATGGCTTGTCTTTTTCTGTATATTGGGGTGGATAAAGTGAAAATCGAGAAGGTGCTGAACAATAATGCTGTAGTTGCCATTCAGGATGGGCGCGAAGTCATCGTCATTGGCCGAGGAATAGCTTTTCAGAAGCGGGCAGGTGATCGGGTCTCCGAGGAGCATATTGACAAGATCTTTACTTTGCAGAACGAAGATATCCAGGAAAACTTCAAAACATTAATCGCCAGCATACCAATGGAATACATGAAAGTTTCCGAAGAGATCATCGCGTATGCCAAACTGAAATTAGGCAAAAAATTGAACGACAGCATCTATCTCCATCTGACAGATCATATCCATTTCGCCATTGAGCGATATCGCAAGAACCTGCCTATACGAAATGGATTACTGTGGGAAACAAAACAGTTGTACAAGGATGAGTACGAAGTGGGACTTGAGGCCCTCAACATGATTTGTGATCAATTTGGTGTCCTGTTACCGGAAGATGAAGCCGGATTTATGGCATTACATTTTGTAAATGCAGCACTTAACGAAGAAATGCCGAATATTCGAAGTATGACGCAGGTGATGCAAGAGGTGCTGACGATCATCAAGTACCATTTCAAAATGGATTTTGACGAGAACTCGCTGAACTATTACCGATTTGTGACACATCTGAAATTTTTCGCCCAGCGTCTGGTGAAAGGGAAGCACTATAAAAATAACAATGATGATGAATTGTTTGAACTGATCCAGAAGAAGTATCCCGAAGCGCACAAGTGCTCCGAAAAAATCAAAAAATTTATTGAAAATAACTACACATATCAACTTACTAACGAGGAAATGATGTATCTGTCGATTCACATTGAACGTGTGGTGCACGCCACTTCAGAGTAGTTCCATATAACCAAAATATCCCACTAAAAAAGCGCTTGCAAAAGTTCAGAAGTTATACTATTATGAATCCATAAAGTAAGCGCATACAAAATCGGATTGTAACTGTTCAATCAGGCAATGCCGATCACTCCAGGTCAGTAGACTGGTTGCAACTTACTTTAAGATAAAGTTGTTGAAGTAACAACCGAATATCGCTGTGTACAGCCTTACAGGGTTGCAACCATTAAGGGCAAAACCTGAATTGCTGAATAACACGACTTGTTTCCGGATCATCCGGCACGTTGTGTATGTTCAGTAGTTCAGGTTTTCTTTGTTTCACAAGCATGGGGAGTCTACTTAGAGAGGGAGAATAACTATGAATTACGATCAACTGGCCAAAGACATCCTATCCCGTGTAGGTGGTTCTGGAAACGTAAACAGCGTTTTCCACTGTGTAACCAGATTACGTTTTAAACTGAAAAATGAAAGCGTTGCTAAAACAGAAGAGATTAAAAATCTGCCTGGCGTTATTACGGTTATGCAGAGCGGAGGACAATATCAGGTCGTCATCGGCAATGAAGTGCCGGATGTATATAAAGCGATTGTGAAGGTCGGCAACTTGCCGACAGAAGGTCAGGTTGAAGAGACGAAGGAAGAATCGGGGAAAAAAGTAGGATTATTCAGCCGATTTATCGATATGATCTCGGGAGTCTTCACTCCACTTCTCGGCTTGCTTGCTGCAACAGGGATGATCAAAGGGTTTACAGCCATGTTTCTATCCTTCGGCTGGTTGACGGACACATCCGGAACGTACCATTTGCTGAATGCAACGGGTGACTGTCTGTTCTACTTCTTCCCGGTATTCCTTGGTTATACGGCTATCAAGAAATTTGGCGGCTCACCGTTCCTGGGTATGGCCATCGGGGCTACACTGGTTTATCCTACGCTGTCCGGTTTGACTGCGGGAGATCCATTGTACACACTATTCGCGGGTACGTTGTTTGAATCACCGATTCATATTACTTTCCTGGGTATTCCTGTGATCCTGATGAACTATTCATCTTCGGTTATTCCAATTATTATTGCTACATTCTTTGCCGTGAAAATCGAAAGATTCTTCAAAAATGTTATCCCTAAAGTGGTTAGCACATTCCTTGTTCCATTCTTTACGCTGCTTGTTATCGTTCCGGCAACGTTCCTTGTAATTGGTCCAGTATCCACTTGGGCTGGACAGCTGATCGGTGCAGGAGCAACCGGAATCTATGATCTGAGCCCACTTCTTACAGGTCTTATCATTGGCGGTCTGTGGCAGGTGTTTGTACTGTTCGGTCTTCACTGGGGTCTGGTTCCAGTCATGCTTCTGAACCTCAGTACGTCCGGAGCGGATCCGGTGGTTGCCATGTCGTTCGCTGCATCCTTTGCTCAGATTGGTGCAGTACTTGCCGTAATGTTGAGAACTAAAAATGCCAAACTGAAATCTTTGAGTATTCCAGCCTTCATCTCAGGCATCTTCGGTGTTACCGAGCCGGCAATCTATGGTGTGACCCTTCCACTGAAAAAACCGTTTATCATGAGCTGTATTGCAGGTGGTATTGGCGGCGCCATACTGGGATTCTTCGGCTCGAAAATGTACATGTTTGGCGGACTTGGCGTATTCGGTTATCCGACCTTCATTAACCCGGCCACAGGTGTTGATTCAACATTCTACATGGCACTTGTTGCAACAGCCGTTGCGTTCATACTTGGTTTCGTTCTCACGTATGTAGTTGGATTCAAGGAAGCTGCTTCACCTGTACCAGCTCCGGCAGCTGCACAAGCACCTGCACTCGATCCCAATCCGAACAGCAAATACGAAATCTTCAGCCCAATGGCTGGTGAAGTTATTCAATTGAAGGAAATTAACGACATTACGTTTGCTGGTGAGCATATGGGTAAAGGCATTGCGATTCGACCAACAAGTGGCCGAGTGGTATCTCCAATCACAGGTGTTGTACAAACGGTTTACCGCACAAAGCATGCTATTGGACTTGTGACGGATGATGGTGTAGAGATGCTGATCCACATTGGACAAGATACGGTACAACTGAAAGGTCAACATTTCAATGCTCATGTGAAAGATGGTGACCGGGTCAACGTTGGAGATTTGATTATGGAGTTTGATCTGCAGGCCATCAAGGATGCCGGTTATGAGACGGTTACTCCTATTATTATTACAAATACTTCAAATTACCTGGATGTTGTGGGCACAGAGAATGCATCGGTGAACGAAAAAGACAAATTGCTAACGGTGCTTGGTTAAATCAAGTTACGATGAAGAGGAGGAGTGCTTTATGTTTGAAAAGCCAACTTCCTTCCCGGAGAATTTTCTCTGGGGAGGAGCAACAGCAGCGAATCAGCTGGAAGGTGCCTATCTGGAAGGGGGGAAAGGATTGACTACGGTCGACCTAATCCCTACTGGGTCTAAGCGTTTCCCCATTGCGATGGGTAACCTGGACTCGTTCGAACCCAAGGAAGGCGAGTTCTACCCTTCTCATGAAGCCATTGATTTCTATCATCGGTACAAGGAAGACATTGCTTTATTTGCCGAAATGGGGTTCAAATGTTTCAGGCTTTCGATCGCCTGGTCCCGGATCTTCCCGAACGGGGATGACGCCGAGCCCAATGAGGCAGGCCTGCAATTCTATGATGATGTCTTCGATGAATTATTGAAATATAATATTGAACCGGTCGTTACCATTTGTCATTTTGATGTACCTGTACACCTCGTGCAAACATATGGCGGCTGGAAGAACCGCAAGATGATTGGATTTTTTGAAACCTATGCGAAGACGTTATTCCATCGATATAAGGACAAAGTGAAATACTGGATGACGTTTAACGAAATCAACATGCTTCTGCATCTTCCGTATATTGGTGCAGGTATCGTCCTGCAAGAGGGAGAGGACAAGCAGCAGGTCCTGTATCAGGCGGCGCATCATGAACTGGTAGCCAGTGCACTTGCCGTGAAGGCGTGTCACGAGATGATTCCCGGTGCACAGATCGGATGCATGCTGGCTGCAGGTACGGTGTATCCCTACACATCCAATCCGGAGGACGTATGGAAGGCGATGGAGCAGGATCGCGAGTCATTTTTCTTCATTGATGTTCAGTCCAAGGGGGCATACCCGGGTTATACGAAGCGTTTCTTCAGAGAAAACGGGATTCATATTGAAATGCAGCCTGAAGATGCCGAGCTTCTTAAGCAAAATACGGTGGACTATATTGGCTTCAGCTATTATGCCAGCCGCTGCACAAGCACCGATCCGGAGATTTTGAAGGATTCAACGGAGGGCAATGTATTTGGTTCCGTGAAAAACCCTTATCTTGATGCATCGGAATGGGGATGGACCATTGACCCGAAAGGTCTGCGAATTACCTGCAACCAGCTGCACGACCGCTACGGCAAGCCATTATTCATTGTGGAAAATGGTCTTGGTGCTACGGATGTATTGCTGGATAAAGATACGGTGGAGGATGATTACCGCATTGACTATCTGGACCGTCATTTTGCCGAGATGGCAGAAGCCATTCAGGACGGAGTCGAGATCATTGGATATACGAGCTGGGGCCCGATTGATTTGGTCAGTGCAGGAACAGGAGAAATGAAAAAACGTTATGGTTACATCTATGTAGACCGAAACAATGACGGCACGGGTTCGCTGAGAAGGGTGAAAAAGAAAAGCTTCCACTGGTACAAAGACGTCATTGCTACTCATGGTGCACAATACTTCTAAATTCTGTCCAGTAAGTGAAATTCAGAAAAAGGGAGGAGCAACCCTGTGTTACACACGGTACTGCTCCTCTTTTGTTCAATTGAACAGAACTTTGAAAGTTCACCTTTATATGCTCATCTAAGAGAAGAACCAATTAGGGGACTTGCAGACTCCGATGTGCGTTTAGCCTGCCATACTGCCAGTAGACCCCGGAACCGGATACGGGATCGGAGGCAAAGCACAACGCATCACGGATCTGGGCATTGGTTTTGCCTTGGGCAGCAAGCAAGGCAGCCGTACCTGCTACCTGTGGTGCAGCCATTGATGTTCCGCTCATATATGCGTACGAGCTGCCGAGATAAGTCGACAGTATGCTGTCACCCGGAGCAGCCATATCAACCCATGAACCATAGTTGGAGAAATTGGATTTCAGGTCGGAAGGATTGGTGGAAGCGACAGCAATCACATTGGGGTAGGAGGCGGGCACGATTGGATAGGAAGTATTGTCATTGCCGGCAGCAGCAATAATGACTGCACCGCGGTCCCAGGCATACTGTACCGCAGCTTGCAAGAATGCATCGCCGATAGGTCCGCCCAGACTCAAGTTAACCACTTGTATACCGTTATTGGCAGCATAGACCAGCCCGTTGCCGACATTGCCCATGGTTCCCATTCCGCTATCATCCAGGACACGAATGGGTACGATGGACGCAAGCGGAGCAACGCCAGCGATGCCAGCTCCATTATTCGTGACCGAAGCCGCAATTCCGGCCACATGTGTGCCGTGTCCGTTTCCGTCCTCGGGGATGGCGTCATAGCTGACATAGTCATAACCTGGAAGGAGCTTGCTGGCAAGCTCGGGGTGGTTTAGCTGCACTCCGGTATCAATAATGGCAATTTTGATGGAGCTGTTGCTTTGGCTAATATCCCAAGCCGCAGGTGCGTTAATCTTTTGCAGGTTATTCTGATAAGGGAAGTAGGGGTCATTCGGGGTATAGGATGCCTGAGCGAGGTAATTGGGTTCTACATGTTCAATGAGTTCATGATCCTTATAATTCTTTAGCATGCGATGCATGATTCTGCTTGATTCTACCCGATACCAGCCGAGATCCTCATAAGTTTCGGCAACTTTGCATCTTCCTTTTTTATGCAGAGCGTGCATTTGATCTGCTGTGGTGCCGTCTTTAAATTTGATCAAGAGCTGCTTGGGAGCATGGGGATGAAACTTTCGCGTTTCTAGGATGTCTTCTACGTAACGATATACAAATCCCAGCATGAGCAGAAATGAAGCAGAGATACCCAGCCATAGCCACATCGCTTTTTCCCCCTTGTGAGTTTGATTTGATAACACGTCTTATCGTATGCAGAGTCTCTCAAATCGCGCGGGCTTTCTATCATTTTGGATAGGAGTATAGCTAGATTGATAGAAGAAATTTAATTAGGTAAGATGATGGAAGAGAGCGAGCTCACCAAGAATGTGGGTTCGGGTAGCTGCTATAAACCAGGCTCTAATCTAAAAGATAGGAATGAGAATATTGTGACACAGCTTCAGACAGTGCCCAAGATAATGAAGGTTCAACTCCATCAGATTGAGCAAGCTGTAGATTTTACCATGCGTGTCCGCAGAGAAGTATTTCCAATGATGAATCACGAACAGATGCCTGCGGATCTGATGCAATTTAGAGAACATTATATGGAGACAGCGGGAGCGGTTTTTCTTGTAGCCGTAACGGAGGAAGCAGGCATTGTAGGCTCCATCGGCATTTTGCCATATGATGGACGGATTCAGGTGATCGAAGGTCGCTACCCGGAACAAACCGCGGCTGAAATTGTAAAATGTTATGTCGATCCTGCCTATCGCAGATACGGCATTGGTTCACTTTTGGTGAAAGAGCTGGAGCGTGTGGTAAGAGAAATGCCGTACAGCACGTTATACCTACATACCCACCGCTTCTTGCCTGGGGCCGTGGATTTCTGGGAGCGTCAAGGATTTACAATTGTGACCGAAGAGCATAATGAGTGGCAAATTGTGCATATGGAGAAGCCAGCTGAGAAGTGATTTGTAATGTATAAGTGTTTTGCGATGGTTACAACATGGCATGAGACATAATGGGGGCAGATGCAGATGAACACACGGACACAGAAAATAGTCTTTATCGATATTGATGGCACACTTGTGGATGATGATGGGAACATACCTGTTTCAGCTCAGAAGGCTTGTAGACAGGCACGCGCGAATGGACATTTGCTTTATTTGTGCACAGGGCGTTCCAAGGCGGAAATTTATGATTCCATCTGGGACGTTGGATTCGACGGTCTGATTGGTGCAGGTGGAGGATATGTGGAGTTTGGTGATGAAGTTCTCTATCATAAAAAGGTAACGGCTGAAGATGTTCGGCATATGGTCGATTTTTTCAATGAACATCAGATTGATTTCTATCTGGAATCCAATTCAGCCCTCTATGCAAGTAGCAATCTTCAAACCCATCTCGAACGTCGCATATACGGTGATGTGGAGAATGATCCAGCAGCCAGAGCGAAAAAGGAACAGAAGCCACATCCCTTTATTACGGGTCTAACCTACGGTGAAGCCGACTTATATAAGGATGATGTCAATAAGGTTTGTTTTCTGGAAAGTGCTGTGGTTCCGTTCGATCGGATCAAGCAGGAGTTTCAGGGCAAATTCGAGGTAATCCAATGTACCGTACCTATCTTTGGAGAGGGAAGCGGGGAGCTCATGATTCCTGGCATTCACAAAGCAATTGCAATTGCAGATCTGCTGGAACACCTGGGCATGTCTCGGGAAGACACACTGGCCATCGGAGACGGCATGAATGATGCAGAGATGCTGGAATTTTGCAATATTGGGATTGCCATGGGCAATGCGAAGCCCGGTCTGAAAGCTATCGCCGATGACATTACCGGAACCATTGAGGAAGACGGGTTATATCACAGTTTTGCGAAGTATGGCTTGATTCAGTCTTAACGTTCTTGAGCAATCAAAATAGTAAGGCGATCAGGCAGCTCCTGTAATGGAGATGTCTGTTTGCAATGTTAAGACTTAGAGACTAGGGTCAGGATCCATAAGAGGATACCGCCAAAACCTCCCACGCACAGTGCGCATAGGAGCGTAAAAAGAAATACAAATTTTTTTCCGTTCATGAGATTTCTCCCGCTTAAATTGTAATAATGGCGTGCGTTATATTACATAATTCCTGTACAGTATCCGATATATATTAGGTACGCTCATTTAATAGCTACATAAAGGAGTGCAGAACATGGATATTGCAGCATTATCAATGGCCATGAGTCAAACATCGCTGGCACAGTCAGCGAGTTTACAGGTGATGTCAATGTCGAAAAACATGGCAGAACAACAAGGTCAACAGCTTACGGAAATGTTAAAATCTGTTCCAGCCCCACATCCGAATCTGGGAAGTAGTCTGGATATTTCAGTTTAGACGTTTTCTAAGAAATGCATGTTCAAAAACAATTGCAGCAAGCGAACCCAAACGGTTTCAATTCATCGAATTGAAGCTGTTTGGGTTGTTTTTTACGATTAGGAATGATGTAGGATCATACTTCCAAAAAGCTGACGGGCCTTGTCCCAATCCACGCCGAGTTTACCTTGCCATCCAGCCCAAGGCATCTCCATGTCGGAGCGGCCTTTCGTATTGCTGAGCAGTAATTCGGCATTCAGCAGTTCTTCAATATTAGTCCAATGATCGGGACGAAGGGGGAGAATCTGGTTCGGCAGAACACCTACTCGGGATAACGATTTTAATATGCCTCGGCGGATGCCAGCCTGTCCTTTGATCAATTTCTCGGCTGTGAGCCGTTTCTCATATTTTCCCGGAGATTCATCGCTCTCTGCCCGATCCAAACTATGAAGCAGTCGATTGAAGGTGTGAATGTCCTCTTCACTCGGTGTAATGGAGTCATGTTCAAGCAGGGAGACTAGCTCGGTCAAATCAGCATATGCCCCTAAACTAGTCGAGCTGTAATCGTGTCCCAAGTGAATGGCATAGCGAATAAAGGACAAATTATCCCAAGCGTCATTGCTGTTACGGCTTAAACCGCAGTATTTACAACAATGGAATTGTTTCGCTTCTTCATAAGCATGGTGCTGCATGTGAACCATCATATGGTAGCTTCCAAGTGTAGTTATGCCTCGGGGATAACTTCCACCAACACCCGCGACAAATGCATTGGTAATCGTGGTCCAGGATAGATGTTCATTTTGCTGCAAATCAATTAATTGTTGAATGATCTCGTCATGCGCAATTAGCTCCAGATCATTAGGAACCCAGCCGTGCGTATGTAATACTTCTTGTTCGTCAGCAGTTAGTGTATCCGCTCGATACACCGTCACCTGTCGCTCTCTGTCGTACTTGCCATTGGCATGCTGATACAGCTTCTTAAGCACTCTCATGCATTGTTTGTCCATGAACATCTCCTCAAAAGTTAGTTGCTTAGCTTATCCTAAGACTTTCGCATAGGCTTCATTGCTTCCTTTCATTATAAATGAGATGATGGCTATATTACAGATGAGAAGCGGTGAAGCATGCGAATTAATAAATACATAAGTGAAACGGGATTCTGCTCACGGCGAGAGACAGACCGCTTAATTGCAGCCGGACGCATTACGATCAATGGTGAGGTATGTGTAAAAGGGGCAGAGGTTGAAGCAGAAGATATCGTCCTGATCGACGGGAAGGAAATCCCTCAGGTTGAACGCCAACCTGTATACCTGGCTCTCAACAAACCAATAGGTATCGTCTGTACGGCGGCACAGCAAGTCGAAGGAAATATTATACAGTATGTGAATTATCCATCACGCATCTTTGCCGTTGGCAGGCTGGATAAAGCCTCCGAAGGTTTGATTTTGCTTACGAACGATGGAGAGATTGTCAACAAAATGATGCGCTCAGAGCACAATCATGAGAAAGAATACGTGGTGACCGTGGATAAACCGATTACAGATGAATTCCTAAGAATGATGTCCCAAGGAGTCGAGATTCTGGACGTAATAACCAAGCCATGCGAAGTATATCGCCACAGCGAGAATGTTTTTCGGATTATTCTGACACAGGGGCTTAACCTGCAAATACGCAGAATGTGCAAAGCCCTGGGGTACAGAGTGCTGAAACTGGAGCGCATCCGTATTATGAATATAACACTGGATCAGCTGGAACGAGGACAATGGAGGCATCTGGAGAAGCATGAGCTGAGTACGCTGCTTTCCAGGCTGAATTAGCTGACTACTCCTAGCTTGGATAATAACATTTGTGCAAAAGGTAAGTTATCGTACGCAAACACAAAGAAGGCACTAATCCTGAAAGGATGGATGGTGCCTTCTTTGCGTTCCAAACGACCAGAGTCTAATGGATCTCGGACAGCTTCGATCCGGGGGCGTGCTTCCGCACTTTTCGTTCTGAGATGATGGAACCCAGGAGTGTTAACACCGCACCAAGCATGGTAATCCAAGTAATGGGTTCATGCAGCAGCAGTGCAGAGGCTAACAATGTAATTACAGGCACCAAATAAATGTAAACACTGGTTTTCACTGCTCCCAGAAGGCTTACCGCCCTATTCCAGGTTACAAAACACAACGCAGAAGCGCCTATTCCGAGAAAAAGAAGATTGGAAAGGTTGGTCAGATCGGATAACCGCTCCATGTCAAAATGGAATTCGAACAGGAATAAGGCAGGGAGCATAAACAAAAGCCCGTAAAAGAACACTTTGCGTGTTGCACCAATGGTGTGATAGTGAAGATTGCCTATCTTACGCATAAGGACGGAATAGATTGCCCAGACCGCAGGAGCCACAAAAGCAAGCAGATCGCCCAGCGGATTTAGCTGCAGGCTGTAACTTCCATTGAACGCAATGATCACAATGCCTGTCAAAGCAATAGCAAAACCGACGACAAAATGCCGAGATAACGGCTCATCCTTCAGGAAGAAGTGCGCAAGCACAGCGGTGAAGAAGGGTGCAATGGACACAATGACACCTGCGTTGGAAGCCAGTGTGAATACAAGCGCGATATTTTCGATCAAAAAATACAATGTGACCCCGCACAGTCCGGCCGCCATAAAAAGCATCTCATCCCGGATCGTTGATACCCGCATCACACGAGGGTAGATCAGGAACAATACCACATATCCAATCAGAAAACGAAACAACAAGATTTCCACAGGTGTAAAGTCGAAGAGCAGAATTTTTGTGGAGATAAAGGTGGTCCCCCAGATCAAAATCGTAAGCAAGGCGAGCAGGTGACCAGCCGTATGTTTATTTTCACTCATCGTGAAACACGGTCCTGCAGCCGTTGAGACTCATATTCGTGGTTAAAGATTCGGTGATATTGTTTGGGCGTCAAGCCGATCAGTTTTTTGAAAAAGTTCGTAAAATGGCTCTGATCGCTGAATCCCGTCTGGGCGGATACCTCAAGCGGCAGCGTTCCTTGTTCCAATAAGCGCTTGGCCTGATTAATACGAATTGTTTCCAGATACCGATATGGTGAGATGCCTTTTTGGCGAGTAAATAGACGTACCAGATGATACTTGCTCATTCCACTTCGTTCAGCTAACTCACCCAGCGATATACTTTCCATGTAATGAGACTCTATGTATTCGCAGATACACTTGACTTCGATCGTGACATCTTGAGAAGAGACGGAGGATTCAGCATCTGCATAATCCCGAAGCAGCTGTTCCAGCAGCAGGAGCAGCAGCTCTTCTTTGCCAAAATCGGATTGCTCCTCCAAAATCATTAAGTGCAGGTCATGCAAAGAACTGACCAATTCGTGTTGATAGAGTACGGGTGCTGTGAAGTTCGGCAGATAGTCTTGTCCGGTAATTTCGCGGGTGTATTCTCTCATGACCTCTGGCTGGATATTAATACAGCGATAATCGAGTGTTCTTCCGTCAATCCCTTCACAGGCGTGGGGGTCATGAGGGTTAAATACGATCATGTCGCCTGTATTCAGCACATACTCCTGATTATTGCAGACCAGATGTCGCTTGCCCTGCTCAATAAAACCAATGACATAATAGTCATGAAAGTGATTGGGGAATTTCTGCATAATGCCCTGGAATTGATAAGCTTCAAGCTGCAGATCGGTATCAAATACAACGGTTCGTACTTCGCGATTCATGCTGCACCTTCTTTCTCGTATGTTCTTGTCATTATAAACGGAAAAGAAGGCAAGTTCTTGAACGATATTGCTCCATCGCTTGCTATTAATAGCAGTGAAGCAGCAAAAAAGAGCAGATTTCCTGCTCTTTTTCTGCTATCCATCTATAGCGTACTACTTATATAACCTCATGGGAAGGCTTTTCAGAGATTGTCCTGCTGCAGACGGAGTCAGGTGGTCTTCCAAAACGAATCCGCTGACAGGTTCAATATTTGAGAAGGTTCTCAAAAATGTCGTCAGAACAATTTTGGCTTCCAGCCTAGCCAGAGGTGCACCCAGGCAGAAGTGTGTGCCGAAGCCAAAAGCGAGCTGTTTGTTATTGTTCGGACGATGAATATTCAATGTGAATGGATCCTCGAACATGTCCTCATCCATGTTGGCTGCACTCATCCAGGCTACGATGGCGTCTCCTTTTTTGAGTTCAACCCCAAGCAGGTTATTATCCGCCTTGACCATGCGGTCCATTTTACTGATATGGAAACGGTACCGCAGCATTTCTTCCACTGCATTTCCGACAAGCTCTGGATTATCTCTCAGCTCCGTGTACAGTTCAGGCTTATCATAGAGCAGCGCATAGAAGGAATTGGCCAACAGGTTGCTTGTCGTTTCTATTCCTGCGCCCAGAATGAACATGGTGGTGCGTACAATTTCCTCATCCGTAAAATGTTCACCATCCACTTCGACCTGGATCAGGTCCGAGATAATGTCCTCGGCAAGATTCGTTCGTTTGGACACTACAAAAGGGTAAAGGTATTCGAAATATTGCTGACCCGCAATTTTCTTCATTTCATTGATACGGCTAAAGGTTGCATCCGTAGTTGGCATGAAGAGAATATCTACCCATTCCTTAAATAAGAGCCTGTCTTTGGAAGGAATGCCAAGCAGATCAGACATGATGATTACTGGAAACATACTTGTGTAGGCTTGTACAATATCCACCTCGGGAAGCTGTGAAAATTCCGCGACTAACTCGTCTGCTGCGGCCTGAATGCGCGGTTCCCAAAGTTTGAGACTTCTTGGGGTAAATGCACTGGCCAACAGTGATCTTCGCTTGCGGTGTTCCGGAGGATCGACGTTGTGAATATCCAGCTTGTCCGGAATGTGGTGCTCGCTGTCCGCACCTTCTCCCTCACTTGAATACCCCACGTTCACAATCGATCTTTCTCTTACACTGGAGAAATGCTCATGATCATTCAATACGGTTTTGACCAAGTCATACTTGAACACATGCCAGGAATCCGTTTCTTCATTGTAAACGACAGGTTCCTGTTTGAGCATGTGGCGATACCAACGATAAGGGCTAAACTCTTCTTCTTTCGATTGGAATTTCGTGATTTCAGACAGAGAAATAATCGTGCTCTTCTTCATTCATCTTACCTCCTTAGTTGGGGTCATTGACAAATATAACAAACAAGAGTACTTTAATTCAAGTAGTTTAAATTATAATAATAAGGTGGAGTAGAAAGTGAAGAGCATGCTGAAGCATAAAGGAGTCAAAGCGGGGATATTCATGATTGTGTTCTATCAGATTGTGATGCTGACCGTTTTCATGTCCGGATATAGCGCCATCCCCAAAAACGTAACGAATCTTACCGTGGCCATCGTTAATGAGGACCAACAATCCGGTACTGAATTTGTTCAGAAGCTGCAAGAGCAGCTCCCGTTCAATATCGTAACCGATGAGTCGCTGGAACAGGCGAAGACGGGTCTGGAAGACCGCGATATTCATATGGTGATACGTATACCTGGTGACTTTACGGAGAAACTGTCTGAACAGAGCGGCAAAGCGCAGCTGGAATATTTGATTAATGAATCTAACCCAACCACCATTACCAGTTCGATGAAAAGTGCAGCAGCAGAAATTACCGCTCAGATCAGCGCACAGGTTCAGGCTCAAAGCTTCGAAGCGGTATTGAACGGAATGCAGGTTCCTGCGGATCAATCCAAACAGATTGTGGAATCAACCACGGGCAAGGTCTCATCCAATATCGTCATGAGCAACCCGCAGCCTGCCGGTATGCAAAATCAGATGGCACCGATGTTCATCACGATGGCGCTCTATGTTGGAGCCATGATCTATGCCATGCAGAGCGTGGGCGGAATGCAGCAGCTGCGTGCCCAAATGGGAAAATGGAAAGCCTTTTTTGCCCTGCGGGGGGCGAACCTGCTCATATCCCTGATTGCTCCTCTGGTTGGAGTAGGCATCTACTTCATGGTTCAAGGATATGGGGTGGAAGTGTTTCTGAAAATGTGGCTGGTGCACAGTCTGCAATTATTCGTGTCGATCGAATTTACAAGTATCTTCATCATGCTTCTCGGTCAAGGAGGTATGCTGATCAACATGATATTCGTGCTTAGTCAATCCATTGCTAACGGTACGTCCATGTCACCCGAAATGATGCCTGGATATTTCAAATTTGTCAGTCAGATCACACCGATGTTCTATTCCACGCATCTGGATTACAATATTCTCTTCGGCGGTGGCAGAACGGCCCATTACGCCATTGGATTAGCGCTGGTTGGACTGGTCGCATTCGTTCTCAATGCAGCGATTCACCATTTCAAACATGCCAAGCAAACCAATCCGCTGCAAGAGTCTTCACAACAGCCCGCTATCGTATAAAATAAGAAATAAAAGGGCTCAGGCGAATTTGTAGGAAGCTGTGCCCTTGGTAAGAGCAGAATGGGGGCAGTCACATGTCAATTCAAATATTTATTCTTGGAGCATTAAGTGAAGGGAATTGCTATCCCTATGATATTAAAAAGCAAATAGGCAAACATTTGGATCAGACCGAGGCCAAAATCACGGAAGGTACGATCTATTACAATTTCGAAGTGCTGCATAAGAAGGGGCTAATCGAGAAAATTGAAACGATCCAGAGTGAGAATAGACCAGACAAAACGATGTATGGGATCACCGATCAAGGGCGGCTCGCGCTGGAAGAGAGCATCTATAAAGTATTTCAGAAATTCACGACCATTCAGTCCCTCTATGCAGCGCTGGTTAATCTGGATAAGGTGGATAATCAGAAGATCGCATACCTTATTGAAGATATAATCGTGAAACAAAGAAAAAAACTAGATTATATTGACGAGCAGAAACCAGAGGAGATCGAGGTAAGTGAGGATTTGATGGATGCTCTGTGGCTGATGAGGGATCATGCTTATCACACGATTGAGAGCAACATTGCATGGTTGGAGAAGCTCCTTCATCATGTTCAGAACAGAGCGTTAAGGCATTAAGCGCGTTTAGCGTCACCGTGCCTGCGAAGAGGTGCGTCAGGTCAGCGACAGTCTGGCTTTGAACGCGCCTTTTTTGCGTTTAAAGTGTGAAGCAGAATCAGGAGCCCGGATTGAAACATATGGAAATAACCTATAGAATCTGAACTATGTCGTAAATGAATTTTTATAATAAAGGAGAGAAAATTTCATGTTCGAACATCTGGTGGTATTCAAATTCAACGATAAAGTTACGCCGGCAAAACAGCAGGAATTTGTCACACAATTGCTCGCCTTACAGGACGAGATTCCTGGGATCATCGATCTGACTGCCGGAATCAATGTAACAGAAGAGACGGATCATATTCAGGGATTCACGCTTGGATTAAGAGTGACGTTTGAAGACCAAGAAGCCTTGCGTTCATATGGTCCGCATCCTGCGCATCAGGCTTTTGTAGCTTCCCTTAACGGATGGGTAGAGAATGTTATTGTAACGGACTTTCCGATCCCTTCGAAATAAGACAGGTCATGAAGGAGAACACTAAGTATGAGTTTAAATACCAAAACATATCGTTTGGAAGATTTAAGCGATCTGGAGTACGAAGTTCATATCGGGAGTGTGTCAGAGAATTCCTATAGGAAGATCATGATTTTGAAATTTATAGGTGTCTACGGGTTTGGCAGTAGAGGCAACTCGGATGCCCGTTATATGAGTGCAATCGGCAAAGCTGTGCTGGAAGCATGGAGGCCGGACGGACTCATTATTGATCTGTCGGACATGCAATATGATTGGGGAGATGAGTTGGATCTTGTTTTTGACGTAGGTAGTGAGATCTCCCGGTACCGTTCATTTCCGCTTGCGCTTACCGTTGGACCAAAATCAGAAGAAGCGGTCAGAACACTTCTGCTTGGGGTTGGTAATAAAGATGGAATCGAATCTGCCGGATGGGTGTTCCGGAGTGTGGAGGAGGGATGGGGCTACATCGCTTCCCAATTAGCCACCTAGAAGCCCTGGTACCTCCAATGAAAATTTCAATCATGATTAAAGCGATTGGACAGCAGGCTGGCACATGTAGTGCTGGCTTTTTTCTTTTCTCCTGATATTCAGTAAAAAAAATGTAGTGAGATGTTAAATAATATTACACTGGAAATCCGGCATTTTGTTTCGTTTGCCCAAAAAGATACGATCTCTTTATCTCCTGTAACAATTCTCGTTCATGTATCATGGAAGTTCCCGAAATAGTTTATATAATGTGAATCAACATAACATGATTATTCAGTGCGATGGGTTGATTCTAATTTCGGGGGCGAGCGCGGATGAACGAAACAAAAAAGATGAGAATTTTTTCACTGGGGATTCAACATGTATTGGCCATGTATGCCGGGGCTATTCTGGTACCTTTACTCGTGGGAAGAGCCTTGAATCTGACTGCTGAGCAGCTGGCATATCTGGTATCCATTGACCTGCTCACATGCGGTGTTGCAACGTGGCTGCAGGCTCGGAAGGGAAAGTATCTGGGCATTGGTTTGCCAGCAGTACTCGGTAGTTCATTTGTAGCTGTTACGCCCATGATCGCCATCGGATCTCAGTATGGTATTCCAGCCATTTATGGGTCTATCATAGCAGCCGGTTTATTTATCGTTATCTGTGCCGTATTTTTTAGCAAAATCGTCAAGCTGTTCCCTCCCGTTGTCATTGGTACCGTGGTAACCATTATTGGTCTAGCACTTATTCCTACCGGTATTAAGAATATGGCTGGCGGGGCAAATAGTGAGAACTTCGGAAGCTTGGACAATCTGGCACTTTCTTTCGGAGTACTGCTCTTTATTTTGGTACTGAACCGGTATGCTCGGGGTTTCGTTAAATCTCTTGCCGTCCTGATTGGCATCATTGCAGGAACTCTCATTGCGGCTCTAATGGGAAAAGTGAATTTCTCTCCTGTACAGGAAGCGTCATGGTTCCACTTGCCACAACCCTTTTATTTCGGAATGCCAACATTTGAGCTTGGCCCGATTATTACAATGATCATCGTAGGAACTGTCGTGATTATCGAGTCCACGGGTGTGTTTATGGCTTTGAGCAAAATTTGCGATCAGCCCATCAATGAGAAGGATCTGGCTCGCGGTTATCGTGCAGAGGGCTTGGCTTTTGTGCTTGGCGGTATATTCAATGCCTTTCCATACAATACATTCGCGCAGAATGTCGGGCTCGTTCAATTGTCCAAGGTGAAAACTACAAATGTTGTGGTTGCAGCCGGAGGCATTCTGGTTTTCCTCGGTCTCATTCCGAAGGTAGCGGCATTTGCAACTATTATCCCAAGTGCAGTATTAGGCGGAGCGACAGTTGTTCTGTTCGGTATGGTTGTATCCTCTGGAATCAAAATGCTGCAAACCGTCGATTTCGGCAAGCAGTCCAACCTGTTGATCGTCGCTTGTTCGGTTTCGCTCGGGCTTGGTGTCACAGCTGTACCAGACCTGTTTGCCCAGCTGCCACAAAGCGTTCGGATCATTGTGAGCGATGGCATTATCACAGGAAGTCTGTCAGCGATTCTGCTCAATATCTTTTTCAACCTTGGTTTCAAAAAGGAAAGTCTGCCTGTTCAGCCTGTAGCGGGAACTCAGGAGGCACATACCTGATCCATTTTAACTGAATAATAGCGAATTAATCGAGTAAGCCCACATCGAATTCATTGCTGGAAAGAGTGGAAAATATCCTTTTTCCTAAATGAATACCTTGTGGGCTTATTTGGCTGCCCTACACGATGGAACATGCAAACACCCTACAAATATGCTAAAGTTTCCTTATGAGCATATAATATGTTCATCATTTCGAAATTCCATGCGACTACATAAATGAGCATTGGTTCACACAGGCTACATGAATACAAACAGAGGAGTTCCTTTGTTGAGGAAAAGGAGTGGAGTGCACATGGAAAAGGATAAGTTAGGCGCAGGCTGGAATCTGGACAATAGTTATGCCCGGCTGCCGCAGACCTTTTATACGAGTCAGGGTGCAGTACCGGTACAGTCACCTGAGCTCGTCATCTTAAATGAAACCCTTGCTGCGAGCCTTGGATTGAATGCTGAAACGCTGAACAGCAAGGAAGGGGCAGCAACTTTTGCTGGCAATGAAATTCCGCCTGGAGCCGAGCCTCTGGCTCAAGCTTACGCAGGGCATCAATTTGGCAATTTCAACATGCTTGGTGATGGACGGGCATTGCTGCTGGGTGAACAGATTACGCCACAGGGCGAGAGGGTGGACATTCAGCTCAAAGGTTCGGGCAGAACGCCATACTCCCGTGGAGGGGATGGTCGGGCGGCGATCGGACCGATGCTGCGTGAATATATTATCAGCGAAGCCATGGAAGCACTGGGTAT
Organism: Paenibacillus sp. 7516; assembly: GCF_002272715.1. Lineage (NCBI taxonomy): Bacteria > Bacillati > Bacillota > Bacilli > Caryophanales > Paenibacillaceae > Paenibacillus > Paenibacillus sp. 7516. Next base: position 32,944 of record NZ_NPBI01000002.1, read on the forward strand.
CCCTACAACGAGAAGTTTGGCGGTAGTAACGACTGGGGAAAGCATTTTTCGTGAAACGGAACGGCCCGGTGCCATATTAACCCGAGTGGCCTCCAGTCATATCCGCGTGGCAACCTTTCAGTATGCAGCTAGATGGGGGACTGTAGACGAACTGAGAGCACTGGCGGACTATACGCTGGAACGGCATTTTCCTGACATTCCTTTAGATCATAACCGTTACTTGAACTTCCTCCGGGAAGTCATCAAACGACAGGCTTCGCTGATAGCCAAATGGCAGAATGTTGGATTTATCCACGGCGTCATGAATACGGACAATATGGCCATCAGTGGAGAAACGATTGATTACGGGCCTTGTGCTTTTATGGATGCTTATAATCCAGCTACTGTCTTTAGTTCAATCGATACGCAAGGTCGTTATGCTTACGGCAATCAACCCTATATTGCGGGCTGGAATCTGGCTCGCCTTGCGGAGACATTACTGCCGCTGCTGCATGATAATGAAGATGTGGCCATACAGATTGCACAGGATGCCATTTCCCAATTTTCGGAGCAGTATCATCATGAGTGGTTATCCGGCATGCGTGCCAAGCTGGGATTATTAACGGAAGAGGCCGAAGATGAAACGCTGATGAAAGATCTTCTGGAACTGATGGAAAAGCAATCAGCGGACTTCACGAATACGTTCTTAGCTTTAACTTTTGATAAGTGGGAGAACTCGAATTTGAACGAAGCACCGGAATTTACGGAATGGAACGAACGCTGGAAAGCCAGACTGGGCCGGCAGTCTGAATCAAAAGATGCTGTAGAGCAATTGATGAAGAGCAGCAATCCTGCAGTCATCCCACGGAATCATAGAGTGGAAGAGGCGCTCGAACGGGCAGAGAATGATGGGGATTATAGCGTAATGAATCAGCTGCTAGCCGTTCTCCGGAAACCTTACGCACATACACCGGAACAGGAAGAATACGCCACATTGCCGACGACCTGTGATCCATCTTATCGGACATTTTGCGGAACCTGATGGGGAGTGCAGATTCAGCATTCAGATTGAAAAAATTTTCAGATTAAAAATATAATCATCAATTACAATAGGTACCTTGTGAGTACAAGCAACCTGTTGATCACGAAGAAGCTGCCACCGGCAGCTTTTTCATGATCATGCATGCCATGGGGAATGCAATTTAAATGAATTACAGGTGGTGAGCTGCCATGTCAGATATTTTAACGAAACAGGAATTAGCAGTAAAACTGCTTGAACTGTTATCCCAAACAGACTTTAATCAAGAACAGAGCAATACATATGTTAACCGTCTATTGGAGCCGTTCAAATGGGAAGGCGTGCCTTATGTTGAAACGGAGAATGGAACCTATATCGTTACCATCTATGAACGTGGAATGCCCATGTTGAAGAAAAAGTTGAAGCAGACCGAGATGGTGATCTACTGGCTGCTGGAGGATATTATTTTTACCACGGTGCATGTGGAGATGTTGAAAAAATACGATGTTGATAATATCAACACGCATTTGAAGTACACGAGCGAAGTGATACAGGAAATGGACCGCAACGTAACGAACGCTTTTCAGCAATTGGGAGAACCCTATTTGAACTGGCATCAAACCGGTAAACGCCACGAACTGGAGAGCATGCAGACTAGGGGAAGGGATGATGGGCATGAATAATTAAGATATCAATGATGTATGGTATGATTATGCGATGAAGTTTGTAGACAAAAAGAACAAACAGGAACAGGGATGGTCGGGATTAACATCCGAGGACCAGGAAATTGCAGCCCTATGGCTGTTGGAAGTAGACGTATATAACGGTGGGTTCATTCAATTTTTCTGCAACTGGGGAGAAGAAGCATATCTTCATGTTTTGCGGGCATTACATATGATTGGTGCGAACCAGGTGCTGGGCAATATTCAAGAGCAGTATCGCTTGATCGAGCATTTGGCGGATGATGAAAGGCTGACAGCACTATGGGACATTCCCCGTTTACTCACGACAGAAGAGGAACTAAGGTTAGATACACTGGATCAGCAATTGTGGGATAACGAGGATCAGATTGCGGAGAAGGCATACATGTATTATCATAGAAAGTTGAATATAGAGGCATAGTATAAAAGATCAGAGTCTCTTTTGCTGTACGGTCAGCAGATGATGAATACAGGCTCTTGCAATGGGTTGAACGTTCGGCTATACTGGCTATAATCTAATACATGAATTACGTTGATGGAGCGCAGTAGCGGCTTTGTCCCTGTTACAGAAAGTCAGGGGTTGATGGAACCTGATACATACAAGGGCTGCGAATTACACTCTGGAGTACTTGGGTAATGCCAAGCGGAATGGGCAAACGATATATTGTCAAAAGCGGTATGGATAATGTGTAAGCATCTGTTCATGCAAGTTGGGTGGTACCACGGTTATGATAATCGTCCCTATGTCTAATGAAGACAAGGAGGCGATTTTTTTGTGTCCAAAAAAGCTGCTCCCGTCTGTATTTTTTACCATTAACGTAGTCCATGACTGAAGAACGATTAGGAGAGAAAGGGGTTGTTTGGGTTGAATATTATTGATGAACTTGAATGGCGTGACGCCATAAACCAACAGACGGATGCGGAGGGGCTGCGTGAGCTGACCGAAACCAAGTCGATATCCTTGTACTGTGGGGTTGACCCTACTGGAGACAGTATGCACATCGGCCACCTGATTCCGTTCATGATGCTGAAACGTTTTCAACTTGCGGGCCATCGTCCGGTGATCCTGATTGGGGGGGCAACGGGTACAATCGGTGACCCAAGTGGACGTCAATCCGAGCGTTCGCTGCAAACACTGGAACAGGTCCAAGAGAACGTCAATAAGCTGACTGCACAGATGAAAAAATTGTTTGTAACCGAAGGCGACAACCAGGTTCGCATGGTTAACAACTACGACTGGACACATCAAATTAATGTCATCGAGTTCTTGCGTGATTACGGGAAAAACTTCAATCTTAACACGATGCTGGCAAAAGATGTCGTCGCAAGCAGACTGGAAGGCGGAATCTCATTCACCGAGTTTTCCTACCAGATCCTGCAGTCTCTGGATTACCATCACCTGTTCCAAAACGAGGATGTGCAGCTGCAAATCGGTGGCTCCGATCAATGGGGGAACATTACGAGTGGTCTGGACCTTATCCGCAAGAAAGAAGGATCTGAAGCAAGAGCCTACGGGCTGACGATCCCTTTGATGCTCAAAGCCGATGGTACGAAATTCGGTAAAACCGCGGGCGGTGCGATTTGGTTGGATCCCGACAAAACGACACCATTCGAATTCTACCAGTTCTGGGCGAATACGGATGATCGCGATGTCATCAAATACCTGAAATACTTCACCTTCCTGAGCAAAGAGGAAATTGAAGCTTTGGCTGAAAAGGTGGAGACTGAGCCGCACAAACGTGAAGCGCAGAAGGCACTCGCCGAAGAAATGACAAAATTCGTTCACGGCGAAGAGATGCTGGAGCAAGCTAAACGCATTACCGCAGCGCTCTTCAGTGGAGATATTCGCTCCCTGACAGCCGATGAGATCGAACAGGGCTTCAAGGAAATGCCTACGTTTGAAACAGACGGCGAAGCCAAAAACATCGTGGACTGGCTGGTGGATCTGGGCCTTGAGCCATCCAAACGCCAAGCACGTGAGGATGTCACCAAAGGTGCGATCTCTATGAACGGAGAGAAGATTACAGAGCTGGAATTCACAGTGTCTGCGGAGCATGCGATTGGTGGCAAGTTCATCATTATTCGTAAAGGCAAGAAGAACTACAGCCTTGTGAAATTGAAGTAGGAACGTACCGTATCATGAATATCTTGGGAAGAACAACGGTAGTTTAAATTTCCAGGATATTCACCCTTCTCAAGGTAAACAAAAGGGCCGTCTCCCTAATGTCATTGACATTAGTGGAGACGGCCCTTTAACAATTCATCCGCAAATTATTGATTTGATTATTGATTCACAATGGCTGTAATCTCTTCGTCCAGATCAAGTCTGACGTTTTCACGGTAAGCCCGGATGTTGTATTCGCTGTGCAGGTAGCGCAGGATCGCTTCTATCATGTTGGATTCAACCAAGTATTGACTACGGCCTTGAATCCAGACTTCAGCGGAGTATCCCGTATCTTCTTCCCAGCTCAGTTCAACATTGACATCGGTCGGGCGCACACCTTTGCGTTCAGCCATGTGAAGACAGATTGCATTAACAATCTCATCCATGCTTAGAACCATAATGATTAGTACCGTCCGTTTCTGTTGCGGTCATCATCATCACGATCATTGCGGCGGTCGTAACGACCATCTGCAGCCGGTTTACGGCGATTCGTAATTGCTCTGAAGAGTGCCATTGCCAGCATGACGATCAGCATGATTGCAGCTACGTTTACAAGCAATCCAAGGATGTTACCAAGAGCTCCCATGCCGCCAAACAATCCGCCGAACAGCATACCTGCCAGACCACCCAGCATCATACCTTTCATGAATCCGCCGCCACCACCGAAGAATCCACCACGGTTGGTTGCAGCTGCACCTGTACCCGATTTATTGGAGTTGGACTGGCTCACATTATTGTCGGATTTCTTAGGTGTATTGGTATAACTTTTTGTGCCAGATTTGAAACCGCCACCACGTCTTGCGTCAGCAGAATCCGGATTTGCTACGCCAACTGTTGCGAACAACAGAGTGAAAGCCATAAAAACCATCATCAGATGTTTAATTCCAAATTTTTTCTTCATTGTAAAGATCGTAACCCCCCGATTAAATTGTGTGATTAGCCCTAAAAATGGGCCTTACTCATGTAATACGGTTTAAAAGCAGGAACGTTTCAAATTTTTATTAATTTTCCGAAATAATCGGACAAGGGTCCTGAATGGCTGCCTGACCATCCAGCAGCTGAGTCACCCAGTTGCACCATTCCAGGCCGGTCTGGGCATTCATTAATCCCTTTTGAACCAAAATGTAGCTCCCAAATTCCCGGCTGCCTACGCGGAGATTATCCTGAGGGATGCGGGACTTCAGATCCTCGAAATAACGGATGCGTTCCATAAACCAGTTTTTGCGCTCATTCAGAATGCGTCTCATGCTTCCATCTTCGGCTATGCCGACACATAAAATACGCAAATTGAATTCGTCACGTGTTACCGGAGCGGTAACAGGAGTAATCATCCAGCCGAGCAGTTTCTCGATACCTTTTTCCGTGACTGCATACATTTTTTTGTCCGGTTTGTCAGACTGTTGCACCCAGCGGGAAGATAATAGTTCATCATTTTCCATCTTGGACAGGAGCGGGTAGATCTGACTGTGTTTGGCTTGCCAATGAGGCTGAATCTTCAGCATCAGATCGTAACCAGACGACTCCTCGCGGGTAAGCAGCCCGAGCAATCCGTAGGAAAGTATGTTCATGCACATGTCTCCTTAATATTAGGGCTGGGCCAGTGAAAACAATGGATATTGCCATCAATGACCGCTTTCATAAAAAGTGTACACTGAAACTGTATGGTTTGACAACCTGACAGCATAACTGCCTCAATTTAGACAAAAAAAGAGTGCGGACCCTGAGGTCCGCACCCAAAACCATTTAGAGAGATGCCTGTTACTCGTACCCTTCAACTACAAGCTCAAGCTGGCCTGTAGAGGAATCGATAATCATGCCGTGAACGGGTACTCCCTGTGGAAACAGGGGATGATTTTTGATGACTCCTACAGTGTGTTTTACCCCTTCATCAACACTGTTAAACCCTCGAAGCCAATTTTGCAAATTGATTCCGGAGTTGTCCAGAGCATTTATGACTTCTTTGGATACACCGCGGTCAACCATGTGGCCAATCATGGTGTCTGCTTGCAAGGATGCCATACCGCACTCGGTGTGACCGACAACAACAACTTCGTCTGCTCCGAGTTCATAAATAGCTACAAGCACGCTTCGCATAACAGAACCGAAAGGTTGAGAGATAATGGCGCCTGCAGTTTTAAGGATTTTAACCTCACCATTCTTCAAATTCATCGCTTTAGGCAGCAGTTCCACCAGACGGGTGTCCATGCATGTGATAATTGCCATTTTTTTAGTTGGAAACTTACCGGCCGTATACTTTTCGTATTCTTTCGTCTCGACAAATGATTTGTTGTACTCCAAAATCTCTTGAATGTTGTTCATGTCCATTGCCTCCTGTTATCCAAATACGATGAGCACGGCTTCTGCATCGGTATGCAGCCTGTCCTACGCCCTGCTCTTGATTATACCACGGTCAGCAAACGGCACGATGTCTTAAAAGAAGAATCAAGCCATTTACCTCTGTTAAAAGTTGATTATACGCATTGCAAAAAGTATCATCAATAGGGAGTCTAAACTTTTTTTGGAGAGGTGAACGATAACAATGGAAGAACAAACCCTGAAACATCTGGAATCATTCCTTCATTTGGCCAGCAAAATCAAAAGTTATCACGAAGCCATTGGTTTGCTTCATTGGGATCTGCGCACTGGTGCGCCGAAGAAAGGCGTTCCGACTCGTTCGGAAACCATCGGCATGTTATCTACCGAAGCGTTCAAGCTTCAAACTTCGGCTGAGATGAAAACCTATTTGGACACGCTGACCAAACCAGAGGTGTTGAATCAACTGGATGATATAAATCGCCGCCTGGTATTGGAATGCAAAAAGGAATACGATCGGAGCCAATCCGTCCCGCCTGAGAAGGTTCAAGCATATACGGTGCTCACGGCCAAATCGGAAACGGCATGGGAAGATGCCAAGCATAATAGCGATTTTGAAGGCTTTTCCCCGTATTTGACAGAGATCGTGAAACTCAAACAGGAGTTCATCGACTACTGGGGTGTGAAAGACACACGCTATGATACGCTGCTTGATATGTACGAGCCGGATCTGACCGTAGATAAAGTAGATGCAGTATTTGCCCGGTTAAAAGCACGCTTGGTGCCGCTGCAGGAAAAGATCAATGCTTCCGAAAACAAGCCGAACACGGAGTTTTTAAACCAGCTGTTTGATACGGATCAACAAGAAAAGTTCAGTTTGTTCATTTTGGGACAGATGGGTTATGACTTTGATGCCGGAAGACTGGATGAGAGTGTTCATCCGTTCGCGACAGGACTTAACCCGGGGGATGTGCGAATCACGACGAATTACTTGCAGGATGATGTGACGAGCGCAGTATTCAGTTCTCTGCACGAAGGCGGACACGCTCTATATGAGCAAAATATTGACGGAAGTCTGGCGGGTACCCTTTTGGCTGAAGGAACGTCGATGGGTATTCATGAATCCCAGTCCCGTCTCTGGGAAAATATGATTGGCCGCAGCCGTCCGTTCTGGACTCGCTATTATCAAGACTTGCAGCAGCATTTCCCGCAATTGAGCGAAGTGGCTCTGGAAGATTTCTACCGTGCGATCAACCGCGTCGAAAGTTCCCTGATTCGAATTGAAGCAGACGAGCTGACGTATAATCTGCACATTATCATCCGTTATGAGATTGAGAAAATGCTGTTCAACGAGGGACTGGAAGTCAAGGATCTGCCGGAAACCTGGAACGCCAAGTACAAAGAATATCTCGGGATTGTTCCTCCAAACGATGGTGTAGGGGTGCTTCAGGATGTTCACTGGTCCGGTGGCGATTTTGGTTATTTCGCATCTTATTCACTCGGCAATATGTATGCCGCTCAGATTCTACATACGCTGCGCCAGGAACTGCCGGAGTTCGATGCTTATATTGCTGAAGGTAATCTGATACCGATCAAGGAATGGTTAACGGACAAGATTTATCGTTACGGCAAGAGCCGCACGCCTTCCGAATTGATTCTCGCTGTGACAGGTGAAGAGCTGAACCCGGATTATCTGGCTGACTATCTGGAAGCAAAATATACTGAGATTTATAAACTGTAGTTGTTAATCACATAACACGAAGCAGGCACTAGAGATAGAGCCGGGCATATGCCTGGCTCTTTTTTTGGTGTGCAAGTTCTTAACCTTTTGATGGGCAGCGGCATATTCATAGTAGAGAGAAACTGCTGAAACCAGCGAAGGAGGGAAACAGCATGAAATACACGCCCTGGTTCATCCGCGCCATCGTTATATTGCTGATTATCATTGTGGCGCTCACAAGCTGCAACCAAGAGAAAAACGAAGCGAAAATTACGATTGGCGAGGTGACGCGTTCAGTATTTTACGCACCGGAGTATGTAGCCGTAGCCCAAGGTTTTTTTGAAGAAGAGGGACTGGAAGTCGATATCCAGACAACGGCTGGTGGTGACAAAACGATGGCTGCCTTGCTCGCGGGCTCCGTAGATATCGCCCTGGTCGGAGCAGAGACATCCATCTATGTCTATCAGCAGGGAGCGGAAGATCCGGTCATTAACTTTGCTCAGCTAACCCAGACAGACGGAACATTTTTGTTTGCACGGAATGCGGAAGGCAGCTTTGATTGGGATCAGCTGAACCAAAGTACTTTTCTCGGACAACGCAAAGGCGGGATGCCGCAAATGGCTGGAGAATTCACGTTGAACAAACACGGCATTGATCCGCAGAACGATCTGGAATTGATCCAAAATGTCGATTTTGCCAACATTGCTTCTGCATTTGCGTCCGGTACAGGAGATTATGTACAGCTATTTGAACCACAGGCGTCCATCTTTGAACAGGAAGGTCGAGGGAAGGTCGTTGCATCGTTTGGAACCGAGAGTGGACATTTGCCTTACACAGTGTTCATGACGAAACAAAGTTACATCAACGACAACAAGGAAATTGTACAGAAATTTACAAACGGGCTGCACAAAGCACAGGTTTGGGTAGATTCCCATTCCGCTGAAGAAATTGCCGAGGTCATCCTCCCTTACTTTAAAGATATCGATCAATCCATTCTCGTAAGTAGTATTCATCGTTATAAGGAACAGGGGACGTATGCAACAGATCCGATTATTGATGATGAAGAATGGAACAATCTACTGGACGTCATGAGTGCGGCCGGAGAACTCGAACAACGGGTGGATTCCAAAGCGATTGTCGATAACGCCTATGCGGAACAAGCAGCATCTGTGAAGTAATCAGGCATTCAGGAAAGGAAGTGATTGCCATGCCTGAATCCGATACAGTGATTAGACTGGAAGGGATTTCGCAAGTTTATGTCAATGAGCGTGAAGCCTCATTGGTCATCGAAGACCTGAGTCTTCAGGTTAAGCAAGGAGAATTTGTCAGTCTTGTCGGTCCGAGCGGGTGTGGCAAAACGACATTGTTGTCCATCATTGCCGGACTGCTTACTCCAACCGCGGGAGATGTGAAAATTAAAGGAAAACTGGTTGAAGGTCCTTCTGCCCAGATTGGCTATATGCTGCAGCAGGACTATCTGTTTCCATGGCGTACCATTTTGGACAATGCACTGATCGGACTTGAATTGACGGGCAGGCTGGATGAACGGAGTCGTAAACGAACAAGCGAGCTGCTTGCTGAGATGGGGCTTGCTGGAACAGAGAATTTATATCCTTCCGAACTATCCGGGGGCATGAGGCAGCGTGTCGCGCTTGTGCGGACGCTAGCAACCGATCCATCCTTACTGCTTCTGGATGAACCGTTCTCTGCGCTTGACTACCAGACCAAACTGCAGCTGGAGGATCTGGTGTCGGATACGCTCAAGGAAACGGGAAAAACCTCGGTGCTGGTCACACATGACCTGTCCGAAGCGATTGCAGTGAGTGACCGCGTTATTGTGCTGGACCGCAATCCTGGACGAATTCGGAAAGAGTTCATCATTCCTGAAGCCATTCGGAAATCCCAGCCCTTCTACGCAAGGGAACAGGAAGGTTTTAATGAGCTTTTTCAGGCGTTATGGAGCGAACTGGAGCAGTCCGGAGGAGGTGAGAAGAACGGGTGAATCAGACGAGAGAGAAGCAGGAAATACGCCGTGATGAATGGATGCAGAAGCTGCACCAGGGCCACATGAAGCAGGTTGCTGAGTGGCGCCGCAAGGTACTTGCGGTTCAGCTGTCCCTGCTGGTCTGCATGTTTTTGTTATGGGAGCTGGCGGGCAGGCTGCGCTGGATTGATGTCCTGCTGTTCAGTTATCCGAGCAAAGTTTTTGCCCAGATCGGCAAGGACATCGCCAGTGGTGAACTTTGGATCCATGTCGCAGTCACCGTTGGGGAAACGGCAGTTGGTTTTTTGCTGGGGACGCTTGTCGGAACGCTGCTTGCGGTCCTGATCTGGTGGTCTCCTTTTTTGTCCAAAGTGCTTGATCCCTATATGGTCGTATTCAACAGCATGCCAAAGGTGGCACTCGGCCCCATCTTCATCGTCATGTTTGGTGCAGGCTTTACGGCTATTGTCATGACTACGTTGTCCATTACGGTAATTATTACGACCCTGGTCGTGTACAACAGTTTCAACGAAGTGGACAGCAATTATGTTAAGGTCATTCGTACGTTCGGTGGCGACCGGTCCGAGATTTTTACTAAAGTTGTCCTGCCGGCATCGTTTCCCGCGATTGTTTCTACGTTGAAAGTCAATGTGGGCATGGCCTGGGTCGGGGTAATTGTGGGTGAGTTTCTGGTTGCCAAACAGGGGCTCGGGTACTTGATTATCTACGGATTTCAGGTCTTCAATTTTACCCTGGTATTATCGAGCCTGCTTATTATCGCGGCCGTAGCCACAGCGATGTATCAGCTTGTGGTGTATGTGGAGCGAAAACTGCTGGCAGGGCGCAGGTAGTGCCACGAAAAAGGTTAATAGAGCTTGCTAGATCGTGTTATGTATACAATTTCACAAGGGGTGTCACGTTGCCCGCTAACCAAAAATCAAGTACCATACTAATACAAATATTCCGTGCAGTCTTTCATGTATGCGGAGATTGGCGAGTAGGGCCTTATATGGCTTCCGCCCGCATGAAATCAAAATTGCCAGCGTCCCCCATCCGGGACGCGATGTTGTGACCGGCATGCATGGGCATGTCGGTTGATGCCGTTTATTGATTCTGATGTGACTGCATATGTCTATGCATTCGTTCAATAGCTTCTTTTTTTGTAAAACGGGAAATGGTTTGCCTCAGGGTGTGTAATACTACGTATTGCAGAACCAGGCTAACGCAGATTTGTTAGAGGTATGAAGCAGGACATGCATTCATACGGATGGGACGAAGAGCTGGCTTGGACATATAAGCAGCTTAGAGGAGAGGTAATGAGAAATGGGTTTTAGAGTAATTAAAACCGCAATTGCTGCACTGATGGCTGTGCTGATTGCGGACTGGTGCGGCTTGCCCGGGCCAACATCGGCAGGCTTGCTAGCCATTCTGGGTGTCGATGTTACGAGAAAAAGAAGCATTCGCACGATTTCGGCGCGATTCTTTGCTTCCGTGGTAGGTCTTTTGTTTGCAAGTGTACTTTTTCACTTTCTAGGCTTCCATTATTGGGTTCTGGCCGTGTACATACTGATTGCGTTTCCGGTAATTGTTCGGGCCGGATTCAAGGAAGGCATTGTGACGGGGTCTGTCGTGGTCTTTCGTGTCTTCAGTGGCGGGGAGATGGACGTTCAAGTCATTTTGGTACAAATCGGGTTGCTGCTGATTGGTCTGGGATCTGCGATGGTCGTTAATCTGGCTTATATGCCAGCAGCTGACCCGCAAATGCTTCAGATTCGCAAAAGGATTGACGAACTATTCTCCGTGATTTTCAAGGAGTTTGCTGCGACTCTTCGTAATCCGAATGAGGTCTGGGCAGGGAAGGAACTGATCGAAGCGGACAAGGCTGTTCTTGGAGGCATTGAAGCAGCCAAGCGTTCACTGGAGAATCAGGTCATTCATCCGAACGAAGAATGGAGCGTATACTTTTACATGCGAAAAACGCAGCTGGACTCCATTCAGCATATGATGCATCTGGTATCTCAAATTTATCAGAAGATGCCACACGCCGAAATGGTGTCGGAGCTGTTTGACCAGCTCAGTCAGGATGTGCTCACAGAGTCTTACACTGGACGAACCGAAAAACTTCTCGCAGATGTGCAGGAAGAATTCAGGCGAATGGAACTGCCAGATACAAGGGAAGAATTCGAGATTCGTTCTGCGATTCTCCAGCTGTGCCGGGAACTCGCGCTGTATCTGAAAATTGCGAAAAAGGACAAAGCGCCGTCGCCGATTACGGACCGGTCCCAATCTACAAACGAATAATAGAAAATAGTTGTCACCCTAGACGGATGCCCTGCATACACTTGTAGTGAATGATTGTATGGAGGAGGTTTAAAGATGTCATTGAGTCATAAACATCAATGTAGAGAGATCATCACGAAGGCGATCTGCGGCAAAGGTCGTAAGTTCTCTACCGTAACACATACCGTGACTCCGCCTAATGGTCCGACCAGTATTTTGGGGGCTTGGATTATCAACCACCAATATGAAGCCGTATCAGCGGGGGACGGAATTGAAGTTATTGGTACTTACGATATCAACATTTGGTATTCCTATGACAAAAATTCGCAGACAGATGTAGCCAAAGAAACGGTGTCGTATGTAGAACATGTACCTTTGTCTTACCTGGATCCGAAACACCGGGCTTCCACAGTAGAGGTATCTGCGGATGCAACGCAGGAACCAAGCTGTGTGGAAGCCACTGTATCCGCAGGCGGAGGCAGCGTAATTATCCGGGTAGAACGGGAATTCGCTGTTGAACTGGTTGCCGAAACCAAAGTATGCGTGAAGGTATGCACAGATGGTTGTGGAGACTACGAAGACAAGGATTATGACTTTGGCAGCACGGATGAAGATTATGATGATCTTGATCCGGACCTGCTTGACGAGGAACTGTAATTTCTTCGTCTTTTGTATCCTTAGCTAAGGTATTATATGCGCCGCAAGCGGCAGTGAAGAGGGCGCAAGCCCTCTTTTTTCTTTTTGGGCGATGGAAAGGAGGGACCGAATGAATGTAATGGAAGAGGCAGAGCAAGCGGTTAGACGTTACGAACACATGTCGGCAGGAGAACGGGCAGGAAGATTGGGGCGAGCCGGCATTGAAGTGCTTGCCTCACGAGACAGGCAAAAAAGGGAGCCTGGCCTGAGAGTACGTTACGATGTAGAGATATGCTGCCTGTACGCACTTCGGATTAAACGGCGGGATACAAGCGGCATGGGCGGTGCACAGGATAGCGTACTGGACCGGGAAGCGGGTTCGACGCTGTTCAAAAGAATCGAGCGGCTCGCTGTTAAAACCTTGTATACCCTTGGACTGGATCACGGCGCTGTACGGCTGGAAGCTTCGGGAAAAAACGGGTGCACTGTTGTTTCGATTGACCCGCGTCCGTGGAAGGGCATGACAGATCTATCTGTCATGTACCGGGAAGGCTGGAAGCAGCTGCAGTCTCAACTGGATGAGGAAAGTCAGAACAAAGTAACGCCCGTGCTTGGAATGGACCCGGAGTTTCTACTCGTGCAGATGCCGGAGTCCAAAATTATACCTGCCTCAAGGTTTCTCGGACGCACGGGAATGGTAGGCTGCGATTCCGTGACCATCGGGGGGAGGCGGATCTATCCGGTTGCAGAACTTCGTCCTGCCCCGAGTTCGGAACCACGAGAGCTGCTAACTCATTTACTTAGAGCTTTCGACCTGGCATCCCGCAGCATAACCGACCATTCGCTCATTTGGCAGGCTGGTGGAATGCCGCAGCGTGGATTGCCGCTCGGGGGACATGTCCATTTCAGCGGAGTGACGCTTAACGGGGAATTGCTGCGTGTGCTTGACAATTATCTGGCCCTACCGCTTGCGTTTCTGCAGGACCCGCGTGGTTCGGGCAGGCGTCCAAGGTACGGAGCACTGGGTGATTTTCGACTGAAGCACTATGGTGGATTTGAATATCGAACACTGCCCAGCTTCCTGATCTCTCCACTCGTTGCCAAAGGAGTTGTCGCTCTCGCAGGTCTTATTGCCGCCTCCTACACCAGTCTTCCTCTTCGTCCTTTGATGAACACAAACGTGCATGCTGCCTTTTACGAAGGAGACCGGGAACGAATGAAGGAGTACATTCCAGCGCTTCTGGACGATCTGGTCGGCTTGGAGGACTACGCAAGATATGAAAAGTATGCAGCTCCACTCATACGTCACCTGAGAGAAGGGAAGACGTGGGATGAAAGCCGGGACATTCGCAAAGTCTGGAATATTCGTGCAGGTTCATGAAGAGTGGATGTTTTTTTGTTATAATAGAAATCAAGTCAATTTTGGATCTGATTACAGCTATGGAAGACATGCAGACACTGGTCTGTGAAGGAAGCGGCAGGTGGCCGAAACATGAGGCGGAGGCACGAAGATGTGCCTGACCGCCTTATTGTTCCTTCTAGGCCAGGGACTCTTCCTGACAACATAGGAACGGATGGAGGATATTCATGGCTCAGTATACGCCAATGATTCAACAATATTTGCAAGTGAAGGCCGAAGCGCAAGACGCTTTTCTTTTTTTTAGATTAGGTGATTTCTATGAAATGTTCTTCGATGATGCTGTCAATGCAGCACGTGAGCTCGAAATTACGCTGACTGCACGCGCAGGCGGTGGGGAAGAGAAAATTCCGATGTGTGGTGTGCCTTATCATTCGGCGGACAATTACATACAGCGTCTGATTGAAAAAGGATACAAGGTTGCCATCTGTGAGCAGATGGAAGATCCAACCGTAACAAAAGGCATGGTACGCCGGGAGATTGTACGTGTCATCACGCCGGGAACGGTGATGGAAGGCAAGACTCTTGGCGACAAATCCAACAATTATATGGTCTGTCTGACAGGAAACCAAAATACACTGGCGCTGGCAGCGTGTGATCTGTCAACGGGTGAATTGTACGTGACGTCCGTGCCATATTCCAAGGAATGGCTGAAAGACGAGATCGGCATCTACGAACCTTCCGAATTCGTCGGTGATGCGACTCTTCTCGATACCGTCGCTGCGCAGTCTTCACCAATCGGGAGACCTGTTGTATACACGCCTTGGACCAAAAGCAAGGAAGATCTCGTTCGGCAACAATTCGGTGAGGCTGCATGGGCAAGACTGGAGCCTGAACGTCAAGTTTGTGTTGCGCGACTGTTCTCTTATCTGAGTGAAACGCAGAAACGTTCTCTGGGGCAATTGACACAAATCTCGACTTACGAGCCGGATCACTTCATGATTCTGGATCCATTCACCAGACGTAATCTGGAACTTGTGGAAACGGTTCGCGAGCGTTCCAAAAAAGGTTCGTTGCTCTGGCTGCTGGACAGAACGGAGACATCCATGGGTGCGCGGATGCTGCGACGGTGGGTGGATAAACCCTTGCTGCAAAAAGGGAAAATTAATGAGCGACTTGAAGCAGTGGACACGCTATACAATCAGTTTATTTTGCGTGAGGATTTGCGTGCTGATCTGAAGGACATTTACGATCTGGAACGGCTGGTGGGGCGAATTGCCTTCGGGAATGCCAACGGGCGCGATTTGAACGCACTCAAGCTGTCGCTGGATAAAATACCGGGACTTCGCCAGTATTGTGCAGAGTCTTCTTCGACCACGCTGCAGAACATTGCGGAGATGATGGATGACTGTAGTGACTTAAGGGATGCCATCGGCCGTGCCATTGTGGACGAGCCTCCGGTATCCGTAAGGGATGGAGGATTAATCCGTGAAGGTTACCATGAACGACTGGACGAACTAAGGGAAGCATCGGTGAATGGCAAACAGTGGATCGCTGAATTGGAAGCAAAAGAACGTGAAGCTACCGGCATCCGCTCCCTGAAAATTGGCTACAACAAGGTGTTTGGCTATTATATCGAAATTACGAAGTCCAATCTGGCCTCCTTGCCGGAAGGCCGTTATGAGCGAAAACAGACGTTGGCTAATGCAGAACGTTACATTACGCCGGAGCTTAAGGAAAAGGAAACATTGATTCTAGAAGCACAGGACAAGATGGTCGATATTGAATACGGATTGTTTGCTGAGCTGAGGGATCGGTTGAATCAGGAAATTGCAAGACTGCAAAAACTGGCTGAACAGGTTGCGGAAATTGATGTGTATCAATCCTTCGCGGTAATCAGTGCAGAGCGGAATTTTGTTAGACCAACACTGACAGATGGTTATGACTTTGTGGTGGAACAAGGACGTCATCCTGTGGTGGAGGCTGTTATGCGGGATGGTGCATTTATCGCCAACCACACGGCAATGAAAAAGGAAGAAGCACGGATTCTTCTGATTACTGGTCCGAATATGGCCGGGAAAAGTACGTATATGCGACAAGTTGCCCTGATCTCAATCATGGCGCAGATCGGTTGTTTTGTACCTGCAGGTCAGGCAGAGGTACCCATCATGGATCGCATCTTCACACGAATTGGGGCAGCAGACGATCTGATTGGCGGTCAAAGTACGTTTATGGTGGAGATGGCGGATATTCAGGTAATGACCGACAAAGCAACGCCGAGAAGCCTGATCATCATTGATGAATTGGGCCGGGGCACTTCGACAAGCGAGGGGATGGCCATTGCCCAATCCGTCATTGAGTATGTGCACGACATAATAGGCTGTAAAGCACTCGTATCGACGCATTTTCATGAACTGGCTCACCTGGAAGAAAGTCTGGATAAGCTGGCGAACTACTCCATGGCCGTACAGGAGAGTGGGGACAAAGTGAATTTTCTGCGTAAATTGATTCCGGGTGCTGCCAGCAGCAGTTATGGTATATACTGCGCACGACTTGCCGGTCTGCCGGATAGTATCATTGAACGAGCGAATGGTTTACTGCACGGCTTCGAACATGCGGCTGCACAGGTGGCGGTCGGCACTGAGTTTGCTGGGAAGGGAAGCCGTATTCCGGGATCGGACTACAATAATACATCTGGAACGGACAATGCCGAAAGTGCCACAGTGATACGAGAGGAAGCTGTAGTTTCGGTTCCCGATACGGTGACTTACATGGAGAGCGAGTCGTCCAAGGAGCGAGGCAATAAGAACAAATCTGGTTCCAAACCCAAGGACGTTGTCCAGCTGTCGATATTCGGTGATGATGAGCCGGGCGTGGGAAGCAAGCCCGATACTGTGCTCGCTGTGGACAAACCCGCACGAGATTTTATACGCAACATGAAAGACATTGATGTGATGAATATGACGCCTCTGCAGGCGATGCAATTATTGAACGAGCTTAAGTTAAAGGCACAGCAATTATCCTGATATGATGGGAGGGGAAACCTGTGGCGAAAATACATGTCCTTGACGAACATATTGCCAACCAGATTGCAGCAGGTGAAGTGGTTGAACGGCCTGCTTCGGTTGTTAAGGAATTACTGGAGAATTCCGTGGATGCTGGGGCTACCAAAATTGAAGTTTCCGTTGAAGAGGGCGGATTGCTCAGTATTCGTGTGAAAGACAACGGTTCAGGCATTGAACCCGAGGATCTGGAAACAGCATTCTATCGTCATGCAACGAGCAAAATTACGCACGGACGTGATCTCTTCCAGATCACAAGTCTTGGTTTTCGGGGAGAGGCTCTGCCGAGTATCGCGGCTGTCTCCAAGGTCGAAGTGCTAACGGCTAGTGGAGACGATGGCCGGGGGCGCCGGATTGTGATTGAGGGTGGCAAACTGTGCACACATGAGGATGCTGCTTCACCTCAAGGGACAGAGTTTGTTGTCAAAGAATTATTTTATAATACTCCTGCCCGCCTGAAATATATGAAAACGATCCAAACCGAGCTGGGACATATCTCGGATGTGCTGTACCGGATGGCTATGTCTCATCCGCATATTTCCTTTACGCTCCGTCATAATGCCAATGTGCTGCTGCAGACGCTCGGAAACGGCGACCTGCTTCAGGTGGTGGCAGCAATCTACGGTACGAGTGCAGCCAAAGCCATGCTGCCCATCCAAGGCGAGAATCTGGATTATCGGGTAAGGGGATTAATCAGTCTCCCGGAATGGACACGGGCCAATCGTGGCGGCATGTCAACGATTGTTAATGGACGGTTTATTCGCAATTATGGTCTTAATCAAGCCATTCTTAAAGCGTATCACACGTTACTGCCGATCAATCGATTCCCGCTTGTTGTGGTGCAGCTTGAGATGCATCCATCACTCGTGGATGTAAACGTGCATCCGGCAAAACTGGAAGTGCGGTTCAGCAAGGAAGCCGAGTTGTACGAATTTATTGAAACGACAGTACGGGGAATTCTGCGGCAGGAAGTGCTTATACCTCAAGTGACCAAACAGCAGATCAGACGTGGAGACGACAGTTCATTTATACAGGAACAGTTTCTGTTTCCGCGTGGACCATACAAGGATGAGCCAGCGATAGAAGATGAGGGGGCACAGTCCAAAAAGAATAACACCCCTGGGCCAGGAAACACGGCCATGGAAGAGGATGATCTGGATGCCCCCGCTGATATTCAACCGGGACAGGCTGCTGAACTCTTTTCAGAGGTACCTCCCTTGCCGGACGCTCCAACGCCAGATCAGCTCAACCCGATAAATCCGTTTCAAGCACTTGTTGTTGATGAGCCGGTTCAGTCAGATGAACGCAAGGTGCCAACTCAGGACACAGCGCCGATATATCGACCAACCAACGTGAATGCTCCAGTTAGAGAAAACCGGCCGTCATATCAAGTGTCTAATCGTTCTAATATGGAGCGCAGCTGGAAGGGTTCAGGTTTACCTGATACTGCGAAGCTGGCAGCAGCGGTGAAGTCGGATGCGACGCTGCCTGCGTTTCCTGAGCTCAGCCTGATTGGTCAGCATCACGGCACGTATCTGATTGCCCAGAATGAAGACGGCCTCTATCTGATTGATCAGCATGCCGCTCATGAGCGGGTGAATTATGAATATTATTATGAAAAGTTTGGCAATCCGGCTCAAGCTTCACAAGAGCTTTTGCTGCCGATCACACTGGAGTTTACACCGTCCGAAACGGAAAAACTCAAGTCAAGGCTGGCCTGGTTTGAACAGGCTGGGGTCTATCTGGAGCATTTCGGTGGACAGACGTTTCGTGTACGCTCCCATCCGTTCTGGTTTCCCAAAGGGGACGAGAAGGATATTATTGAGGAAATGTCTGAATGGGTGCTCAGCGAGCGCAGCATTGATGTGGGGAAAATGCGGGAAGCTGCTTCCATCATGTGCTCCTGCAAAGCCTCGATTAAAGCCAATCAGAAGCTGACAGAACAGGAAGCAGAGACGCTAATTCAGCGACTCGGTTCCTGCAGGCAGCCCTATACGTGTCCACACGGGCGACCGATAGTGGTTTCATTTTCAACCTATGATCTGGAGAAATTGTTCAAGCGGGTCATGTAGCTGTTTAGGAGGAAGTTATGTATATTACAACCGGTGATACAGAGGCGCCTTCGCTTGTGGAACGCGCGCGCAAGCTCGCGGAAACGACGGGTGGTACCTATGTGCCGCGCAATAAAAAGTCTTTGCCCAGGCTGATTGAACGTTATGGCATTAACGAAATCCTGGTCGTGCTTCAGGGCAAGGCGCGCTTGTATCGCAAGAATGCGCCGCAGCTTGAATTTCATCCAAGCATGGGATTCGTACGAGCGAAGCGTGTATTGCGCGGAGAGCCTGACCCTATGCTGGAAGCGGGAGCTGTACTTGAAGGAGATACCATCATTGATTGTACAGCTGGATTAGGTACGGATGCACTTGTGTTCTCCGTCGCAGCAGGTAAGCAGGGGCAGGTTATTGCTTGTGAGAGCTCTCTGCAGCTCTATACACTGTTGGTCGAAGGGATGTCCTATTACGAGAGTAATCAGCCCGAAGTCGATGAAGCCTTTCGCAGAATTGAATTAAGACATGCCAATCATCTGGATCTTCTTCGTTCTATGCCGGATCGAAGCTGCGACACAGTATACTTCGACCCCATGTTCCGCGAGCCGATGATGGATTCAAGTGCGATTCAGCCATTGCGGGATTATGCAAACTCCCATGCACTGGATATTCAAAGTATCATGGAGGCCAAACGGGTAGCCCGCAAGCGGGTTGTGATGAAAGAAAAGCGCGGCAGCGCGGAGTTTACGAGGCTCGGATTCGAGGTGCTGGATCGCGCCAATGCAAAAACACTGTACGGAGTGATAAATGTTGAAAGCGGAAGCTAAACCGAAACTGCTCGTATTGGTCGGACCGACAGCAGTAGGCAAAACAAGGATGAGTATCGAGCTCGCACAAGCATTTAATTGCGAGATTATTTCGGGAGATTCGATGCAGGTCTATCGTGAGATGGACATCGGAACGGCCAAGATTACCCGTGAAGAGATGAAAGGAGTGCCCCATCATCTCATTGATATCCATGAACCGGAATATCCATATTCAGTGGCGGAATTTCAGGAGAGCTGTACCCGTCTGATCAGTGAAATACAGGATCGCGGTAAGCTGCCGTTTATTGTTGGCGGAACCGGTCTGTATGTAGAGTCGGTCTGTTACGGATTTCAATTTTCGGAAAGTGGGTCGGATGAGGCTTTTCGGGAGGAACAGTTCCGCTATGCGGAGTTACATGGTGCCCAGGCACTGCATGACAAGCTGAGGGAAATAGATCCAATTAGTGCGGATCGGCTGCATGTGAACGACCAGCGGCGAATTGTTCGGGCTCTTGAGATTTACCACCTGACAGGGGAGAAGTTATCTGAACAACTGGCGTCACAGAAGAAAGAATCCCCGTACGATCTAAGTATTATAGGGTTAACAATGGATCGTCAAAAGCTCTACGCCAGGGTTGAAGAACGTATTGACCTGATGATTGAGCAAGGTTTGGTAGAAGAAGTAAAGTCACTGCTGGAACGCGGTGTGGCCAGAGGACATATCTCCATGCAGGGACTGGGATACAAGGAAATTGCGGCGTATCTTCAAGGCGAAGTCAGCTGGGATGCTGCGGTGGAATGGCTGAAGAGGGATACTCGCCGGTTTGCCAAACGTCAACTCTCCTGGTTCCGGCATATGAAGGACATTGAATGGGTGGATATGACAGATACCGAAGATTTCGCAGGGAACTATGAGCGGGTAAGTACATTAATTCATCAAAAGTTTAAATGATTGCCAGACGTGTAAATAGGTCCCCAATGGGACGTTTGAACCTCTATTTCTTGATTCAAAAAAGAGTAGAGGTTTTTTTATTTTGTGTGCAAAAAATAGAAATTAAAGGAATAGAATCGATAAAAAGATTGTAAAAAAATAACAATATCATTAAGATGAAAACACATAACAACATAAGACACTAATGATGTGTTCAAAATGAGAAAGGAGGAGTTTTAATGGACTCAAGTGATAGTGGAATTACGAGTGTATATCTCTTTTTTGTCTGGAATATATGGAGTTGCCGCTGCCATTCTGGGTCTTATTGCCCTAATTTGGGTAATTATCGTTCTGTCCAATACCAATACATACCTGAAAATGCTGATTCATGATCGAAAAGAACGGCAGAAAATTCCGTTAACGAAAGCATTGGCGAACCCTTTGGTTAACCAGGAACGGCAGGAATAAAGCGCTCTAAAACGATGATTTTGTCCCTCTTTTGCATTTTAGACAAGCGGTGTATAATGGATAAGTCTTCTAACTGCACGTCAGATTGATTCCGAGATGCAAATTAGTAGACAAGGGGTTTTTGTGGATTATATGAAACTGTTCATGATATAATAGCACGAAAGCTACTCAGCGATATTGAATACTATCTTAAACACGAATTCAAATGAACCAATGGGGGTACGGCTAATGAACAAGTCCATCAACATCCAAGATACGTTCTTGAACCAACTGCGGAAAGAAAACATTCCTGCTACGGTCTATCTGACCAACGGCTTTCAAATCCGTGGAACGATCAAGGCATTTGACAATTTTACGATCGTCATTGACAGCGACGGACGCCAGCAAATGGTCTATAAGCACGCCATCTCCACGTTCACGCCGCAACGCAGCGTATCGCTGATGCAGCAGGATAACAGCGGCGAAGCTTAAAAAATTTCGAAACCTTTTCTACAACCATTTCGTCTACAAGTATAGGAATTGAAGCAGAGCAACCTTAACAAGGGTTGTTCTTTTCATTCCGGGCAAAAAAGGGTTATGATAAGCCTTAGCCAATACAGGCGAATAGAAATTACGCAACCGAAAGGGAGTCAGGAGGTAACATGCCAAACGATCCGTTGTCGAGGTCTAACAATCGCAACAACAATAACAAGTCAACCAAAAAAGCGAAGTCAAAGACCTCTAAAAAGAAAAAAATTACGGGTAAACGCGTTGGGTGGACACTATTTTTCACTATGGCAATCGCCATCTTTTGTGCACTTGGCGGGTATCTGTTCATCATGGTAAGTGGTGAGCGGCTGCTTACAGCCAACATGGACAAAACAACAATTAATGAGACGTCGAAAGTATATGATCGCAATGGCCAATTAATGGGTGAGCTGTCGATTCAGAAGCTGGAACCCGTTGAGGGAGATGAGATTCCCGAATTGGTAAAGGAAGCTTTTGTGGCAACAGAGGATAGACGATTCTATGAGCATCAGGGTGTGGATATCTGGTCCATCGGACGTGCGGCTGTAAAAGACATCATGGCCCGTTCCATGGTTGAGGGGGGCAGTACGCTAACCCAGCAGCTTGCGAAAAACATGTTCCTGTCCCGTGACAAAACATTCTTCCGGAAAGCGACGGAAGTATCCATTGCGATGGCTTTGGAACGCAAGTACACAAAAGACGAGATTCTGACAATGTATCTAAACCGAATCTTCTTCGGTCATCAGCGTTATGGTATTAAGGCTGCATCCGAATTTTATTTTGGCAAGGATAAGCTTGAGGACCTTGATTTGTGGGAAATTGCCACGCTGGCAGCGATGCCTAAAGGGCCATCCGCCTATAACCCGCTGAGCAATCCGAACGATTCCAAAGCACGCCGCGGTGTGGTGCTGCAGCTGATGTACGAACAAGGCTACATTACGAAGGAAGAAATGGATGAGGCCAAAGCGGTGGATTACGATTATACACCACCGGAGAAAGAGCAAAAGTATCAAGCCTTTATTGATTATGTTCTTCGTGAAGCAGAACGCGTAACAGGCAAAACAGAAGATGACCTGAACATCGGTGGATACAAGATTTATACAACCATGGATGCTCAGGCACAGACGGCCATGGAAAGTGCCTTCTCGGATGACAGTTTATTCGAGCAAAGCAAAGATGACCAGAAGGTCCAAGGATCCATGGTTATCATGAACCATGAAAATGGCAGTCTCGTTGCTCTCTTGGGTGGACGTGATTATCAAACGAAGGGGTACAGCCGGGTAACACAGAGCCGGAGGCAACCAGGATCGGCATTCAAGCCCATCGTATCGTATGCCCCTGCACTGGAGTCTGGCGACTATAACGCCAATTCGCCGCTGAGCAATGAGAAGCAGTGCTTTGGCAATTATTGCCCGGGAAACTTGCATGGATACTCTTCAACAATTAGTATGACCGAGGCCATCACGAAGTCGGAGAACATTCCTGCCGTGTGGCTGCTAGATAAAATTGGTGTAAATACAGGCGTACAGTTTGCCAAGAGTGTAGGCATACAGCTTACAGATGAGGATAAAAATCTCGCAATCGCCCTGGGTGGTCTAAGCAAAGGTACAAATACCCTTGAGATGGCACAAGCTTATAGTGCATTTGCCAACCTCGGTGAATATCAAGAGGCTTACTCGATCAAGGAAATCAAAGACAGCTCGGATAAGTCCGTTTACAAGCATGACAAGTCAGACACGACGCGTGTCATGAGTGAACAAAATGCATACGCATTGACACAGATGCTTCAAAACGTAGTCAATGATGGTACAGGACGTTCCGCAAGACTGGATCGTCCGGTAGCAGGTAAAACGGGTACGGTGCAGAGCGGGATCGCTGGCAACAGCGCAAACCGTGATGTATGGTTTGTCGGGTATACACCTGAATGGACTGCTGCAGTCTGGATGGGATATGATAATCCGGACGCAACCCATATGCTCAAAAACAGCAGTAAGCTATCTGCTGCTTTCTTCGCCAAAGTCATGACTGATGCACTGAAGGGTGTACCTGTGAAGGACTTTGAAGCGCCTAAAGGTGCACAGGCACCACCGCCGGAAGAAACGCAACCGGAGCAGCCACAATTATCGGTTAGTGGATTAAGCGGGGCGTATGATCCGAATTCTCAGACGGTATCGCTTAACTGGACAGGAACAGGAGATGCGAATACTCAATACCGCATCTATCGGAAAGAGTCGTCCGAGGCGCAATTCACCCATCTAATTGATTCAGTGGGATCGACTAGTGCGCAGGATCTGAGTGCACTTCCAGGTTTGACTTACGAGTATTATGTTACAGCGTTTGATCTGGCCTCTGGACTTGAAACGGACCCTTCCAATACGATCTCACTTATGATTGAGGCGCAGGAGATCGAACCAGTGGAACCAGAACCGGGTACAGACTCAGGAACGGATCCGGGAACGGAACAGCCTGGTACAGAAAACCCGGATAACGGTTCACCGGATAATGGAAATTCGGGTGAAAACAACGGTAACAATGGGAATAACGGTAACAACGGAAATGGTAATGGAAACAATGACAATAATGGTACCGGTAATGGTAACAATGGAGGACCGGGGCAAGGAAACGGCCAGTCTGGTGATGGAAATACATCCCCTGGAACGGGGACTACCGATCCTGGCGGGAACAATGATGGATCCGACGATGGTTCGGTTACGACTCCTGGTGAAATTGTTCCGCCGGATGCCGGAACAGAAAGCAACACAGGTGAAAATGATGGTTCAGTTGAAACACAGACCGGAAACGATGGTTAACTTTAACTAAATATCTTTAACGCAGTTCTTAACCTGCTTCCCGAATGCTCGGTGAAGCAGGTTTTTTGTTTTAGACAACGATATTTTAACTTCATTCATATCAAGTAATTGGTGAAGCAAAGCTTAATTTTGAGTGTATAACTTAAATATGGTAAGCTGTAGCTATCGTAATACGTTGTGCAAAACTGATTCGTAAGTCATGGAATCGGCTGTGCGGACGTTATTCAGTGTTCACCAATATGAGAACAGGTCAAGGACCTGTAGTCGGCAAAGAGGGGTTCGTATGAAACGGAAATTCGGGGACCGCGCGAACTGGCGCCGGATTACGAACCGACAATTTACATGCCGGTTCGTACAATCCAAAGTTTTTACAGGTTACATTACGTTGTATACCATACAGGATTTGAAAGAACCCTTGTGGAAAACTTATGGGGGGAGTACGTTTTGCATCGCGGATAAAGGGTACTCATGGCTGCAGTACTATCCGAAGGGAGAGCATTTCGTGGTGACAGCCATGTTTGATGATCAGGAACGGATCGTTGAATGGTATATTGATACCTGTCGAAGCCAGGGCATCACGGATCAGGGGGTTCCCTGGTTTGATGATCTCTATCTCGATGTCGTCGTCCTGAAAGATGGAGAGGTATTTTTGCTGGATGAAGATGAGCTTGAAGACGCCCTCTCGCGCAAGCATATTACAACCGGCGATTATGATCTGGCGAACCGAACGGCCAAGGAATTGCTGCACGCTATTGATGCTCACGTATTTCCTTATTTTCAACTATCATTGAAGCATCGGCAGACCTTGTTTGAGAACGGGGAGTTTCGCAAAAACGTTCAAATCTGAGTTTTGACAAGCAGAGAATTACTTCGCCATCCTTCTAATATTGGAGCATCTGATAGAATACATTAATAATCAGGAGAGATCAGCCCGATAAAATAGAGGTGATGGCGAATGAACGGACGGGTCATGGCTGCAGGAGGGCAACCGGGAGGCAGACCATCCAGACAAATTAATGTTGTATTGCGTAACCAAGAGCCTCAGATGTTGGCGAAGGAAGAAGAGACACCACTTCAGGCAGTAAAGGGATTAGCTAAGCACAGCCATTTTCAAGAGATTCAAGGTGAGCTCGAGCAGTTGGTTGGGCTGGAAAATATCAAGGATCTCGTATTTGAAATCTATGCGTTTTTGCAAATAGCCCAGATGCGTTCTGAGGCAGGCCTGATCAGTGGAGCACATGTGTATCATATGATTTTCAAAGGAAATCCAGGGACCGGCAAAACAACGGTTGCGCGGATTGTGGCAAAGCTGTTCCAAAAGATGGGCGTGCTCAGCAAAGGGCACCTTATTGAGGTGGAGCGGGCAGATCTGGTCGGAGAGTACATTGGACATACGGCCCAGAAAACGCGCGATCTGGTGAAGAAGGCACTTGGAGGCATCTTGTTTATCGACGAGGCATATAGCTTGGCTCGCGGTGGCGAGAAGGATTTTGGCAAGGAAGCTATTGATACACTTGTAAAATCCATGGAAGATCACAAAAATCAATTCATTTTGATTCTGGCAGGGTATTCTGAAGAAATTGATTTCTTTCTGCAGACCAATCCGGGATTACCTTCCCGATTTCCTATCCAGGTTGAATTTCCGGATTACAGTATAGATCAGTTGATACAGATTTCAGAGATTATGGCGAAAGAGCGAGACTATATTTTAATGCCACAGACCATCCTGAAGTTGAAACAGCATTTGCTGCAGGAAAAAAATGAATCTCAGCATGCCTTCAGCAATGCCAGGTACGTTCGAAATGCAATTGAGCGGTCCATACGTCATCAGGCGGTTCGATTGCTCGAACAGTATACCCAGGGCAGTCCGGGAAAATTGGAACTGATGACGATTCGAACCGAGGATTTGAAGTTTGAGCGAAAGTAAGCGATAATGTTTTTTTTGGAGCAGCCGGCCGGGTTATCCGGTTCGGCTTAAAGTACGCTATGAGGGAACAATAATCGTAATAGAAGAAGCTGAGTTTGAGAAGGAGGACATATTGAATATGACAGTTACCCATGATACAGATCAGGTCAAGAAAGACCGCGCCGTTTTAGTTAGTTTGATTACAGATGAAGTAAAGCGGTCAGGCATTAATCCGGAGTATTCTTTGGAGGAATTGGTGAAGCTTGCAGAGACTGCAGGTGTTGAGGTGCTGAGTGTATTGTCTCAGAACCGTGAAACCCGGGATACGAAGTGGTTTATCGGAAAAGGTAAAGTAGAGGAGCTACGTGCGATCGCAGAGGAATTGGGCGCGACCACAGCGATATTTGATCAGGAGCTGTCTGGAGCTCAGGTTCGTAACCTGGAAGAGGCACTGGATCTCAAAATTATCGACCGTACTCAATTGATTCTGGATATTTTCGCTCAACGTGCAAATACAAGAGAAGGTATCATTCAGGTCGAATTGGCCCAACTTAGCTATCTGCTTCCACGATTATCGGGACATGGTAAAAACCTTTCACGGCTTGGAGGGGGAATCGGGACACGTGGACCGGGGGAAAGCAAGCTGGAGACGGATCGCCGTCATATTCGGGGGCGCATTGATGATCTGAAACGGCACCTGGAAGAGGTTACACGCCACCGCAAACTTCATCGCGAGCGTCGTAAAAAGACAGGCATTGTACAGGTTGCACTTGTAGGGTATACGAATGCAGGCAAATCCACATTGCTTAAACAATTAACTGCCGCTGATGTATATATTCAGGATCAGCTGTTTGCAACGTTGGATCCAACTTCACGTACGATGGAGCTTCCAAGCGGTAAAGAAATTGTACTTACGGATACAGTAGGGTTCATTCAAAACCTTCCACATGATCTGATTGCCGCTTTCCGTGCAACATTGGAGGAAGTGAACGAAGCTGATCTGATTTTGCATGTTGTAGATGCATCCTCTGCAATGCGGGAGGATCAGATGAGAACTGTGCACGAAATTCTCCAGCAGCTCGGATCCGGCGACAAGCCTCAATTGGTGCTCTATAACAAAAAAGATGCATGTACACCGGAGCAGCTGGAAATGCTTCCTTTGGACAAAGACCATATGAAGGTAAGTGCACTGGAAGAGGCTGACCTGCTGAAGATTCGGGAGCGAATTCAGGAAGAGCTGACGGGGGATACGAAGCGGTTCCGTATTCCTGCAGAGCGGGGAGATCTTACATCTGTTCTTTATAAGGTCGGAGATGTTGTTGAAACAACATTTGAAGAAAACGATGTGATCTATCAAGTTGAGCTGCAAAAAGGGGAATATGAAAAATTCGGTTATTTACTTGAAGATTTCATTGAATTGTAATATACATGACATATTGGTATGGTAAGTTGACACGATAATCGATATTATGCGTTAGATTAGTGCAATGAAGGGGAATGAAGTAAGATGGCAAGCTTGGATACAAAGATTGTGGAGCTGCAACAACAAGTTGAGGCCCAGATTGAACAACAGATGAGAATGATTGACGGTATTACGGATTACAACCAGTGGAAGGTCATTGATGCGTTTCAACGCAAACAAGTCAGTGATTATCATTTTGCCGGATCAACGGGATATGCATATAACGATCGTGGCCGGGAAGTGCTGGATGAGGTATATGCGGACGTATTTGGCGCAGAAGCTGCGTTGGTTCGTCCCCATTTTGCCTCAGGTACACATACGATAGCTACCGCTCTCTTTGGCGTACTGCGCCCAGGTGACGAGTTGTTATACATCACAGGTAAACCTTATGATACATTACACAAAGTCATTGGAAGTCCGGAAGATGGAACCGGCTCTCTACGGGACTTTGGTATTGGATACCGTGAAACCGCTTTGCTGGCAGATGGCAGTGTCGATTGGGATGCAGTTCAGGGGAGTATTACTGCTTCAACCAAAGTCATTGGTATCCAACGTTCACGTGGATATGACTGGCGTTCTTCCTTCTGTATTGATGAGATCGCAGATATGGTAAAACGGGTGAAGGCTATTAAAGAAGATGTTATCGTGTTCGTGGATAACTGTTATGGCGAATTTACTGAGAAACGCGAACCGACAGAGGTCGGGGTAGATCTGATGGCAGGTTCACTAATCAAAAACCCTGGCGGAGGCCTTGCTGAAACCGGGGGTTACATATGCGGGAAGGAAAAGTATGTACAACTGGCAGCGTATCGTTTGACTGCACCTGGCATAGGTGGTGAGGTTGGTGCCATGTTGGGAACGACCCGTGGGATCTATCAGGGACTTTACATGGCGCCGACAATTGTGGGACAAGCGATTAAGGGCAGTACCTTTGCTGCTGCAATGTTTGCTGCTTCAGGATTTGTAACCAAACCTGCTTGGAATGAGACACGCACAGATTTGATCCAAGCTGTGCAATTCTCCTCCGCGGAGCATCTCATCGCTTTTGTACAGGGCATTCAGCGGGCTGCTGCAGTGGATAGTCATGTTGTTCCTGAGCCATGGGACATGCCTGGTTATGAACATCCTGTCATTATGGCGGCAGGTACGTTTATACAGGGCGGAAGTCTGGAGTTGTCAGCGGATGCACCTATTCGAGAGCCATATATTGGCTACATGCAGGGGGGATTAACCTACTCTCATGTTAAATATGGCGTTTTGATGGCGCTACAAACAATGAAAGATCGTAAATTATTGTGAGTTTATCTAACACGTCATTGACACTTAGTAATAACTAAATGTACAATAGGGTGAAGAATAGATGACTGGAAGGTTGATGAACATGGGTGACGAAATTCGCAGAAATATGGCCTTATTCCCGATAGGTATTGTTATGAAACTTACGGATCTGTCCGCTCGTCAGATTCGATATTATGAGCAGCACAGCTTGATTGTACCGGCAAGAACATCAGGTAACCAACGTTTGTTTTCCTTTAATGACGTAGAACGATTGCTGGAGATCAAGGCTTTGATCGAAAAAGGCGTTAACATTGCCGGCATCAAGCAGGTTATGAATCCGGTATCCAAGGAATCCGAAGAAGCGACAGTCATCACCGCAGATACTGAAGTGAAGCGCAGAGAACTGTCGGATACACAGCTGCACCGTTTATTGAAGCAACAGCTGGTTTCGGGTAAGAGACCTGGACAAGTATCTCTCATTCAGGGAGAGCTTTCCCGATTTTTTAATAAAAAGTAAGTTCGCATAACTTGGCGAGTGAGGGGAAATCATGCAGTTGTGATGGCAGACTCCTTGACCCGTTGGACTTTCTAATGTACAAATATAACATGCAAGCCAAATAAGCAGAAAAGAAAGGGAGAGGTATCGTGAGTTATACAAAAGAAGACATTCTCCGCATCTCTAAAGAAGAAAACGTACGATTCGTTCGATTGCAATTTACCGACTTGCTTGGAGCTATCAAAAACGTTGAGATTCCTGTAAGCCAATTGACCAAGGCTTTGGATAACAAAATGATGTTTGATGGTTCTTCCATTGAAGGTTATGTGCGTATTGAAGAATCCGACATGTACCTCTATCCGGATCTCGATTCTTGGCTGATTTTCCCTTGGGTAGCTGAGAACCGTGTTGCTCGCCTAATCTGTGATGTTTATTTGCCGGATGGCAACCCATTCCCGGGAGATCCACGCGGCATCTTGAAACGAAACCTGAAGGAAGCCGAAGAAATGGGATTCACTTCCTTCAATGTCGGTCCTGAACCAGAGTTCTTCTTGTTCAAAACAGACGAAAAAGGAAACCCGACTAACGAACTGAATGACCAAGGTGGATATTTCGACCTGGC
Source organism: Paenibacillus sp. 7516 (assembly GCF_002272715.1). NCBI lineage: Bacteria > Bacillati > Bacillota > Bacilli > Caryophanales > Paenibacillaceae > Paenibacillus > Paenibacillus sp. 7516. The sequence goes on from NZ_NPBI01000002.1 coordinate 63,492, forward strand.
GCCTACAGATCTTGGTGAAAACTGTCGTCGTGACATCGTTATCACACTTGAAGAAATGGGCTTTGAGATCGAAGCTTCCCACCATGAGGTAGCTCCAGGTCAGCATGAGATCGACTTTAAATATGCTGATGCTCTTAAAGCAGCAGACCAGATCCAAACGTTCAAACTCGTTGTTAAAACGATTGCACGTCAGCATGGTCTACATGCTACCTTTATGCCAAAACCATTGTTTGGTATGAACGGTTCCGGTATGCACTGCAACCAATCGTTGTTCCAAGGTAGTGCGAATGCATTCGTTGACGAGTCGGACGAGCTGGGTCTCAGCAAAACTGCACGTCACTTCATGGCTGGAACGCTGAAGCATGCGCGTGCGTTTGCAGCAATTACTAACCCAACTGTGAACTCATACAAACGTCTTGTACCAGGTTATGAAGCCCCTTGTTATGTAGCATGGTCGGCCAGTAACCGTAGCCCAATGATCCGTATTCCAGCTTCGCGTGGTCTGAGTACACGTGTAGAGGTTCGTAACCCGGATCCGGCTGCTAACCCTTACTTGGCTTTGGCTGTTTTATTGAAAGCAGGATTGGACGGAATCAAACGTGAGCTTTCCTTACCAGCTCCGATTGACCGTAACATCTACATTATGTCAGAAGAAGAGCGTGTGGAAGAAGGCATTCCAAGCTTGCCAGCTGACCTGAAAGAAGCTTTGAACGAATTGATCCGCAGCGAAGTCATCTGTGATGCACTTGGCGATCACGCCCTGGCTCACTTCTACGAGCTGAAAGAAATTGAGTGGGATATGTACCGTACACAAGTCCACCAATGGGAACGCGATCAATACATTACGTTGTACTAATATGGAAAGCCCTTGGCGCAATAGTGCCAAGGGTTTTTTTTGATGAATTACATTATGGGACACACAGGTGAGTAGTTTACTAACAAAATAGCAGCATTTAATAGTGTACATATAATAGTAAGAGAGAAGATACATATTTTCCAGAGAACAACCGTTTTGATATGTTGATAATTTCATATAAATAAGGTATAATTCAATTATATTTTTAGCAATTTAATTTTAAATCATTAATTGGAGATGTTAATATGGAACAAGCGAAACAACTCGTTGCAAGTCAGCGGGCCTTCTTTTATACAGGACAAACTAAAAATATTGAAAATCGGATTCATGCTCTTCAGCAATTAAGACAAGGGATAGAGAAATATCAGCAACGGATATTGGACGCATTGCATACTGATCTAAATAAATCGGAAACAGAGGCCTATAACTCTGAGATTCGCATCGTTTTGGGTGAACTGGATTTTGCACTAGAACACCTTAAGGAATGGGCGGCTCCTAGAGCAGTGCCAACAAGTGCTGTTATCCCTGATGGTACAAGCACGATCTATCCAGAACCATATGGAGTTGCTCTCATTATTGCGCCATGGAACTATCCGTTCCAACTGGCATTTGGTCCTTTGATTGGTGCAATTGCAGCCGGTAACTGTGCTGTTATTAAGCCTTCTGAATTAACGCCGGCAGTGTCACGTCTAACGTATGACCTGATCACGGATATTTTCCCTGAGGAATATGTAGCTGTCATGGAAGGTGAAGTCGAAACGAGCACAGCCTTGTTGAAAGAGAAGTTTGATTATATTTTCTTCACAGGCAGCACGGGTGTAGGTCGCATTGTTATGAAAGCAGCGGCAGAGCATCTTACGCCTGTAACGCTTGAATTGGGTGGGAAAAGCCCTGTAATTGTTCATAAAGACGCCGATTTGAAGCTGACAGCTCAGCGGATCGTTCGTGGCAAGTTCTTGAATGCTGGTCAGACCTGTGTTGCTCCAGATTACTTGCTTGTACATCAAGACGTACACGATAAACTCATTGAAGAGATTCGTGAGGAGATTCAAGATAAATTCGGTAGGGATGTCATGGGAAATCCTGATTTTCCCCATATCGTCAACACACGTAACTTTGATCGACTGTCTGTATTCCTAGAAGATGGTCAAGCTCTGATTGGTGGTCGCTCTGATCGGGATCAGCTGCTGATTGAACCTACCTTGGTAGGAAATGTGGACTGGGATTCACCTGTTATGCAAGAGGAGATATTCGGTCCCATTTTACCGGTAATGACTTACGAGGATCTTAATCCTCTACTCACTGAGATTGTGCGCCGTCCCAAACCGCTGGCGCTATACCTGTTCACGCAGCAAGAGGAGCTGCAGAATCAGGTCTTGGATCAAGTATCCTTCGGTGGAGGGTGCATTAATGATACGTTGTCTCATATGACTTCACATTATTTACCGTTTGGCGGTGTAGGAGAGAGTGGCATGGGGTCTTATCATGGTCAGCAAAGCTTTGAAGTGTTCTCCCATCACAAAAGCATTCTCAAACGATAACAAATGGAATGAATGAAGTCGAAATATAGCCTATAAAAAAAGAGGTTGTCCTGTTGAACAGGGCAACCTCTTTTTGTCATTACAGTTCAGCTGACTTGCTGTTGGAAGAAAGACTAGTGAATATCACGGAAAAGGCCAATCACTTTACCCAAAATGCTAACATGTTTTAAACGAAGTGGTTCAAATGTTGCATTCTCAGGCTGAAGACGAATGTGGTCTTTTTCTTTGTAGAATGTTTTAACTGTAGCTTCGTCATCTTCAGTCATCGCAACGACAATATCTCCGTTATCTGCCGTTTGCTGCTGGCGTACGATAACGTAATCTCCATTGACAATTCCTGCTTCGATCATACTGTCACCCACAACAGAGAGCATAAACACTTTCTGTTCTCCAACATAATGTGTCGGTAGCGGGAAATAATCCTCAATGTTCTCTGTTGCGGTAATCGGAACCCCTGCAGTGACTTTACCTACGACAGGAATGCGAGCAACACTGTGTGCAAACTGATGGGAGTGTTCTGATTCCTCTTGGCTTAATAACTCAATGGCTCTCGGTTTAGTAGGGTCACGTCTAATGAGACCTTTCTTCTCCAAGCGGTCCAGATGTCCATGAACCGTAGAGCTGGAAGCCAGTCCAACCGCTTCTCCAATTTCACGTACGGAAGGAGGATATCCCTTCAACCGGACTTCATTGCGTATAAACTCCAGAATAGCTTGCTGCCTGCTGGATATCTTCGACATACCGTATCAACCCCATTTTAGTAACGTTTGGGAAAATTATAACATAGAACCTCCGTTCGTACAAACATAAGTTCTAAATAAAATCCGATAAAATCAATGTTTTTGAGTCATTAATTCGTATAGTCCTACAAATCTAACAATAGTAAAAAAACGAGTTAAAATTCACCTAGAGATTTACGGAAAATTTGGAGTTCAAAATAAAGCGAACAATTGTTCTAAAAATCTGTTGTACAAAACAAGTGTTCGTGTTATATTGATTTTAACAGATAGGAACAAACGTTTGGAGGACGATTAATATGAGATATTCCACTTATCAAAGTATTTACGAACCGGTGAATTCGGAAGCGGTCAAGTCTAACATAAGTAACGTTAAACAATGGTTTGCAGAAGCCAAGATGCCAACATGGATGTTGAAATTGATTATGGCATCGTTAATCATAATTATAGGCTGCAGCACTGTATTGACTGTGTTTGCAGGTGATGAGAACAATGTTCTTCCTGGCAGCAAAATAGCAGTATCCCAGGGTGAGACATTATGGAGCTTATCTTTGGAGCATAAACCGGAAAATATGGATACGCGTGTATATATAGAAGCAATAAAGAAAGTTAACCAGCTTCAAACGACTTCAATTCAAGCTGGGCAGGTTCTAATTTTGCCTCAGTTTAACCCCTAAAATCATGATTCAGTTGAGCGAGTAAGTAGCAGCCTTGACAAGCAGCCTCGATCATGTCAAAGTTAGTATGACTTTGTATTTTTGGAGGGGACAAGCTTGGATATAGATAGCCTGGTAGCACGCATCAATGAATTGGCTCGTAAACAAAAGTCCACTGGACTTTCAGAGGAAGAACTTGCCGAACGTGCTAAACTTAGAGAAATTTACTTAAACAACATCCGCAGTAACTTCAGACAGCAACTGGAGTCCATTGAAATTGTAGATGATGAGAAAGATCAAGGCCACCAAGGCAAACTCAAACACTAAGGAAACCTAAAGATATCGTAATGATATTTAGGTTTCTTCCTTTTATTTTGAGAATGCAAATTTATAGGGGGAATGTCGGTTTGCGAATTTTGTAAGCCGATACAAAGATGACATAAGGGGGATTCTCATGGCTCGTTCGTTCGAGAGAACGGTTCGGAAAAATTCAAAGCAGTTGAATCAGCAGCGCAAAAAAAATGGTCAGCCGATTTCGGGTACGCCTGGTGAGGACATTTTCAAAGGACGCAGTCTTCTGTTTCCTATTTTCCTCATTGGACTTGCGTTTTTGTATCTGTTTATGAGCACATTTCTTGTTAAAGCTCCGATGACAACATGGGACTGGGTTACGATGCTGTTGTATGTATTTTTGGCTGTAATTTTTATGCTTCGCCGTCCTTACATCAAAATCGGGAGCAACCGGATTATAACAACCAAAGGGAATCGGGAACGCTCCATTGGAGTAGATGACATCGTTAAGTTTAGATTCGAACAGGGAACGGTAGTTATCGAACATAACAGCCGTGGAAAAAGATGGGTGTTCACTAAACTGTTGAACCGCTATGATACAGATGCCATTTCTGAACGACTTCTGAAATTTGCCAAAGCACATCAGATTACTGTAGAAACAGACGAGAAAAAGTAATTATTCACAAAGGGGAAGATGATCGGAATGGCATTAAAAGCGATTTTGTTCGACCTGGATGATACTTTATTGTGGGATGAACGCAGTGTGCGGGAAGCATTCCACGAAACTTGCCTGCTTGCTTCACAAGAAACCGGCGTTGATGCTGAGGCATTGGAAGAAGCTGTTCGTAATGAAGCTCGTAGTCTTTATGAATCATATGAAACCTTTCCATTCACCAAAATGATTGGTATCAATCCGTTTGAAGGACTTTGGGCTAATTTTACAGGTGGTGACCAGCCGGAATTCCGTCAATTGGAGCAGCTTGCCCCTGTATATCGTAAGGAGTCCTGGCGTCGTGGTTTATTGAAGCTGGGAGTGGACCGTGAAGATTTGGCTGAGCGTCTAGCCGCGCATTTCGGAGCAGAGCGAAGATCCAGACCTCATGTTTATGAGGAAACGATGGACACATTGCGTCAATTGCAGGGAAAATTCAAACTGTTGCTCTTGACGAATGGTTGTCCTGCTCTGCAGCAAGAGAAGTTGGATGGTGTGCCTGAACTGGCTCCTTTCTTCGATGAGATCATCATCTCGGGTACTTTTGGAAAAGGAAAACCGGACCCATCTATCTTTGAACATGCGCTCAGCAAACTTGGAGTAAAACCAGAAGAAGGCTTGATGGTTGGAGATAAACTCACGACGGATATCCGCGGAGCTTTGTCAGCAGGAATCCAGTCTGTCTGGATTAATCGGGAGAACAAAGTGAACTCGGAGTCGTATGTACCCGATCATGAGATTAAGCACTTATCAGAATTAGATCGTATCATTGCTAATTTCTGATTATTTCAGAAGTGAACAATGGTGCATTTTAAAACATTGATAACCTCGGTGAATGAGGCAAAATCATTCATGGGTTATCAATGTTTTTTGGTTTGGTTGAAACTTTAAAACAACAGTGTAATGAAGAAATATTCAAAAATAATAAAAAAAGGTATTGAAATGTTGGGACTGCTGTTTTAGAATGTAACTAACATACTAGTATGACTAGTATGGGAATCATTTAAAAGCAGTACTCTTTTGGCATATCCAGGTTATGGAATCAGAAGTTATTGCTTTATTATTTTTATGTATATTGTAAGCGCTTTACATAGTTTTGGGAAATATTAATTTTTGGAATACAACAGGTACTCATGAGATTGAGCAATAAAATAACCATCTGAACCTAAGTATATCCATTAAACTACTTTAAATTGATATCGCTTACATTACCAAATATCTATTATGCAGTGGGGGTGAAATTTCTGCAAGGTCTTCGATAGAAAGAAGTGAAGATGGGAGCTGTCATAAAGTACTTTTGATTTTATCAAGTTTATTTGATCGGAGTGAATCAGATATGAAGTCAGAAACTGCTAAAACCACGCTTACGATGACCTCATTACGCAAAGAAAGCAGGTTAAGAACAGCTGGAGCCTTACTCCGCAAAGATTGGCAGCTGTATTCACTATTAATACTTCCAGTGATCTATCTGATAATTTTTAAATACGGGCCCATGATTGGTAACGTGATTGCCTTTAGAAGATTTGTACCGGGAGGCAGCATTTTTGGTGAAACTTGGGTTGGGTTAAGGTATTTTCAGATGTTCGTACAGGACCCCACGTTCTGGAAAGTATTTGGGAACACACTCATGTTGGGCGGGCTTGCATTACTCTTCACTTTCCCGGTTCCCATTATCTTTGCTCTGCTTTTGAATGAAGTAAAAAGTAAACGCTTCAAAAAGTTCGTTCAGACTGCATCTTATCTGCCGCATTTCTTATCGATCGTTATCGTAGCTGGTATGATTTTGCAACTAACGGCAGTGAATGGATCTATTAATGGCTTGGTTGCATTCTTTACCGGAGACAACATTCCTTTTATGCAGCGCGCTGAATGGTTCAGAACAATCTATATAACCTCTGAAATTTGGCAAGGCATGGGCTGGGGAGCCATTTTGTATCTTGCCGCATTAACAACAATCGATGATTCTTTGTATGAAGCTGCACGAATTGACGGTGCGAATCGCTGGAAACAGACGATCCATGTAACCATACCAGGCATTTTGCCAACGATTGTTACATTGTTAATTCTGAATATGGGTAATTTTCTTGCTGTCGGATTTGAGAAGATTCTCCTCCTTTACAATCCGCTTATCTATGATACATCAGACGTGATTTCCACTTATCTGTATCGTGTAGGTTTGCAATCCAGCAACTTCAGTTACGCTACTGCGATTGGATTATTCGAATCACTCATCGGACTGATTTTGGTATTCTCGGTAAATGCAATTTCACGCAGACTAACACAGCGAAGCTTGTGGTAAAGGAGGGGTAACATGCAGGAATCAAAATCATACAAAGTCTTCAAAGTATTTAACACCATCTTTTTGCTGCTCGTGGTGTTCATCACACTCTATCCATTCCTGAATGTTGTAGCACAATCTTTCAGTAGTGAATCCTATATCAATTCAGGGAAAGTCAGCATCATCCCGCGAGGTTTTAATGTGGAAACCTACAAGACAATCTCGCGTGATAACATGTTCTGGACCAATTATAAAAATACGATTATCTACACTGTGGTAGGTACATTGATATCCATGTTCATGACAACCATTTTCGCGTATGCGATCTCCAAAAAGAGATTAATGGGACGCAAGTTCTGGACAATGTTTGCCGTGTTCACCATGTTTTTCAGTGGCGGATTGATTCCAAACTACGTCTTGATTAATTCCCTTGGCATGAACAATACGATGTGGGCGTTGGTTGTACCGGGAGCAATCAGTATTTATAACATGTTAATTATGAAATCATTTTTCGAGAACATGCCCGAGGAGCTGGAGGAAGCAGCAGCCATCGACGGTTTGAACACATATGGTATTTTACTTCGTATCATATTGCCGCTAAGTAAGGCTGTAATGGCTACAATGGTTCTGTTCTACGCAGTGGGACACTGGAACTCATGGTTCCCGGCATTCCTGTATCTCGACAAAAAGGAACTGTTCCCTGTGACCATCTATTTGCGCAATATGATTGCAGGTGCAACAGGAGGAGCTTCTGCTGGAGCGTCGGCTGATAATTTGACTCAAATCTCAGCTAATATCAAGTCGGTAACGATGGTACTTACGATTCTGCCTATCCTTACGATTTATCCGTTTGTGCAAAGATACTTTGTAACCGGTATCATGTTGGGATCTGTTAAGCAGTAATTCCAAGTGCATATAGTTAACATCTCTTAGACGCAAGGCCAATCTAAACCACATGCAGGGGGACAACGGAATGAAAAAGAGACCACGCAAGCTTGTAGGCAAGATGGTTTTGGCAACAATGATGAGTGTCGTTTTGGCAGCATGCAGCAGCGGAGCGGGAACCGAAAAGGCAGAACCCGAATCCAAAGGGGCTATGGAGTCCTACGGAGTGGGTGAAACGTTTAAAGCCTCAGAGCCATTCAACTTATCCATACTTTATAGTGATCAGCCAGCATATCCATACAAGAAAGATTGGTTGCTTTTCCAAAAAATCACTGAGCTGACGGGTGTGACGTTGGATCCCACCATTGTACCGATGTCTGACTATCCGCAAAAAAGATCTCTTTTGATCAGTTCGGGAGATGCACCTCTCGTAATCCCTAAAACCTATCCGGGTGAAGAATCTGCCTTCGTATCCTCTGGAGCCGTATTGCCCGTAAGTGACTATGTTGACTTGATGCCTAATTTCAAGGACAAGGTAGAGAAGTGGGGACTTGAGGATGAACTGGAGGGTCTCCGTCAGGAAGATGGGAAGTATTATGTTCTCCCTGGTTTGCATGAAGAAGTATGGCCAGACTATACACTGATTGTTAGAACGGATGTCTTCGAGGAAAACAACATTCCTATCCCAACGACATGGGATGAACTATATGATGCTGCCAAGAAGTTGAAAGAGATCTACCCAGATTCGATTCCGTTCTCGGACCGATTTGAATTTAACAGTACGTTAAATATTGCGGCTGCTGGTTTTGGAACCAAGGGCGGTTGGGGCTTCGGCAATGGTCTTACGTATAAGGAAGACAAGGATGAATTCGTATATACATCCACTACTCCTGAGTACAAAGAAATGCTGACCTACTTCAACAAAATGGTGTCAGAAGGATTGCTGGACAAGGAAAGTTTCACTCAAGATGATGATCAAGCGACACAAAAATTTGTCTCTGGCAAGTCGTTTATCATTAACGGTAACTCTCAAACGTTAGTACTGCATCGCAATGATATGAATAAAACGTTGGGTGAAGGAAAGTTCTCCATTGCTAAAATTACGGTTCCAGGTGGTCCGAAAGGACAATTAATGTCTGGATCGAGACTTGAAAACGGTGTCATGATTTCCGGTAAAATCAAAGAAAGTGAGAATTTCAAAGCCACAATGCAATTTATTGACTGGTTATACTACAGTGATGAAGGACAGGAATTCGCCAAATGGGGAGTTGAAGGAGAGACCTTCACGAAACAGGATGGGGTTCGCAAGCTTGCGGATGATGTGAACTATAATGGATTGAATCCTAAAGGTACAAAAGATCTGCGTATTGATTACGGTTTCTCTGGTGGCGTGTTTGCTTATGGTGGAACAACGGATCTGCTGCACTCCATGTTTAGTGAAGAAGAATTGAAATTCCAGCAGGACATGAAGGAGACCAAAGAAGTTATTCCGGCTGAACCGCCGATTCCGTACTCAGACATTGACCGTGAACAGGTAACATTGCTTAGTACTCCACTTAAGGACTACTCGGATCAAAATACACTTAAATTTATTCTGGGCGAACGCAGTCTTGACGAGTTCGATGCATTTGTACAGGAATTGGAAGGACAAGGGTTGTCTCAGTACCTGCAGATTTCCAACGATACGTACAAAAAGTATAAAGAGAACAAACAGCAGTAACATGATAGACAAAGTTTAATCGATTGCCGTTTCGCTGAGCTCATTTTAGTGAAACGGCAATTTATGCTAAGATAAATGAATACGGCTGAGAGGAAGAGGTTAAGGAATGTCACTTAATCAAAAGATCAGAGGTTCGACCCGGGCTTATTCATACGAGCTGATAAAGGAAAGAATTTTGCACCTTGAGCTTAAGCCTGGTACGAAGATTTCAGAGAAAGAAATAGCGGATGAACTTGAGGTTAGCAGAACACCTGTTCGCGAAGCTTTCATGAAGCTTGCTGAAGAGGAACTTCTGGATATTATCCCGCAGAGCGGAACAATCGTCTCACATATTAATCTGGAGCATGTGGAAGAAGGCAGATTTATGCGAGAAAAAATAGAAAAGGAAATTGTAGCGCTGGCGTGTGCCTCATTTGCAGAAGAATTCAAATTCAGATTGGAAACCAATATCGCCATGCAGGAAGTGTGCATGGATAAGAATAACTTCTATCGACTGTTTGAACTGGATGAGGAGTTTCATCAGATCCTGTTTCAGGGAACGGGAAAAATGAGAACGTGGAAAATGCTTCAGCAGCTTAATATTCCGTTTAATCGTCTGCGCATCCTTCGCTTGTCCGAAGACATTAATTCCGAAATTATTATCTCCCAACACAAGGAAATCTACCAGCTCATCAAGGAGCGCCAAACAGAACAAGCGATGAAGGTGATGGAAGCTCACCTTAGACTGGTCGTTGTTGAACAGGAGACGGTCAAAGCAAAGTATCCACATTATTTTATATAATCCATCTCATGTTGTATAATAATCCAAACCGCAACAAACCCCTGTTCAAAATGAACAGGGGTTTGTTGAATGAACGATATTCGTAATATAAGATTAGGCCTGCTTAATAAACGTAGGATCCGGGTATGGGTCAGCAACCCAGCCGTCTTTTTCGATAAAGAGACGGACAGCAATAATCTGTTTGTTCTCCATCAAAGTGAAGAAATGCGGCGTGTTTTCGGGTACGGAAATAACGTCTCCAGGAGACAATTCTACATTAAAGTAACCTACATCATCAGTACCTTTGATAACAAAGATCCCTTTTCCCGCAACAATGGCACGGATTTCATCTTCGGCATGTGTGTGGATTTCTTCGAACTTTGCCAATTTTTCTTCGATATCTGGCGTTTGTTCGGAGAGGGTGATGACATCCCAGATTTGATATCCGCGACGTGCAGCGAGGTCTTTGATTTCATAATCAAAGGTTTCCAAAACCTGGTTTTTCTGATCGTCAGTCAATCCAAAGTTATTTTGCAATTCAGCACTTAATTTGGATGCATCCCATTTTTCATAAAGTACTTCATATTTGTCCAAGAAATTTCGAACATTTTCGTCTCCAGTGATACGTTCGTTCGTATTTCTGATCACAATTTCAGCCATGTTCTTTCCCTCTTTTCCACTTGGTTTAATAGATATTATATCGGATGTCTACCTTTTTGTCGATTCGCAAATTCGACCCTGATCGTCTGAAACCCGCCATACAGCTGAATAAAACCGATCTTTCACAATAAGTAAGTTTCTGTTAAACTAAGATTTAACGTTTTGCGGGGGTGAAGATATTGGATAAGCTTAGTCTACATGATGCATTAAAACAACGAATATTAATCCTCGACGGTGCGATGGGGACCATGATTCAACAAGTTGATCTCACTGGTGCAGATTTTGGCGGAGATGATCTGGATGGATGTAACGAAATGTTGGTACTTACACGTCCAGAACTCATCCAGCGCATTCATGAAGAATATCTGGAAGCTGGTGCAGATTTAATCGAAACCAATACATTTGGAGCTACTTCGGTTGTATTGGCCGAATATGACATCCAGGATCGTGCTCGCGAGATTAACCTCGAAGCTGCTCGAATTGCGAGAGCTGCGGTAGATCGCTTTTCGACTCCAGATTCTCCACGTTATGTGGTAGGTGCGATGGGACCGACAACGAAGACGCTCTCGGTTACGGGTGGCGTAACGTTCCAAGAGCTCATCGACAGTTATTCCGAGCAAGCGCTCGCTTTAATTGAGGGAGGCGTTGACGCGCTGCTGCTTGAAACTTCGCAGGATACCCTTAATGTCAAAGCTGGCAGCATAGGTATCCAGCAAGCATTCGAGCAGAGCGGAATTAAGCTCCCTTTGATGATCTCAGGGACAATAGAACCGATGGGCACAACCCTTGCGGGTCAGAACATCGAATCCTTTTATATATCCCTAGAACACCTTAACCCAATTTCAGTGGGACTAAACTGTGCTACAGGCCCGGAGTTTATGCGTGACCACATTCGTTCTCTTTCCGGAATGGCTTCAGTAGCAGTCAGCTGTTATCCGAATGCGGGTCTGCCCGATGAAAATGGTAATTATCATGAATCACCTGATTCACTCGCTCAGAAAATTGGAGCATTTGCCGAACAGGGATGGTTAAACATCGCCGGAGGTTGCTGTGGTACAACTCCAGCACATATTCGGGCGATGCGTGATACGCTTGCCAAGTACCCCCCAAGAGAAATGAACGGAACACATCCGCCAGCATTATCCGGTATTGATCCGGTGTATATAGAGCAGGACAATCGTCCATATATGGTTGGTGAACGGACCAACGTGCTTGGATCTCGGAAATTCAAGCGCCTGATTGTTGAAGGGAAATATGAGGAAGCTTCCGAAATTGCACGCGCTCAGGTGAAAAATGGTGCACATGTTGTCGACGTTTGTGTGCAGGACCCGGACCGCGAAGAAGCTGAGGATATGGAAAAATTCCTCGAATTGGTCGTCAAAAAAGTAAAAGTTCCGCTGATGATTGATACAACCGACGCAAAGGTTATCGATCTTGCTCTTCAGTACTCTCAAGGTAAAGCGATAATTAACTCCATTAACCTTGAGGATGGGGAAGAGAAATTCGAGCTTGTGACTCCTCTTATCCACAAATATGGCGGAGCCGTTGTAGTTGGTACGATCGATGAACGTGGTCAAGCCATTAGTCGTGAAGATAAATTGGAGGTTGCCAAGCGTTCATACGATCTCCTGGTGAACAAATATGGATTGAAGGCTGAAGACCTGATTTTTGATACGTTGGTATTCCCTGTTGGTACCGGAGATGAGCAGTATATTGGTTCTGCCAAGGAAACCATCGAGGGGATTCGGGTTATCAAGGAAGCTATGCCTGAGTGTCATACGATTCTTGGTATCAGTAACATCTCATTTGGATTGCCAGAGGCCGGTCGGGAAGTCCTGAACTCTGTGTTTTTGTATGAATGTACGAAGGCCGGACTCGATTACGCGATTGTTAACACGGAGAAGCTGGAACGTTATGCTTCCATCCCGGAGGAAGAACGCAGATTGTCGGAAGAGCTGCTCTATAATACGAATGACGAAACACTCGCTGCATTCGTAGCGGCATTCCGGAACAAAAAGGTTGAGAAGAAAGAAAAGATTTCGAATCTTTCATTAGAAGAGCGTCTTGCCTCTTATGTTGTCGAAGGCAGCAAAGAGGGATTGTTGCCAGATCTGGAACAGGCTCTTGCCAAATACTCAGCGCTTGAAGTCATCAATGGGCCGCTCATGCAGGGAATGGAAGAAGTAGGCCGACTGTTTAACAATAACGAGCTGATCGTTGCTGAGGTTCTACAGAGTGCGGAAGTAATGAAGGCCTCAGTTGCTTATCTGGAACAATTCATGGAGAAAAATGAAACATCTGTGAAAGGCAAAATCATTCTGGCAACGGTTAAGGGTGATGTGCACGACATCGGTAAGAACCTGGTGGAGATCATCCTGTCCAATAACGGTTATCGAATCATTAATTTGGGTATAAAAGTACCACCAGAACGAATCATAGAAGCATATAGAGAAGAAAACGTGGATGCGATTGGTCTGTCCGGTTTGCTGGTCAAATCGGCACAGCAGATGATTGTCACCGCGCAAGATTTGCGTACAGCGGGTATCGACGTGCCTATCATGGTGGGCGGAGCAGCACTTACGCGCAAATTCACCAAAAACCGGATTCGTCCTGAATATGACGGAATGGTTGTATATGCAAAAGACGCCATGGACGGTCTGGATCTGGCAAACAAGCTAATGAACCCGGTTTCCCGTGAAGTCATGCAGCTGGAGATGGAGGCTGAAAAAGAAGCGGATGCGTCCAGTGCAGAAACAGTTAAACCGCTGCCGGAGCTTACGCGAGTCGAACGGTCGGATATCGCAATCGACAATCCTGTTCTCGTTCCTCCGGATCTTGAGCGGCACACGCTGCGTAATTATCCATTGTCGCACATTTTGCCGTATGTAAATATGCAGATGCTGCTTGGTCACCATCTTGGCCTTCGCGGTTCTGTGGAACAGCTGCTCGCTTCGGGTGATCCCAAAGCAACTGATCTCAAAGCGGTTGTCGACGGGATTATGCAAGAAGCAGTCCGGGATGGAATTATCCAGGCACATGCGATGTATCGCTTCTTCCCGGCTCAATCCAGCGGCAACAGCATCATCATTTACGATCCCGAAAATACAAGCAATATTCTGCATACCTTCACATTCCCGCGGCAAAAGGTTGAACCGTTCCTGTGCCTGTCGGACTTCCTGAAGCCGGTGGAATCTGGAGAAATGGATTACGTTGGATTTATGGTTGTAACTGCCGGTCACGGTGTTCGTGAACTATCTACGGCATGGAAGGAGCAAGGGGATTACCTTCGATCACATGCTCTTCAATCTGTAGCGCTCGAAGTGGCTGAGGGATTAGCAGAACGGGTGCATCATATGATGAGAGATATATGGGGCTTCCCGGATCCGGCGAACATGACCATGAAACAGCGTCATGGCGCGCGTTATCAAGGGATACGGGTGTCATTTGGATATCCGGCTTGTCCGGATTTGGAAGATCAGGGGCCACTCTTCAAGCTGATGCAGCCTGAGGACATTGGTGTGGAACTGACAGAAGGCTTCATGATGGAGCCGGAAGCTTCCGTATCTGCGATGGTGTTCAGTCACCCGCAAGCCAAATATTTTAATGTTGAAAAAGCATAATCAATAAGAGGTCAGGCAGAGCCCTCCGCATCGTCGGAGGCTTTTTGCTGGCAACAGAAAGAGGTGCAATCCGGATGGAACTATATTTCCTGGGAACTAACGCTGGTGTACCTACACTGCAGCGGAATGTAACTTCCATTGGGCTCCGCATGTTGGATGAGCGAAGAGCTTTGTGGTTGTTTGACTGCGGGGAAGGAACCCAGCACCAAATTTTAAGTTCACCGCTTAAACTGAGTAAGTTGGAGAAAATCTTCATTACCCATCTTCATGGGGACCATGTATTCGGGCTTCCCGGCCTGCTATCAAGCAGAGCTTACCAGGGAGGGACGACGCCCCTAACGGTTTATGGACCGCCTGGGACAGAACGTATGATTACAACCGTAATGGAGTTAAGTCAGTCTCGGATTAACTATGAGTTGAAGATTATTGAGCATACGGGTGGTTTGCTGTTTGAAGACGAGAGCTTCATTGTAGAGTCTGCATTACTGGAACACCGAATCGACAGCTACGGATACCGAATTACGGAGAAGGATCGTCCAGGCAGTCTCGATCAAGCCAAGCTGGCAGAGTATGGTTTGAAGCCGGGGCCTCTTTTTGGTCGTCTTAAACGTGGTGAGACGATTACCCTGGATGACGGCAGAGCTGTTCGTCCGGAGGATGTATTAGGAGCTCCCAAACGCGGCAAAGTGATAACCATTTTGGGAGATACACGACCGTGTGCGAATGTATTGCCCCTTGCTAAGCAAGCAGATGTACTTGTACATGAAGCAACATTTATGGACGATTTGGCCGATACCGCTCATGAGTACTATCATAGCACTGCTAAGCAAGCGGCCGAGGCGGCCAGAGCGGCAGATGTTGGAGAATTGATTATGACTCATTTTAGCTCTCGTTATAAGGATGATGAACAGCTGCAGCCCCTTTTGGACGAGGCAAAGGCCGTTTTTCCTAACTCCAGATTGGCGAATGAGCATCAGTTAATTCCTGTCATTCATCATCAGAATGGATCTCAGTTATAATTAAGGCAGTTGGGCTTCAAAAAAGTTTGTTTAAAGACGGCAATTCAGGCGGGACTGAAGGGGAGAGGCCCTGAGGTCCCTTTTGCAATCTGATCGGAAAGCGTGTAGGATGGGCAATATGAGCAGGGAAATGAATTAAATTATTTTCCGGGAAAGCGCAGGAAATGACAAGCTTGTACAGAAGGCGCGCGAGTCAAAACGTCTGGGTTCGATTCGGTTCGACGTGTTGCGTGCTCATACGAGCAAGCCCGTATTATTTTTTGAAATACATAGCTATGGATCAAAAAAACATCAAAATGTAATTAAGGACATGAATTGTTAATGGTCTAAAAGAAAGGAAGTGCTCTGTATGATTAAGGCCTATCTGATCGATCTGGATGGAACACTCTATCATGGCAGACATCGGATTGAAGGCGCAGACAAGCTTATTCAGACGCTGAATGAACAGGCTGTACCTTATTTATTTGTAACAAATAATTCTTCACGTACCCCGCAAGGGGTAGCAGATCACTTGAACGAAATGGGAATTCCAGCGAAAGCATCTCAAGTTTGTACTTCTGCAGTTTCTGCTGCGGAATATGTTGCTGAAGAATCTCCTGGTGCAAAGGTTGCCTGCATTGGAGAAGCTGGTTTACTTCAGGCTATCGATGAAGCAGGATTGCAGAGGACGGAAGAAAAGCCGGAATACGTCATTCAAGGCATTGACCGAGAATTTTCCTACCAAAAACTAACCAAGGCACTGCGCTGGATTAATGATGGAGCAAAATCAATCCTGACCAATCCAGATCTGCAGCTACCCTCTGATGATGGCCTGACTCCAGGAGCAGGTACGATTGGTGCTGCGATCGAAGCGGCTACAGGTGTTTCACCAACTGTAATCGGGAAGCCTTCCAGCATTATTATGAAGTCCGCGATTGACCGTTTAAATTTAAGGGCTGATGAAGTGGCTGTGATCGGGGACAATATGCGTACTGATATTGCAGCAGGAGCAGCAGCTGGATGCGAGACATTACTCGTATTAACCGGAGTCACAACGAAAGAAAATATGGACACTCATATTAGTGCGACCAAGATACGTCCTGATCATGTGTTTGATGATTTGCATAAACTGATTGAGTGGCTGTCGCAACAAGCGAGCCAAGCATCCAAGAAGGGATAGATACAGATGCCGGAACTGCCGGAAATGGAAAACTATCGGACATTATTGTCCGAAGAAATACTTGATTTACCTATTACTGGTGTTGTCGTTAATCGGGAAAAATCGATTAATAAAGAGCCAGAGGAATTTACGCGCGAACTTACAGGCAATCGTATTATTTTTGTCGAGCGCCGGGCTAAGCATCTTATTTTTCATTTGGCAAACGGTAAACGACTGGTGCTCCATCTCATGCTGGGAGGCATGATTTACTGGGGGACTGAGGCAGATCGTCCCGATCGGTCGACACAAGTTGAGATTCAATTTGGTGATCGTATCTTGTTCTTTATTGGACTTCGATTGGGTTATTTGCACCTGCTTACATCCAAGGAAACAGAAGAAGCCATGTCGGATCTTGGACCTGAGCCACTGGATCGACGCATGAATCCTGAGCGCTTTGCTTCATTGCTGAAAGGACGCCGCGGAACGCTCAAAACGACCCTGGTTAATCAGCACATTATTGCTGGTATAGGCAATTGTTACTCAGATGAAATTGCTTTTGCTGCAGGTTTGAGACCTAGTTCCAAAACACAGAACATCGCCAGTTCTCCAGAACTCACAGAGCGTTTGTTCCGATCTATGCAATCGGTGCTCCGTGAAGCAGCATCGGAGGGTGGTTATATGGAAATGCCGCTGATGCAAGGGGACACGAAAACAGGAAGTTTTGATGAGCAATGCCGGGTATATGATCGCGAAGGGGAAAGCTGTCCACGTTGTGGAGGCACGATTGAACGAGTGGAAATTACGGGGAAGAAGGCTTTCTTCTGTCCGAATTGTCAGCATGAGGCCTAATTACGGAATCGGCGCACACGTCAGCACGAGAGGAGGATTTTTACAAGCAGCCAAGAGGGCATATGAGATGGGGGCAACGGCATTTCAATATTTTCCGAAGAACCCCCGGAGCCTTGGCTTGAAAGATCCTGACCTTAAAAATGCTGAATTGTGCCGGGAGTGGTGTGAGGAGCATGGCATTGCGTCCATTGCACACTCACCCTATCCGACGAATCCGGCTTTGGGCATGACCCGAGGAGAGGCGGGGTTTCATGCTACCGTAGCTTCCATAAGGAATGATCTGCATATAGCAGACGCGTGCGGTTCAGTAGGAACGGTAGTTCATTTTGGTCATCTTAAGAGTGATCAGCCGCTTGAAGGGTATCAGAATCTTATCCATTGTCTGGATACGGTTTTGGAAGACTGGAATGGACAGGCAAAGATCTTGCTCGAAAATCAGGCAGGTGACCACGGTCCAATGGGCACGACCATGGAAGAAATGATTCAGATTCGCAAGCTGAGCCAATATCCGGAGCATATTGCTTTTTGTTTTGACACATGTCATGCTTTTGCTTCAGGGATGTGGCACAGCAATAGTGAACGGGATATGGTTCAAAAAGGCAGACAGCTCGGGTACTGGGATGCACTTGCTGCTGTGCATTTTAATGACTCCAAATATGCTTCGGGCTCGTGCAAGGATCGACATGCGCGAATCGGTCAAGGATTTATAGGAAGCAAAGCGATGCAAGAATTGTTGAGTTCACCTGAGTTCCAACGGGCTGTCGTTGTGTTGGAAACCGAGACAGGTGAGGATGGGACGCACAAAGAGGATATTGAGGTCATGCGTTCCTGGTTGTAAACGGGGAGAGGAGTGGTTGTATGCATGTTTTCTTGGATGATTACCGGTCATGTCCCAAGGGATTTGTCCTGGCTACCAATGCTGAAGAATGTCTGATGCTGCTCAGGGAAGGTGACGTGGATATCCTGTCCCTGGATTATGAATTGGGTCCGGATTCTCCAAATGGTGGAGAAGTTGCGGCAGCCATTGTACGGGAAGGGCTGTTTCCGCGCGAAATCTATTTACACACATCCAGCATGTATGGCAAACGTCAGATGTACGAATTGTTATATACCAATAAACCTGACACTGTAAAGGTACACAACGGTCCGATGACAGGTGAGGTTATGCTTCGGGTTGCTGCGGGAGAGCTCAGCTGATGAAGCCCATTCATACGAAGCTTTTGATGCGCGGTGTGTGGGAAGGTATTCCTCAAGCTGTATTTATCTACACCCCTTTATGCGGTACTTGTGCTGCAGCGAGAAGAATGCTGGAAATCGCGGAGCATTTGCTGCCTGAGAACACATTATTTGAAATGAATATTCATGATATTCCGGATCTTGTGCAGCAGTTTAAAATTTCAAGCGTACCTGCAGTGATGCTCTTTGATGGTGAGCAGGACGTACCTAAAATGATTTATCGAATGTCCTCGGTGGAGCACCTGCTAAATGAAATTCGAAAGGCGGTCCTAAAATGAGGATTATTTCGATGGAGCATGTTTCTCTTCGCCGTGAGGATAATCAGATCCTGGATGACGTTCATCTGCATATTGAGCAGGGCGAGCATTGGGTCATTCTGGGACGTAACGGTTCAGGAAAAACAACGCTGCTGGAAATGATGAATGGATATATGTTCCCCAGTCAAGGGCGTATTGAGGTGCTGGGGAACTTATATGGGCAATGTGACGTTCGTGAAGTCAGAAAAGAGATAGGTTACATCAGTCAAACGCTGATTGAAAAACTGACACTGCGAGATCCGGTCTGGGAGGTCGTTGCGACAGGTGCATTTGCCTTTTTGCGTTTTTATCAGACCATTCCCGATGAAGTGAAGACCAGAGCCTTGAATCTTCTGGATGACATGGGCTTTGCTAAACTGGCTAACCACCCGCTGGGTACAATTTCCCAGGGCGAGCGAAAAAAAGTCATGCTGGCACGTTCATTGATGGCGGATCCTAAGTTATTAATTATGGACGAGCCGTGCGCTGGACTCGATCTGTATGAACGGGAAAAAATGTTGGCTGAAATCGACCGACTTCGTCAGCGCAATATAACAGTAGTATATGTAACGCATCATGTAGAAGAGATCATGCCCTTATTTACACATGTAGCATTGATTCGCGAAGGTCGTATTGCTGCAGCAGGAAACAAACATGATGTTCTGACACAGGATACAATTAAGCATACGTACGACATTCCGGTCGACATTCAGTGGGATCACGATCGACCATGGATTCGCGTACGTTCTGGAGGGTAACACAAGTTGAGTACACAGTCGTCTAGCGGAGAAGGGAACTTCTCCCGTTTTATCTGCACAGCCAATCATGGCTTTGCACCTTATGCTCAGGAAGAACTGCGCCGTACATTTGGTGCTGTTAAGAGCACGGTACTTGTACCGGGTGAAGTGCTTCTTGCGGGCTTACCGGTAACAGAAGAAGAGGTTTCGATCAAACTCCTTGAGGAAAATCCAACGTTTTTACGTCACATTCAGCCTGTACAGTTTCAGGAGAATACGGAAGATTCTGATCTGGCTATGGAGAAACTGATTGCCTTTATTACAAACCATACGGAGTTGACCGGAACCAAAGTGGCACTACAGGTCCGTAAAACGGAAGGTTCATTTTGGCTGGAGAACGCCGCTTCATTAAAGCAATGGTTGACCGAAAAGCTGGATACACTAGGCTGTGAGTGGGTTGTTCGCGATGCGGACTCTGTTATTTCTGTGTTCGCGGCAGATAATGCATTGTATGCTGGGATATCACGACCTGATCAGAACCTTTCCGACTGGAGCGGGGGAGCTGTACGCTTTCAAAAAGAGGAAGGCCAGATCTCGCGAGCCAAATTCAAGCTGCTTGAGGCAGAGCAGACGTTTGGCATTGATTTTGCATCGTTTCACAAGGCGCTTGATATTGGTGCTGCCCCTGGTGGTTGGACTTCCTTTTTGCTAGAACGAGGACTAGAAGTCACAGCAGTGGACCCGGCCAAAATGGATGCCACACTTCTGGAATCGCCCAAACTTACGTTTTTGAAAAAGAATGCAGGTGATGTACGGTTCCGTGAAGGTGAATTTGACCTGCTTGTCTGTGACATGAGCTGGAGTCCCAAGTTGATGAGCCGACTCGTTTCGGACTTGTTATACAGTCTTCAATCCGGTGGAACAGCGGTTGTTACGGTGAAACTGCTGCATAAGAAACCACTCGCGCTGATCAAGGAAGTCATTGATACGTTTGAGCGTTCACGGATGCAGATTCAACGATCCAAACAGTTGTTCCACAATCGCGAGGAAATAACACTTTATATGATTAAATATTAAGCACGTAAAGATTTTAAATTTACTACTTTACAATATCTTGTGGCGTATACTATAATGATACCAATATTAACCATAATGATTCCAAGGGAAAGCATCCCGAGGTGGACAAGTCCGGGTAACCGGACTGTTACACTTCGGTAAGCTTTCCCTTTTTTGTTATGCAGAAAGGAGGATTATACATGAGACATCCGGCGAGGCTGGAACACGGAAGCCTGCTGGGAGGACGATATCGAATCGAGTCCGTGCTGGGTACAGGTGGGATGAGTCACGTTTATAAGGCAGAAGATATGAAGTTGCCAGGTAAGACCTGGGCGATAAAAGAAAGTGTTGTTACGGTACCTTACGAGTCCAATATGGAGACGGAAGCTGCCCTTCTGACATCACTCAGGCACCCCAGATTACCACTGATTGTTGATTTTTTTGTACCGGATGAAGAGGGCTACACGTACCTGGTAATGGAATACATTGAGGGTCAGACACTGAGTGATTATCACAAGCAATGTCGCGGAAGGATACCCCTCGAACATATGACAGATTTTGTGCTCCAATTACTTGACGTGCTCAGTTATTTGCATGGTCTGAATCCAGCAGTGATCTATCGTGATCTGAAGCCATCCAACATCATGATAACCCCGGACCATGAAGTCAGGTTGATTGATTTTGGCATTGCTCGCAGCTTCAAGGCTCAGCATACAGAGGATACGGTGAAACTGGGTACGGCAGGGTTTGCTGCTCCCGAACAGTACGGTACCGGACAGACGGATGCAAGGTCGGATTTGTATGGGCTCGGAGCATTGCTGCTCTATCTCATGACGGGTGGTTCATATACAGAATGGATACAAGGCGTCGAAAGTTCCATACGCAGTGACGTACATCGCACTTACATACCGGTTGTTCGGCGATTGTTGAGACAGAACCCCGAGGAACGTTTCCAATCTGCCGATGAAGTCCGCAAGGAACTGCTTCGAAGACCTGGAATAACGGAAAGTAATGAATCGACAACATTGACAATTAGCGGTGGAACCAGAGTTATTGCTCTGACAGGTGCATCTTCCGGTGTTGGGGTTACGCATACAGCCATAGCCATTAGCCATTACCTGGAGAGACAACAGTTTAAGGTGGCAGTCATCGAGATGTCGCCGCGCTCCCAATCGTTTGCAAGGATTCAGCAAGTTGCCCAAGCTGGAAAGCCATTATCGGCAGGCAGACAGTTTGCAGTAGACGGAGTGCACTATTGGAAACAGTCCGGACGAGCAGATATTTTGTCTCTGCTGGGTGGCAGCTATCAATTCATCGTTATGGATCTGGGGAGTGGTCAGGATCAGAATCGACTGGAGGAGTTTCTGCGAGCAGACCTGCCTATTGTTGTAGGGTCAGGTGCTGAGTGGAAACAGGCAGAGATTAATGCATTTGTTCGTTCGCATCATCGTTATCCGAGAGACAAATGGATTTATTGTCTGCCGCTTGCAGCCACAGATGCTGTTCAGCGTGTACGTAGAACATTGAATACATCAAGTGTGTACGGACTTCCATTGCACATTGATCCTTTTGACAGGGATCCTCAGACAGACAAGGTATTAGCCCATATTTTGAATCATTTGATCGGGCAGCAGCCCAAGAAGCGTTCGTTTTTTGCAAGAAGAATAAAATCATGATTAGAGCAGCTTGTGAAAGGAGAGCCTTTTTTGTCCAAATTAAGAAAACAAAGCCGACAAATGATCTATGCCGGACTAACGGGTGCGGGAGCAGTAGGATTATTATTCGGGGGATATGTCATCTACAACGTGATTACAATGAATGACACCAAATCTGAAATGGAGTCCCAGTATGCTTCAGCTTACGAACAAAAAGAGGCTGAGCTGCTGCAGCAATGGAACACAGGAGCACAAGGCTGGGTAACGGTACGTGACGTTGAAGCAGGAGAACCGATCTTACCCGAGGATATTAAGCTTATCGCAGTGCCTGATGCTCAAGCGCCACGTAATTTATGGTCCAGCACCAAACAGATGGATGGGCAAGTAGCCAAAATAGAACTGAAAAAAGGAACAGCCATAACAACCGAAATGGTTTATGAAGACACGCCAGCACCGCCAGATCTAAGAAATCGTGAACTGCAGGTCGTTTTATTACCCACTTCACTTGCACAAGGCGATAATATAGACATTCGCATCCAATTTCCAACAGGTCAGGACTACATCCTTCTGTCCAAGAAGAAAGTAGAGCGTCTGAATGAAGCGACGTTGTGGATTACCATGACCGAGGAAGAGATTCTGTCGCTGTCCAGCGCAATCGTAGATGCCTATTTACATAAAGCTTCAATTTATGCACTAACGTATGTTGAGCCTCAGTTCCAGACATCTGCAATTCCAACGTACCCTGCCAATAGTGAAGTGCTGAAACTGCTTGAAAGTGACCCGAACATTGTTCGAAAGGCAGAACAGGAGTTGACGAGACAGGTACGGAGTTCCCTTGAGAGCTCTCTGGCTGCATCCATGACAGCGCCCTCCCAAAGTGTTGAGCAAGATGTTGCACAATCATCCGTATCCCATAACAGCAGACCTCGCTCTAACAATACTTCGGACGAAGTTATATGGAATGACGGATCAGGAAGCGATCAGCAGTCGACAAATGGAAACAGTCAATCCACGGAGTCTTCCGCATATACGGATGAACAGAAAAGTCTGTTGACCGGAGGAGAGTAGTAGACATTCAAAATGTAAAAATATAATGCTGATAACAACGAACTAATGCCCCGAATGAAGGAGTTGATTGTCACGTGCAAACTTGGATTTTCGCTGGATTATGTGAAAAAAATGATCTTATGTTATATCTGTGCAAAATTTTAGCCACTTCAGGCAAGCGGGTGTTACTGGTTGACGGAACCTTACAACAAAAGTATGGGTATGTGGTTGGAGAAGGACACCATTCACTGGGCATCACTGAATTTGAGGGTTTTGATATTGCCTGTCACTTTGTAACTTCGGCCGCGGTTGAGAGTCATCTGGAGGCTAGTGGAGAAGGTATGGACTCTTATGATTATGTCCTGTATGACATGGAAACCTCCCATTTCGCCTCAAGAGAATTATGGCTCACGGCTGATATTCGAGTCTGGGTGAGTGATTATGAACGTTACAATCTGGAACGAGGAAAAAGCTGGTTGAGTCGGCTCCTTGAAGAGCAATCTTTACCAACAGAGCTTTCATTTCAGCGCATTCTGATTAATGCAGTTGACTGCAAATTGGATGAACGTTACCTATGGGCCTATCTGGAAGGAAGTCCTTTTGTTTGGACAGGCGAATCTTTGATACTTCCATGGGATGAACTGACGGCTGCGGTGAAATTGGAAAATGAACATCACCGTCGGGTGCGGTTAGGGCCTTTATCACGGAGTTACAAAAAATCACTATGTCGTTTGTTCGAACAATTGACTGGATGGGAAAGTGTTCGAAGTCGCCGAGCGATCAAGGAAGCGGAAAGGATGAGAGCATGAGCAACATTTTGTTTTGGAGTCCTTTTGCAGGCTCGGGTAGTACGTCCAGTGCAGTAATTAGCGCCTACGCCATGGCACTTCAATACAGGACCCGAGTTTTATTAGTGAACACTGGTCCAGTCGGCAGTGGAATTGAAGCACCGCTTCCATCTATGGAATTAGGGCAGGCTGACAGTCTGTTCAGATTTGAAGAGGGTGGTTGGGATGCAGTAGAACGATTACATATAAGCGGAAGCCTCAATAAGCATAATTTGAAGGATTACGCGAAGCCGCTACTACGGGATAGATTAGATTTATTGACCGGAAGAATTAACCAGATGGAACGTACGCCCAAAGAACATATTGAAACGTTGAAAGCACTGCTGGAAGTGGCGAATGAGTACTACGATATGGTTTTGCTGGATGTGGACCGTGAGGGAATGGATGCGACCGATCTACTGGTTCAAGCGGATTATGTTGTAGTGAATTTGACACAAAATATGCGGGATCTGGAATTGTTTTTTGAACACATCAAACCTGATAAATTAAGTAGCCAAAACATGCATGTAGTCATCAACAAGTATGATCCGCAAGCAAGGGCAACTCTTAACAACATTCGCCGAAGTTTCGGTTACAAAGGATCCATATCCATTGTGCCTTATACGACCGCATTTCTGGATGCTGTGAATCGGAGGGATACGGCTACGTATCTGCAGCTTGAAGGATTGAGTAACAATAGAGATTTTCGAAAAGGGAGCATGGCCGCCAGTATGGCTGAACTTGCTCGCCTGATTATGGACGGTGCAGGTATACGTACTGTTCTGAAAAGGCTGGAAAGGGGAGCCTGAACCTCCAATGCTCTGGAATACGATAGGGATCAGTTTTATTGTGATAGCTGTTTTGACATACATCTGGATCAAAACAAAATCATTCCATCGGCAAAAAAATGCAGGAACTCCTGAACGCGAGGCATTTACGATTGAAATGCTAACTGAACAGGTGAAGAACTCGCTGCATGAAATAAGTCATAGTCAGCTTGCTGATATCGGTCTTCATGAAGAAGAATATCGCAGGAGAATCAATCAGCGGGCCGAGATGAGAAAAGCGCTGAAAGGCTGTGTCTCTGGCAGCATAAGTGACAAAACCTATGTAAAGAACCTGATTGCTGACTTACTCACTCGAAACATAGGTCTGAATAAAACCAATGTGGATGAAGTCATCCTTTTTGCGGAACCCGATCTATTATCCGTTCAAGACCAATTTGAAATTGTCTTTTACCTATACCGACAGCAGTTCGGCGTCGATGCCTTGTCACGTTTGATTGACACTTACGACCTGGGCAGACTCCGATTGGAGGATGGTGCTGAGGATGGCGGTGGATATTATGTTTCCGAGGAAGATATCCGGTATGTATTTGAATGCGAATACCGTGAACTTGGATTTAGAGAAAAAACGGATATTATCGTCCAGCGGATATACCAACATTACAAAGGTTTCTCGGTTGTAGATGAAATCAGAGACCAGCGAATTGACGGGGTTAGCGGTGGAGTTAGCGGTATGCTGGATGCCATGCAGGATATCGGAATTAAGCACCCGGCTTCCTGGAATGATTTGTTGGAAGACGGCTTAGAGGATACACCCATTGAAGTTCCGCTAAGTGGTATGGAAAGTGTCTGGATTTTTTACAAAGGGAAGTCGATCCATCTTTCATTTTTATCGTTTGGCAGTACACGCGAGCTGAAGAGGGTTTGTCAGAATATTTATAAATATAATTATCCTGGTCAGTTATCTGAAGCGAATGGATATAAGGTTAACGAAATGAAGGATGGCTCACGTGTAGTTGTGGTACGGCCTCCTTTTGCAGAATCATGGGCGTTTTTTGTCCGGAAATTCGATATTCCCAATGCGTCGCTTGAGCAATTAATAACCGGCAGCAATGCCGAACTGCCAATCACATTGCTGCAGTACCTCATGAAAGGAAGCCGTATTACAGCTGTGACTGGTGCTCAGGGCTCTGGTAAAACGACGCTGCTAATGGCGATGGTCAAGCATATTTATGCTTCTTACACCCTGCGTGTACAAGAAATGGCATTCGAGCTGCAGCTGCGTCGAATCTACAGTCGTCGTAATATTTTGAGCTTTCGGGAGACGGAACATATTTCAGGTCAACAAGGACTGGATTTGCAGAAAAAAACAGATGGTACCGTCAACATACTGGGAGAGGTTGCGAGTGATGAGGTTGCTGCCTGGATGATTCAAATGTCACAGGTGGCGAGTTTGTTCACTCTGTTTACCCACCATGCCAAGACATTCCGGGATCTGGTATTCTCGCTCCGCAACTCTTTGCTCAAAACAGGCATGTTTCAACATGAGCACATTGCTGAGGAACAGGTCGTGAGTGTCATCAATTTTGATGTTCACATGAAAAAGGATCCCGAAGGACGCAGATACATAGAGCGAATTACAGAGTGCTTGCCTCGTGCTGATCAGGTGGACAGTGTGGAAGAACGGGCAGGGTTTGCTTTTCGTAATGTCATTGAATACAAGGATGGCGAATATGTGGTAACTGCTCCCCTGTCACCAAGCTGCATCATGGATATGCGGGACCAAATGACATTGCACGATGCATCACAGTTTGAACGGTTTATTGAGCGGCACTGGGGTGATATGCATGACAACTAAATCGTGGCTTATCCTTTTGCTGGGTATATGTATCTCCGGGCTCGTGATTACGCTCCTGACTCTCCAATTCTGTCAAAAGAGGGGGAAGGGCTTAAGCGGTAGAGTTCCTGGAGCAACAACTCCTGTTGCCAATCGAACGGTCCGGGTGAGGTCATTTCTGCTGCAGTCCTATCGCTGGGGTATGAGAGTGCCGATTTTGGCATCTTACATCTATTTTATTCAGAAACGGATCTCATTCAGACATGTTGGAGATGAAGCCTCTTTACGACGCATGACCATGACTGTTGTTCTGATTGTTGCGGGAGGGTACGGAAGTATTAGTATCGTGCTGTTCTTCATGCAACCAGGGATTGCTTTCGTCATTTTGTCTGTACTTTGCGCTGTCGTAATCCATAGTCTTGTTGTGGACTTGTGGCTGAATCGCACAGAGAAACGGCTGCTGGTCCAAATGTTGGATCTGTTTGCGGACGTGCGACATCGATACCACCAGCATGGAATGATCGAAGAAGCACTCTATGAAGCTGGAGAAGCTGGTGTGGGCGAAGCAGCTGATCAGGTATTGCTAATCTATGAGGCACTGACTTCACCAGATCCCAATGAAGCGTTGGAGAGGTATTACGAGATAGCCCCCAATCGCTTTCTGAAGGCTTTTGCTGGCATCTCCTATATGGTGATGGAGTTTGGGGACAAGGATAGGGCTCAAGGTTCAATATACCTGAAAGGTTTGGGAAACCTGACTCAGGAAATTCATTTGGAAATTTTGCGGCGTGACAAGTTGGATTACCTTTTAAAAGGATTGAATATGATTGCGCTGGCTCCGGTATTATTTACGGCTCCCATTGAACGCTGGGCAAGAGGCAGTTTCCCGACCATGGATGAGTTTTACCGCAGCAAGCTTGGTTTTATAACCAAAATATCCATCTATATCATCATTATTTTGGCCTACTTGCTGTTGCAGAGACTTCAGCATTACGATGAAACGCGATTCCGATCAGGACACAAACCTTCCATCATGGACCGTTTTTTGTATAACCAAAAATTCATTCGCAAATTGGCAATGTTGTTTGCTGCCAAACCAGGAAGTACAAATTATACCCAGACTGTAAGGTTGATGAGGGAGAGCAGCGCTGAAATAAAATACGAGTGGCTGGCGATCCGCAGACTGATGTTATTTGTGTGCTCCTTTGCACTGGCTATCGGTTGTATATTACTGCTTCATCATATTGAACGAAATCATGTTTTATACGATCCGGTGAGAGATGACCGCATGTTTGGAGCGATGGCCGAAGCGGAACTGAATCAGGCTGCCGAAAAAACAGCTTTGGACCGAGAGGTAATGGAGCAGTTAGGCATGAAACGTGGAACTAGTTATGATGACGTGTTTAACATGTTACAACAGGTTTCCTCCATGCCACTAGACTCTGATACACAAACTGAAACGAGTCTGCGCATTATTCGAAAGCTCGAAATATACAACAAGCAGTATTTGCACTGGTGGGAGCTGCTGATTGCCATTTTTATCGGCGCGGCTGGATATTACATGCCCATATGGCTCATGATGTTCCAGCGTAAAATGCGAAGCATGGACATGAAGCATGAAATTTACCAATATCAGACGGTGATCTCCATTTTGCGTGAGATGGACCGGATGTCCGTCGAAGAGATTTTGGAATGGCTTAATCGCTTTGCCGTCATTTTCAAACGACCACTTCAAAAATGTCTGCTGCACTTTGAACATGGACCAGAAAATGCACTTGAGCAGCTGAAAGAGGATGCAGGATTGCCTGAGTTTCAGCGTTTGGTAGACAAACTGCAGCTTGCACTCGGTAAAATATCGATTCGTGAAGCGTTTGATGATCTGGACAGCATGATGGCTTTTTATTTTGATCAGCGGAAGCAGGAGTATACCAGAATGATAGATGTAAAAGCCTCATGGGGCAGAATGATTGGCTTTGCACCTATGTATGCCCTTATTTTCCTCTATCTGGTGATCCCGCTTGTGGGTATGAGCTTCCTGCAAATGAACATTTATTATGAACAAATTCAGAAACTGTAGCGGTTCAGATTAAACCCGTTCAGTCTGATATACATTTATTTATCAAAACCTAGGAGGATTTAACATGAACAATGCTTCAAGTGCTTTAAAGGTAGCAGCAGGGATCTTTTTGACGATTGCCCTTATTACGATTGTGGTGCTGCTGTTTATTTCGGCTCAGGAGGCGACCAAAACGGCGCAGAACAATTTTGCGGATATCCAGACGGAATTGTCTCAGGCAGCATTTACGGTGTATGACGGGACAACGATCAGTGGCTCCCAAGTTACTAACGCACTGCGTAAGTATGCGGACAAGGATCAATTTGGTATTCAGGTCATTACAGGGAAAAACAAGGGTGGTCAGTGGTATGGCAATGAGTTGAACATTTCTCAGGATATTAATAATGCGGACTACGGTTCAGTTGTTGCTCCAGATAACAAAGTGGGCAGTATTAATCAGACCATGAGCGAAAAGGACAATCAATACGTTAATCCAAGTGGAAAGTTCAAGGCCGTAATCGTTAAAGACAAATCAAATGTGGTGAGAGGACTAATCTTCCAGCAATCCTGACAGGAGTTGGTTTTCATTGTCCCGGAATACACAGCAGCTCATGTTGTTTTGCACCGCCATTGTCCTGTTTGTAACAGCCTGTCTGTATGGACAACAAAGCGTTAGCGTATTGGACAGTGCTTTGAGTTCAAGCGTACACACGAATGAAGACATGGAAGGACGAATAAATACGACATTAAGAATAAGCAAACCCCTTCGTTACAGCGGAGCTGAGGTGTTACATACGGTTAGACAAATGACGGGTACAGCAGTCGAAGTGCAGGTTGACGGGAAAACGTATACGATAGACCCACTTATCTACCGAAGTGCGACCATACCTGTTCACGTGTCTGCTTCCTATAAACCGGAGTTTATAAGAAATGATAGCGGGGAATTGCTTCGAATTGCATTTTGGAAGGAGGCCAGTATCAATTGATAAATGCTGTATCCAAGCTGCTAGCAGTTATGCTGGCAGTACTTCTGCTATATGTATATCCGGCTGCAGAAACGGCAGATCGACAAGATGATATAGCGCGAATGACCACTTATCAGACGGTTACCCGTTTTGTGGATTCGGTCAGAACGAAAGGTTACATTTCTCCTGGGATGTATGCCGAATTTGAAGAACAGCTGGCGCGAACAGGCAATGTTTACGAGATTACCATGGAGCATCTGCACAAAAAATATGTTCCTCACTACATCGATCCGATGGATCAAGGTACATTTACAGGATCGTATGAGACGGTACAGGATGCCTATTACTCAGCACAAATCTTAGAAAAAATGTTTCCTGTCTCGGACAAGTATGCAGCCGATGATCCGCCTCGTAGATACACACTGACCATGGGTGACTTCTTCACGATTACACTTAAAAATACCAATCGGACACCAGCCATGCTGATTCGCGAGTGGCTGAATGGTACGGCTCCTGCGGCAGCAGTGTTTACGACTTATGGAGGCATGGTTCTGAATGAAGATTACTGATTTGTCCATTGTGTTTGTTCTAATATTTCTACCCTTTTTTTGGATGATTTCTCGGCATACCCTTAATGCGGATGAAGCTCATCTTCTAAATCAAAGGTATAGATCGGCCCTCCAAACAGCTGTATTGGACGCGGGAAATGTAATGCACCAGAATGAGAAGCAAAACAGTGAGGCAGGCTATGATTCCACCAAATTCGTAAAGGCAGATAAGGAACTGGCGCTTCAGACATTCACTCAGACGATGGCCTTGAATATGGGCATACATGATGATCCTAATGCGATACATGCATTGTTTGATTATATACCAGCCATAGTCGTACTAGATTACGATGGTTATTATATCTTAGCTAAGGAAGGGGAGATGACTGGTGAGACTGATGATTCGTACCGCCAGGTATGGAGTCCTAAAATGCCCTATACATATTCAGATTCAGACGGAAGCAGCATTAATTTTACACTCGACGGTTATGTATATGCTTATGATGCCGTTCAGGGGAAATGGATTGAAGGTTTTCAAAGAGAACTCGCTTCAACTAGTGGAATTCCCTTGCTGCAAAATTCAGATTCGTTTGAGCAGGTCAGACAAACTCGCATTGTCATGAGCGTACAGGAGAATCTCGCCGAAGTCATTAATCGGCATAATGAGTTTGCAAGAAGAAACGGGATATCCTATACGTTTACGCTGCCTCTTATTTCTCAGGAGGATTGGTACAATACGATTAATGATACGGGGATCATGGCCTTTATTCAGGGCTTGCCTGTAGGGAGCCAGAAGGTAAACACCTATGCCATCGGTGGAGGAAGGCTGGTTAAAAGAACAGCAGTCATTGGAGGGATAGAACCTTCTACCAGCATAAAGTATTATTATCCAGCAACTTGTAAGAATAACTTCCGAGCTGAAGAAGTTTTTACCGATGCGAAGCAGGCCGCGGCGGCGGGGTATTTTGAGGGGAATTGTTACATTAACAAGGTTGTTCACTAAGTAAGACTGCTTCGCCTACTACATTGCTTTCAGAAAAGGCAGGTCCTGTGCTAAAATAGGGTTTCAGTTCAGAACTTGACCGGTATCAACTATACCGAATAAAAAGTAATGTTAAATAGATAGGAGCAACCTCATCTCATGAGTTTATTGTCAGTGGAAAACGTCAGTCACAATTTTGGTGACCGCACGTTATTTAAAAATGTATCTTTTCGTTTACTTGCAGGAGAGCGTGTAGGCCTGGTTGGAGCTAATGGTGTAGGAAAGTCCACTTTAATGAACATTTTGACCGGAAAATTGCTGAAAGACAGCGGGAAAGTAGAGTGGACACCAAAGGTCCGGTACGGATATTTGGACCAGCATACCAAGCTGACTCCTGGCAAAACAATCCGTGACGTTTTAAAAGATGCCTTCCTTCCCCTGCTTGAGCTGGAAAAGGAAATGATGGCCATTACTGACCAGATGGCTGATGCAGATCCAGACCAGCTTGAAAAATTGCTGGAAGAAATGGGTGAAATCCAGGAGCAGCTTGAGCAGGGCGATTTTTATTTGATTGATGTAAAAGTGGAAGAAATGGCGAATGGCCTCGGATTATCCGCTATTGGGCTTGATCGTGACGTTGCTGCTCTAAGCGGGGGACAACGAACCAAAGTATTGCTCGCCAAGTTGCTGCTCGAGAAACCGACGGCTCTTTTGCTGGACGAGCCAACCAACTACCTGGACGTAGAACACATCGAATGGTTAACACGATATTTAAAAGATTATCCTTATGCATTCATCCTGATTTCGCATGATACGGAGTTCATGAATGAAGTCGTTAACGTCATTTACCATCTGGAATTTGCTAAATTGACGCGTTATGCTGCCAACTACAATAAGTTTCTCGAAATGGCCGATATGCAAAAAGCTCAACATATCGATGCCTATGAGAAACAGCAGGAATATATTAAGAAACAGGAAGATTTCATTCAGCGTAACAAGGCAAGAGCCTCCACTTCCGGACGTGCCAAAAGCCGCGAGAAGCAGCTGGGCAAGATTGAACGAATCGATCGCCCAGATGAAGCGGCAAAACCGACATTTAAATTCAAAGATGCCCGTGCCAGCAGCAAAACAGTATTCGAGGGAATTGATTTTGAGATTGGTTATTCCTACCCTTTGCTGCCTAAAATGACAATGACAATCGAACGTGGTGAGAAGATAGCCATTGTTGGATGTAATGGTGTAGGTAAGTCGACGCTGCTTAAAACCATCTTGGGGAAAATACCTCCGATTAGCGGTAAAACGTTCCTGGGGGATTATCTGGAGACGGCTTATTTTGAACAGGAAGTCCGTGCTGGCAATATTACGCCGATTGAAGATGTGTGGAACGAATTCTCCCATCTGACACAGAACGAAGTACGAGGACATCTGGCACGCTGCGGTTTGAAAAACGAGCACATCACTCGTCCGCTGAGTGCGCTTAGCGGAGGAGAACAAGCGAAAGTTCGCTTGTGCAAGCTTCTGATGCGTGAAAGCAATTGGATCCTGTTTGATGAACCGACAAACCACCTGGATGTTACAGCAAAAGCGGAACTAAAACGAGCCCTGCAAGAGTTTAAAGGTACAGTATTGCTCGTTTCCCATGAACCTGAATTTTATCAGGATTGGGTCACCAAAACATGGGACGTCGAAGCCTGGTCTGAAAAAAACTAGTTGTTGCGGAGCAATGAAGTGCTCTACAATCAAAACCTTCATCAACATTAGATTAAAAAATCAACGGTGACAAAAAAAGGTGTCTATGGTAACATAGGCTACAACTTCATACGATCACTAGGGGGGCCGCTCGTTGCGGCTGAGATGGAATAATGCGATTCCGGACCCTTTGCACCTGATCTGGATTATACCAGCGTAGGGAAGTGGCGCGTTTTAGTTAATGATATGGGCCAATTAATATTCGATATTATAGCGAATGTAGATGCTCACAAGTGGAACATGAAGGTATCTCGTATATATCAAGGCTATGGTTTAATAGCTTGTATACCTGACAACTGGCATGTAAAGCTCATTTAACTAACTGACATGTTATCGCGGCCACTCCCTACGGGAGTGGCTTTTTTGTGCTTACATATTGACGGCAGGGAAGGTGAAACCAAACGGATATCTCTAGGAAACTTATGAATTCATTATCGTTTGAACTGCATGCTGTTTCGCCGGGCATAGGGGATGAACAACGTTTTGTGAAGATGGCAGCGGATGCATGGCCCTGGCTTGACTATATCCACATTCGGGAGAAGCATCTAACGACCGAACAAAAAATTCAATGGGCGTATAGTTTGCTGTATGCAGGAATTCCATCTGATAGGATCGTGATCAATGGTCTTAGTGATCTGGATGATTTGGAAAAACATGTATTATTTCAGGGGGTTCATTGGGGTCAGTCCAATATGGCGAATATTCAAGGCAGCAGCCTGAACAAAAGCTATCGACTTCGTCTCGGCATTTCTGTTCATTGTCTTCACGAAGCTAGAGAAGCTGAAGAACGCGGAGCAGATTACCTCTTTTATGGTCATGTATTTTCCTCCAGCAGCAAACCTGGGATCAAGCCGAGAGGGCTAGTTGCACTGTCTGAAATATGCTCATCTGTTTCCATCCCCGTAATTGCCATTGGCGGTATTGGACCGGCAAACATAGCAGCTGTACGTGCAGCTGGAGCAAGTGGTGCCGCAGTAATATCTTCTATATGGGCCAGTGATAATCCCGAACGCTCAGCAGCAGCCTTGAGGCGGACTGTTGAACGATAGAAATTAAGAATAAATCACGGAGGTGAATGAATGAGCGGAGAAGCAAGAGGCCGAAGACGAAGTGGCAGCCTTTACCGAAATGGAGCAGCTTTTACGACCCAAATACGTGGAGAAATTCGTGGCAAGCTTCATGCGGAAACGATTGTTGTGGGAGGCGGCGTTATAGGTTGTGCCATCGCGTATGAGCTAGCTTCACGAGGTAAGGAAGTGATTTTGATCGAGCGTGCGCGTATTGCAAGTGAGACATCTTCTGCCGCAGCGGGCATGTTAGCTGCAGACAGCGAGTCGTTTCATACTACTGTGATGTCAAAGCTAGCATATGAAAGTAGAAAACGACTGCATCAGCAAAAAGAACAGCTTCAACGACTAAGCGGCATCGAAATTGGCCTGCAGCAGAATGGATTTATTACACCATTTCGGAATGAAGACGAGATGATAAAGTATAGTGATACCAGAAGAAGTACAGATTTGCTTACAGAGAAAATATGGTGGGATCATTCCAATCTTCAACGTGAAGCTCCATGGATAAGCAAGGAAACTTTCGGAGCTCTATATAGGGCTTCAGAAAGCGAGCTTCTTCCTGTCAATTTGACACGTGCCTATGCGAGGGCAGCTCAGACAATGGGAGTCAAAGTATTCGAAGGAGTACAGAATGTAAGTCTAACTGCGGATTCGAGTGGAATCCAGGGTGTGGAAACGTCGATTGGAAGATTAACGTGTAAGCATGTTGTTGTCGCAGCTGGATTACAAGGTGGAGAGATGTTGAAACAGGTGGGTCTTAATCTGCCCACTCTTCCGGTGAAAGGTGAAATTGCAGCAATTCAATATGCGAAACATGATGCAGATTACAGACCTGACAAGACGGTTTATGCAGATAATGTATACATTGTCCCCAAAGCAAACGGCGAAGTCTGGATCGGAGCTACCAGTTTACCGGGGCGCTCAGATCGGGATGTTACTGTTGGAGGTATTCAAAAGCTGCTTACATCCGCAGCAGGCTGGGTCCCTGGAATTCAGCAAGCCCAGTTTATCCGTGCTTGGGCAGGGGTTCGACCAGCGACTCCTGACGGTTTGCCTTATCTGGGAGCTTGTAAAAGCATACCTGGGCTATATGCCGCATTTGGACATTACAGAAACGGCATCTTACTGAGCGCAATAACCGGCAGTCTGATGGCTGATTTGATTGCTGGCCATTCTTCGGAGGAACTTGGCATTGATGAATTGAGTCCGGAGCGTTTGAGCAGAAAGGAGATTATGCAGTGAACATCATCGTAAACGGGCAGAGCATGAACATTGATGACGATTTGAATCATGTGGATCAGTTGCTGCAATCCTTTAATTTGCAGGTGAAAACTGTGGTGGTTGAGTTAAATCGTCAGATTTTGATGAGGGAGCAACACGCATCGACTGTATTAAGAGACGGAGACCGAATTGAGATCGTACATTTTGTGGGAGGCGGTTAAAACATGCTGAAGATAGGACATCATTCATTTCACTCTAGATTGTTGTTGGGTACGGGCAAATTTGACGATTTGGATGTACAGAGTCAAGCGGTAGAAGCGTCAGGAACCGAAGTGTTGACTTTTGCCGTTCGACGCCTGAATTTGGAAGAACGGGGTAAACGACACTTCCTTGATACACTCGATTTAAAGCGATTTACTTTACTCCCTAACACCGCAGGAGCTTCCACTGCAGAAGAGGCTGTCCGAACTGCTGAACTTGCCCGTGCCTCAGGACTTTGTGATATGATAAAAGTAGAAGTGATCGGAGATGGAATCACACTGCTGCCAGACCCGATCGAAACGTACAAGGCCTGTGAGATCCTGTTGGAAAAAGGATTCACCGTACTGCCTTATATCTCGGATGATGTGATTTTAGCCAAACGGCTTCAACTGCTCGGGGTTCATGCAGTCATGCCAGGTGCTTCACCAATCGGAGCAGGAAGAGGCATTATCAACCCGTACAACCTGGAAATCATATTGGAGCAAGCGGTTGTTCCTGTAATTGTGGATGCAGGATTACGGTCCCCCAAGGACGCTGCTTATGCCATGGAGCTGGGGGCGGATGGTGTGCTGCTGAATACGGCGGTGTCCGGTTCGGGAAACCCGGTTAAAATGGCAAAAGCAATGCGAATGGGAGTTGAAGCGGGAAGACTTGCTTATGAAGCAGGCATGATACCCGTTAAGCGTTATGCGGCAGCCAGCAGTCCGGCGGAAGGAATGGTTCATACATGATAGAAGAAACAAATTCAACGGAGCAAAGTGATCGATATTCGAGACAGGAACGGTATGCTCCGCTTGGCAAAGAAGGGCAGCGCCGACTGAACAACAGCAGGGTTGTTATCGTGGGCGCCGGTGCACTGGGAACCGGCATTGCGGAGACGCTCGCCAGGTCAGGTATTGGACATATTACCATTGCGGACCGGGACTATGTGGAATGGAGCAACCTGCAGCGACAGCAGCTCTATGTTGAACAGGATGCACTTCAGCGAATGCCAAAAGCGATGGCAGCCGAAAAACGCCTGCTCGATATCAATTCCTCGATTGTCATTGAAGGCAAGGTGATGGATGTCCGTGCAGACGAGCTGGAGGATCTCATTCAAAATGCAGATCTCATCATGGATGCCACGGATAATTTTGATACAAGGCTGCTGATTAATGACATGTCCCAGAAATACCGCATTCCCTGGATTTATGGGGGGTGTGTGGGGAGTTATGGTATCACGTATACGTTCCTGCCCGGGGATACCCCTTGTTTGAACTGTTTACTTGGCGAGGTACCGCTCGGTGGTGATACTTGCGATACATCGGGCATCATACCTCAGGCTGTGCAGATGGTAACGGCGAACCAGACAGCAGAAGCGATGAAGCTTCTTAGCGGTAATGAAGGTGCGCTGCGGCGTAAGCTGTTGTCGTTTGATGTATGGCGGAATGAGTACATATCCATAAATGTGGATGGGGCCAAAAAAGCAGATTGTCCTTCCTGCGGAAATACCGCCTCCTATCCTTACCTTTCCGCTGCCAATCTGGAGAAAACCGATGTGTTATGCGGCAGGGATACGGTTCAGATTCGTCCTTCTCGCTCCATGAAGCTGAATCTTCAAGATACGGCTGAGCGTCTGAGGAGGCTTGATGAAGGACCAGTCGAAGTCAATCCGTT
Source organism: Paenibacillus sp. 7516 (assembly GCF_002272715.1). Lineage (NCBI taxonomy): Bacteria > Bacillati > Bacillota > Bacilli > Caryophanales > Paenibacillaceae > Paenibacillus > Paenibacillus sp. 7516. Next base: position 101,198 of record NZ_NPBI01000002.1, read on the forward strand.
CCTGATCTCTTTTACGACAGGGGTGCATCGATTGGTTATTTTTCAGGATGGACGTGTTCTGGTTCATGGTACAAAAGATACTGCAGAAGCTCGTACACTCGTACATCGATACTTTGGCTAAATGATTAAATTCTCCAGTCTGTTCCCTATAGGGGAATGGACTTTTTCGTTTTACGGCATGCTAAGCAAACAATAGGTTGCTGTACTTCTGGTGGAAATGATAAGGAAATTGGTCATTTTTACACCTTGACAGCGGTTTGAGACAGGCCGGGTGAAACGAAAATGAAAACGTCCATTTTACTTATTGGTGCCAAAGACCGAACGAACTTGATTAAGGAAGTGTTGTGTGCCGAGAGTTACTCCGTTTTTGATATTAAATGGGAAGAGCTGTATCAGGAACAGGACGCTGGATTGGAAACCTGCAGCATGATTATTGGCGTGGTGGATGAGGAGCACGACACTTCAATTGTGGAGGAACTGCAGTGGCTAATGGAGTACAAGGAAGGCGTCGTTCCTATAATCGTGCTTACACCACAGGCACCCCCGGAACAGATCGTCGCTTGGCTTGATCAGGGCGCAAATGATGTGATTGTTGAACCGTTTCAGTGGAAAATCGTGATGGCGAGAATTCGAAATTTACTCCGCGTCTTCTCGAATGCAGCCCGAACGGATGAGGAGGTCATCGTTGTGCATGATCTTAAAGTGAATCTGCGTTCACGCAGGGTAAGCCGTGCAGGGGAATATCTCATGTTGACACCAAAAGAATATGAACTGCTGGAATTTTTGGCCAGACACGTGAATGAGGCATGTACGCGGAGTGTAATTCTAAGGGAAGTGTGGGGGTATGATTTTGCGATGGATACCAATGTAGTGGACGTATATATTAAACATTTGCGTGTTAAGGTGGATAAAGGGAGAGATATTAAACTGATCCATACGGTACGCGGCATCGGCTACATGCTTCATACCAGTTAATGAATGACTCCCAGCGTCCATATGACGTTAAGTTACCAAAATACGCCTGTTTGTAATCCTGAGAAATCCGGGTAAATATAAAAGGACCGGATCCAAGATCCGGTCCCAACTGCCTGTCTATAGTATAAATTAGAGTATAACTACAGTACGCGGCGAGCTTTAATATATGTTCTTTTCCAAGTACCGGAATTCAGATCCGAGATGGTTACACCAGGAGAGCCGTAAGTGTGCAGAATTTTACCATTTCCAGCGTATACTCCTACGTGAGTAATGTTTGAACCTGTGGAACGACTACCGCTCGAGAAGAATACCAGATCTCCAACACGCAGGTTAGCCTTCGATACAGCCTTACCTTCTTTGGATTGTTTTACAGACGTACGTGGCAAATCTACACCATACTTCTTAAAGATATATTTCATAAAAGAAGAGCAGTCAAAATATTTCGTAGTGGATGTTGACGCGCCAAATTTATATGGTGTTCCCGTAAATTTTTTGCCGTAGTTTACGATTTGTTGTCCAGTAGATACGGATGCAGTTGCTGCTTGTGCAACAGGTGCATTTGTCATTAATACAGCTCCAAAACCTAATGTAGCGCACAACCCGACGGTTACGGCCTTTTGGACTAAGATGTTTGTTTTCATGTTGTTTGTTACCTCCAAAATTCGTTTTCGTTAAGTTGCTAAAGCGAGTATAACAGGTTTGTAACAGCCTAGAAATTGGATACACCGCTATAATCCCTTGTACAGCCTAGGTTTGGGTTTCTTTATTAAAAAATAATTAAAAATGTCAAAAAATTAATCGTTGACTTATATGTTTGGACAGAAAACTAGAAAAGACCCTTGATAATCAAGGGTCTTTTCTAGTTATGATCGTATATTCCGTACATTTTATAGGTTACAAAAAAGTAATAACTATCGAGAATATAGGTTTAATCTTTGCTCTGTATGATAAGTAATAATCCACTGTCTATGGATACAGTTCCTGATGCTCCAAGGAGTTTATTGCTTATTCCCAACGATTGTCCCATCCGTATGGTAGCTTGATCAAGAGGATACAGGAAGCCATCTAATGTAATACCCGTAACTTCTGGAGTGAGGGGCAGTAATGAAATGTATTCATATCCCCGGTCCTCCACTTCTAATTTTGATGTTGTCAGCATCATATAGTTGTGTTCGTCCTGAATGGTACAGAAGATATGATGCTGCATAGCACGAACCATAATATGTACATTGGCCAAGGTGTGGTCCAGTCTAGTCCCCGTAGCTCCAAGCATCAGGATACGGGTAGGTTCGTGGTCTAGTGCCGTCTCAAAGGCCATTTCAGTGTCTGTCCAATCTTTTGCGATAGGATCAACCGTGATCATGCGCTCACTGTTTTCACGCACCATTTGCCATTGCTGCTCTGTAATGGAGTCGAAATCTCCAACTGCTATATGAGGCTTTACGCCATGTTCAATTAAATACAGTGCTCCGCGATCGGCTGCAATAACCATATCATCTTGTCTAATTTCTTTGAGAAATTGAGGAGAGAGAGCCCCGCCTGTAAAAATCACAATGCGTTTCGTAGTCATTCCATTCATCCTTTCTATTAATGTAGAACGTATAACATCATTTCACAGTATTCACGAATGTTCTCAGTATAAAACACAAAATGTGGTTGCACAATTTCAGTCCTCGCGGATACAATGGGTAGAGCGACATGGAGATGACTTGAAAAGTGAGGTTTGAACAGGTTGGACTTGCACATTTTTGAAGTGTTCAGCATTATTGGCACCGTTGCTTTTGCAATGTCTGGTGCTTTCGTGGCGATGGAAGAGGAATATGACATCTTGGGCGTGCTCGTATTGGGGCTAGTGACCGCCTTCGGTGGCGGGGTGGTTCGTAATGTACTGATTGGGGTGCCTGTCACTACGCTATGGAGTCAGGGTGGACTAATTATGCTAGCGCTGGTATCTGTTGCTGTAGCGTTCTTGCTTCCTCTGAAGTGGATCGGTCACTGGAAGAGGACAGAAGCGCTATTTGATGCGATCGGACTGGCGGCGTTTGCCATTCAGGGTGGACTGTATGCTGCTAATATGGGACATCCCATCAGCGCGGTAATCGTTGCTGCAGTACTGACGGGAATTGGCGGGGGAATAATTCGTGATTTGCTTGCAGGCCGCAAGCCACTTGTCCTCCGCGACGAGATCTATGCGGTATGGGCTATGACAGCCGGATTTGTTATAGGGATGGGATGGTTTACCTCGAATGCGGGACTGTTGATATGTTTTGCAGCAGTTGTATTTTTCCGGATGTGTTCTGTACATTATAAATGGAAGCTTCCTCGCCGTTCCTTGGTAAGCGCAGAAGCAGTTCCATCACAGTCTTCACAGTCAGCGCTTAAGCGTACGTTAAGCAAGGGGGAGTAATCATGGTTCGTGTTTTGTTTGTTTGTCTAGGTAACATTTGTCGATCACCTATGGCAGAGGCGGTATTGCGTCACAAGGTAGAGGAGAGAGGACTTCAACACCAGATTCAGGTGGATTCGGCTGGCACAGGAGATTGGCATGTTGGCAAGCCTCCGCATGAAGGAACGCGCAAGCTGCTGGATTCGTACCAAATTTCCTATGCCGACATGGCTGCTAGGCAATTCGGAAGTGATGACTTTGATCAATTTGACTATATTGTCTGCATGGATGATTCCAATGTTGCCAATGTGCGTAAGATAACTGGCGGAGCAGAGGCTGATATTATGAGATTCATGGACCTTCTGCCGAATGAATCCCTTCGAGAAGTGCCCGATCCATACTTTACAGGTAACTTTGAAGAAGTGTACAAGCTGGTAGAAGCGGGTTGCAATGTACTTTTGGAGCAAATTCAAAAAGATCATTCTCTTGCCTAATCCTAAGAGGTACAGGATTTGTTCAAAAAATGATGTTATAGACAAGCAGGAGATTCCTGCTTTTTTTAAGTGGATATTTGTAAGCGTTATCAAATAAAAAGAGAAAAATAGCGGCCAATACAGCCGCTTATAATAATGAAGCACACTAGTTCTCTTGCAAGAAATACAACAAGGCTTCAGGCAGTTCCTTTTGCCAAAATCCCCATTGATGATGACCATCCTTTTCCCGATAAGAGACGTGAGCACCGCGTTTTTCGAGCAAATCACGAGTGTCTCTGTTTAACTGAACAAAATCATAAGTGCCGGTATCCGCCTCAAAGGCAGTTTCCTGTAAACCGACAATCATCCAGATGGATAGCCAGGACAAGTCTTCTTCAGCTGCATAAATCTCCTGGGAGGCAGAATAGAAGGCTCCAGACATGCTGATCACCCGTGTGAACAGATCCGGATAGAGCAGGGCCAAATGTAATGAAACACTGCCACCAAGCGAATCGCCAGCGAGAACGCGTTCCTGTGGGGAGCGTCTTACCGGATATTTCTCTTCAATAAAGGGAATAATCTCTTCAGCAAAGCATGAGGTATATGCTTTGAATCGATTACCGAATGGAGCATATTCCTGGGTTCGAACGGAAACGTCAACCTGAACACCTACAATGATGAAAGGTTCAGCACCCTCATCCAGAATAATACGGTTGGCAGTCGTAGCGATACGACCAAAGTTGAAGAATTCTTCGCCGTCCTGACAATAAACGACAGGGTAGCTGAGTAATTCGTTATAGCCTGGTGGAAGATAAATTCGAAGTGTTCGCTTCTCTCCAAGATAGCGGCTATCGATTTCTTCCTTAACAATCGTACGTTTCAAATAGCGGGAATCCGTCATAAAACGTCACCTTTCTCGGTTTATTTTTGCATTCGTCCGCGCAATACGGTAAGATTAACCTGGTGCGGGGATAGGTCAAACACGCAATCATGTATTATGCTGTTATACCAATATTAAGCCCCTGTTATACATACAATCCGGAAGGAAACATAAAAAAATTACGGATATCTTTGACGTATGCAGTGAAACAGGTGTATAATAATATTATAACAGCGGAACTTGATATTCAAATTTTTTGTTGAGGTGAAGAAAAAAATGAGCAAGGTTCCTTATGAAGTGTATACGGAGGATGTAGAAGCTCTGTCCGTGCTGTCTCCTGACGGCGAAATTGTAAACAAAGACATGATGCCTAAACTTTCCGACGATCAATTAAAAGAAATTATGTACCGCATGGTATTTACCCGTACTTGGGATGACCGTGCAGTAAACCTGGGCCGTCAAGGTCGTCTTGGTTTCTATGCTCCAGTATCTGGACAAGAAGCAACAATGGTTGGTAGTGAGTTTGCACTTGAGAAAGAAGACTTTATTGCTCCAGGCTATCGCGATATTCCGCAACTCGTATGGCACGGACTTCCTCTTTATCAAGCATTCTTGTACTCCCGTGGACACCAACATGGTGGACAAATTCCTGATGGCGTTAACGTATTGATGCCACAAATCATCATTGGTGCACAAATTCTGCACGCAATGGGTATCGCTATGGGTTACAAATTGAAGAAACAAAAGCAAGTTGTTATTACGTACACAGGTGATGGCGGTTCTTCTGAGGGTGACTTCTATGAAGGTCTGAACTACGCTGGTGTATACAAACTGCCAGTTATCTTCTTCGTACAAAACAATGGCTATGCCATCACAACTCCTTTTGCTAAACAAACAGCAGCTCTGTCCATCGCTCACAAAGCGGTAGCAGCAGGGATCAAAGGTGTTAAAGTTGACGGTATGGACATCTTCGCTGTTATCAAAGCGGTTCAGGAAGCTGCTGAACGTGGACGTAACGGAGAAGGCGCTACATTGATCGAAGCGGTAACTTACCGTTTCCGTCCTCACTCCCTTTCTGACGATGCTTCCAAATATCGTACAAAAGAAGAAGAGGCTGAGTGGAGCGAAAAAGATCCAATCGCACGTTTCGCTAAGTATCTGGAGAAAAAAGGTCTTTGGACTGAAGAAGATACAGCTCGTGTGAAAGAAGAAGCAAAAGCTAAAGTAAATGAAGAGATCAAAAAAGCGGAAAAAACCGAGAAAATGACGATTTCAGGCTTGATCGACAGCATGTTCGAACAAACGCCTAAGCACTTGGAAGAGCAAAAAGCTGATTTCCAATAAGTTTTTTCCGATAAAGCATAAACATCCGGCGCCGGCTCTGGTGTCTCGGTATACATGTATGAATTCAAATGTGAACTGTCAATGTTTAAGGAGGAAATGAAGCAAATGGCACAATTGAACATGAAAGAAGCAATCCGTGATGCGCTTCGCGTTGAGTTGAAACGTGATCCTAACGTTCTGCTTTTCGGTGAAGACGTAGGTAATGTAGGCGGCGTTTTCCGTGTAACGGAAGGTCTGCAAAAAGAGTTTGGCGAAGAGCGTGTATTTGATACTCCGCTGGCTGAGTCCGCTATTGGTGGTTTGGCTGTAGGTTTGGGTATTCAAGGCTTCCGTCCGGTAGCTGAAATCCAATTCGTAGGTTTCATCTTCGAAGCACTTGACCAAATGGTAGTGCAAGCTGCTCGTATGCGTTTCCGCTCCGGTGGAAAATACAATTCTCCAATCGTATTCCGTACACCATTCGGTGGCGGTGTAAAAGCGGCAGAATTGCATACAGATTCTCTGGAAGGTTTGCTCACGCAAACTCCGGGTATTAAAGTAGTAGTTCCTTCTAACCCTTACGATGCAAAAGGTCTGATGATCGCTTCCATTCGCGACAACGATCCTGTATTTTTCATGGAGCACTTGAACCTGTACCACGCTTTCCGTGCAGAAGTGCCTGAAGAAGACTACGTTGTTGAACTGGGTAAAGCAAATGTTGTTCGTGAAGGTTCCGACGTTACGATCATCACTTACGGTATGATGGTTCATACTTCCGTTAAAGCAGCGGAAGAGCTTGAAAAACAAGGAATCAAAGTTGAAGTCATCGACCTTCGTACGATCAGCCCGATCGACATCGATACCGTTGTTGCTTCCATTAAGAAAACAAATCGTGCAATTGTTGTACAAGAAGCTCAAAAGAGCGCAGGTGTTGCAGCTGAAGTCATTGCCCAAATCAATGAAAAAGCAATTCTTCACCTGGAAGCTCCGGTTCTGCGTGTAGCTGGTCCGGACACTGTATATCCATTCGCACAAATTGAAGATACATGGCTGCCTAACCCAGCACGCATCGTTGCTGCGGTTAACAAAGTCGTAAATTTCTAATTTGATCATCTGACATGCCGCAAGGCGCAGTATGGTGATTCACATCGCAGCACAGGCTGCACTGTAAACAGCCATTAGCCCCTTGATTGACAGTTATTTGCATTCGCAGTAACAGTTAGTTCTTGGAGCTAAGGGTTGTTTTCAGGATTGAGCACATAATCAAGGAGGTTTTTCAGTTGGCTAAATTTGAATACAAATTCCCTGAACTAGGCGAAGGCCTTCACGAAGGCGAAATCATCAAGATGCACATCAAAGTCGGGGACAAAGTAACTGACGACGATATCATCATGGAAGTACAAAACGACAAAGCGGTAGTAGAAGTACCTTGTCCGGTTAACGGAACTGTTACTGAAGTATTCGCAAAAGACGGTCAAATCTGTCACGTTGGTGAAGTTGTTGCTGTTATCGATGCAGAAGGCGAACTGCCTGAGCAAGACGACGCTCCTGCTGGCGACCAAGGTGCACAAGAGAAAGACGCAGCTCAAGGCGGAGCTGACACTAGCGGTTCTTCGGCAGCAGCTTCCAGCTCGGATGCAGCTCAAGAAGGCGGCAACAACAGCGTTCCTGCGGTACCTGCCAAAGACGTTCTGGCAACTCCAAGCGTACGCAAATTTGCTCGTGAGCAAGGTGTAGACATCGCTCAGGTTAACGGCACTGGCAACAACGGTAAAGTAACCAAAGAAGATGTTGAATCCTTCAAAAATGGTGGCGGCCAATCCGCAGCAGCTTCCGCAGCTCCTGCTCAAGAAGAGAAAAAATCCGCAGCACCAGCAGCGGCAGCAGCTGACCAACGCCTTGAAGAAGAGCGCGTACCATTCAAAGGTATCCGTAAAGCAATCTCCAATGCTATGGTTAAATCGGCTTACACTGCACCTCACGTTACAATCATGGACGAAGTGGACGTAACTGAGTTGGTTGCTTTCCGTACTCGCATGAAACCAATCGCAGAGAAAAAAGGAACGAAAGTTACTTATCTGCCGTTCATCGTTAAAGCATTGGTAGCAGCTTCCCGTCAATTCCCTGCTCTGAATGCAATGATTGATGAAGAAGCTAACGAAATTGTTTACAAAAAATACTACAACATCGGTATCGCAACAGATACAGACAACGGCTTGATCGTTCCTGTTATCAAAGATGCTGATCGCAAATCCATCTGGATGATCGCTGATTCCATTCGTGATCTGGCAGCTCGTGGCCGTGATGGCAAATTGAGTGCTAACGAAATGAAAGGAAGCACAATCTCCATCAGTAACATCGGTTCTGCTGGCGGTATGTTCTTCACTCCGATCATCAACTTCCCTGAAGTTGCAATCCTCGGAACTGGACGTATCAGCGAAAAAGCCGTTATCAAAGACGGCGAAGTTGTTGCAGCTCCTGTAATGGCTCTTTCGTTGAGCTTTGACCACCGTATCATCGATGGCGCAACAGCACAAAACTTTATGAACTACATTAAACAGCTGCTCGCTAACCCTGAGCTGCTTGTTATGGAGGTGTAAGATATGGTAGTAGGCGACGCTTCTCTCAATATCGACACATTAGTAATTGGTGCGGGTCCTGGCGGCTATGTAGCTGCCATCCGCGCTGCTCAACTGGGCCAAAGCGTATTGATTGTAGACAAATCCGAGCTTGGTGGCGTTTGTTTGAACCGTGGATGTATCCCATCCAAAGCCCTGATCTCTGCTGCACACCAATACGAAAATGCACTTCACGGTGAAGCATTCGGTATCTCTGCTGAAAACGTAAAAGTGGACTTCGGCAAAACTCAAGAATTCAAAAACGGCGTTGTTAAGAAAATGACTGGCGGTGTAGCTGGTTTGCTTAAAGGCAACAAAGTTGAAGTTTTCAACGGTGAGTGCATGTTCATCAACGAAAACGAAGCGCGTGTATTCAACGATCACGAATCTCCGCGTTACAAATTCAAAAATGCAATTATTGCAACAGGTTCCCGTCCAATCGAACTGAAACCTTTCCCGTTTGGCGGACGCATTCTGTCTTCTACAGAAGCATTGAACCTGCCTGAAGTACCAAAAAGCCTGATCGTTATCGGTGGCGGTTATATCGGTGCTGAGCTTGGTCAAATGTACTCCAAATTCGGTGCTAAAGTAACGATCATCGAAGGTTTGGATACTGTACTTCCAGGATTCGATAAGGACATGACTAGCCTTGTGGCTAAAAACATGAAGAAAACAGGCATCGAAATCGTAACGGGTGCAAAAGCTGAAAGTGCTGAGCAAACGGACAAAGATGTAACTGTTAAATATTCCGTAAATGGTGAGTCTAAAGAAGTAACTGCAGATTACCTGCTCGTTACTGTTGGACGTCGTCCAAACACGGATGGTGAGCTTGGTTTGGACCTGATCGGTGTTGACGTTGACGAGCGTGGATTCGTTAAAGTTGACCACCAAGGCCGCACTAGCATTCCTCACATCTTCGCAATCGGTGATATCGTATCCGGTTTGGCACTTGCCCACAAAGCTTCTTATGAAGGTAAGGTGGCTGCTGAAGCGATCGCAGGACAACCGTCTGTCGTTGACTACAAATGTATGCCAGCAGTTGTGTTCACAGATCCTGAATGCTCCAGCGTAGGTTACACAGAAAAAGAAGCTAAAGAAAAAGGCTATAAAGTTAAAGCAGGTAAGTTCCCTTATGCGGGTAACGGTCGTGCTGTATCTTTGAACCATGCTGAAGGCTTCGTGAAAATCGTAGCTGACGAAGAAAGCGGCCTTGTACTGGGTTGCCAAATCGTTGGTCTGGAAGCTTCCAACCTGATTGCTGAGCTTGGTCTTGCAATCGAAATGGGTGCTACTCTGGAAGATCTGGCTCTGACTATTCACGCTCACCCAACTTTGGGCGAAATCGTGATGGAAGCTGCGGAACTGGTTATGGGTCACCCGATCCACATCATTTCCCGCTAATATCGTCTAAGCTTCGGACTCGTCCGGCATCATACGTAAATCAAGAGGTGAATAGCGCTAATGCGTTATTCGCCTCTTTTTTTGTGAGTGTAGAAGGCTTCCGTAGAGTTATATCATGTACATTGTGTTGTAAACATGGGCAAAATTGAATGTGTTTTCAACTCTTTTTCCATCGTGCACAGTGTGATAAACTGTAAAGATGATCAGACATGATGGTACTCAGATCAATCTGGAACTGAGTAGCAACATATATAGAGATGCGAGGGGAAATCAACTTGAAAAACTATCTCGATTTATTACAAGATATATTGGATAACGGTGTTCATAAAGGAGATCGTACCGGAACGGGTACACAATCCGTGTTTGGCAGACAACTTCGTTATAACCTGTCCGAAGGCTTTCCGCTTGTAACCACGAAGCGAATCCACCTTAAATCCGTCATTCATGAACTATTATGGTTCTTGAGTGGGGATACGAATATTGCCTATCTGAAAGAAAACGGAGTGAAGATCTGGGACGATTGGGCAGACGAGAATGGCGATCTAGGCCCGGTTTACGGTTCACAATGGAGAACATGGGAAGCACCAAACGGGGAGAAAATTGATCAGATTTCAGCAGTGATCGATTCAATTAAAAACAACCCGGATTCACGCAGGCATCTGGTAAGTGCATGGAACGTGGCAGAGATTAACAACATGAAGCTTCCGCCTTGTCATTTTGCGTTTCAATTTTATGTGGCGGAGGGTAAACTATCCTGTATGCTTACGATGCGCTCCGTGGATACGTTCCTGGGGTTGCCATTTAATATTGCCAGCTACGCGTTGCTGACACATATGATTGCCCAGCAGTGTGACCTTGAAGTGGGAGATTTCATCTGGTCGGGTGGCGATGTGCACATCTATTCCAACCATGTGGAGCAAGTAAAAACACAGCTCGAGCGGGAGCCTTTCGCGCTGCCTAAGTTGATCATTAAACGTAAGCCGGATTCGATTTTCGATTATAAGTTTGAGGATTTTGAGTTTGAGAACTATCAGCATCATCCGGGGATCAAAGCTCCAATTGCGGTATAAGCAGACTCGAAGAAGGAGTGTAGCATTTTGAGTATTGAACTTGTGTGGGCTATGGGTGAAAATGGTGTTATTGGCTTGAACAACTCGATTCCATGGCGATTGCCCAAAGATATGGCTTTTTTTAAGCGTCGTACGTTAAATAAAACGATTATTATGGGTCGCAATACGTGGGAATCCTTTGGTGGTAAGCCGCTCCCGCAGCGTCGGAATATTGTGGTTACCAGAGATCTGAACTACAAGGTGGAACAGGCAGAAGTGGTGCATTCCATTGAAGAAGGTTTGGAGGCTACCAAAGGCGAGGAACTATGTGTGATCGGTGGCTCACAGGTATACCGTGAGTTTCTCCCGCTGGCGGACCGGTTGGTGGTTACGAGGATCCACGAGGAATTTGAGGGAGATACCTTTTTCCCGGATGTGGATTGGTCCGAATGGGAGCTGAAGGAGCAGATTGAGGGCGAGCAGGATGAGAAAAATGTGTACGCCTATACCTTTGAGTTTTATGAACGCAAACGCTGAAGTTAACCTGTAAGATGATCATTCATTAGAAATTTAATGTGTGAAATGAAACATAGAAAAGGCGCTGATTGACGAAATATTCGTGAACTGCGTCTTTTTTTTATTATTTTTAAAAATGTAGGATGCCCTCTGCCATTTTTTGTGGTTTACACGAATATAACATTTGTAACCATGAGAAATAGGGGCAAGAAAATAAGCTTTTCAACATAACTAGTAAAAAAGTATAAAAGTTGCGGGGATTTAACGTTGTAAAGCTCTAAATTCGACTTAATATTCGGAAATGGGTGGTGTATAGGGCTGACTCGCATGATTTTAATGGCAAATTAGCTCACATTTACATGACGTTCTTTTTGTTTTTCGACATAATAAGCGTTAGATTAGACTTTTGATCATCATTTTCAGCTCCAAAATAAGGGTATTGACCACAGCTAAACCTGACGATATGATGTATAAAATACAAATAATTATGCGGATAATCCATTTAATATTCAGTTGTCGAAATGCTACTATAATTGAAATATCTTTGAGAAGTTTTTGTGATACAATAGACAAAAAACTCAGCATGAGTAATCCATTTCATATAGAACCATGCCAATGAAAGGATTAAGACGAGAACGGATGGGGGAAAACGTAAGATGTCTACACCTACTGGATTTATGGAATACAAACGGCAGCTGCCTGCGGACAGGGAGCCGGCTGAGCGGATTAAGGATTGGGAAGAGTTTCATAAACATATGGCTGAAGAAGAGCTCAGAACACAAGGTGCACGATGCATGGATTGTGGTACCCCGTATTGCCATACAGGTATAGATATGATTGGCGGAACGTCGGGCTGTCCTGTGCATAACCTGATTCCGGAATGGAATAATCTTGTATATCGTGGATTGTGGAGAGAAGCACTTGATCGTCTGCACAAAACAAATAATTTTCCTGAGTTTACAGGTCGTGTCTGTCCGGCTCCATGTGAAGGATCTTGTACCGTTGGCCTGATCGGCCAGCCGGTTACCATTAAAACAATTGAAGAAGCTATTATTGAAAAAGGATTTGAAGAAGGCTGGGTGGTTCCCCAACCTCCGGAGAAACGCACAGGTAAACGCGTAGCGGTGGTTGGTTCTGGCCCTGCAGGTCTTGCAACGGCAGCTCAGTTGAACAAAGCAGGTCATACGGTAACCGTATATGAGCGTTCGGACCGTGTCGGTGGTTTGCTGATGTATGGTATTCCTACAATGAAACTGGACAAAAAAGTGGTGCAACGTCGTGTGGATCTGCTTGAAGCGGAAGGCGTTCAGTTCGTGACAAACACCGAGATTGGCAAGGATATTCCTGCTCAGCAATTGGTGGACGAGTATGATGCAGTCGTGCTGTGTGGTGGTGCTACGAAGCCGCGGGAGTTCAATATTGAAGGAAGCGACTTGAAAGGCGTACATTACGCGATGGACTTCCTGAATGGCAGTATCAAAAGTTACCTGGATTCCAACCTGGAAGACGGCAACTACATTTCTGCAAAAGATAAAGACGTTATCGTTATTGGTGGCGGAGATACCGGTTCGGACTGTGTGGCTACTTCGCTCCGTCACGGTTGTCGTACCGTAACCCAATTTGGTACACATACCCAAGCACCAATGGAACGTGATCGCATTAACAACCCTTGGCCACAATTCCCTAACGTTTACACATTGGACTATGCTCAAGAGGAAGCCAAAGCGTTGTTCGGGCAAGATCCGCGTGAATTCTCCATCATGACAACCAAATTTGTTGGAGATGAAGAGGGCAACCTCAAAGAGCTGCACACGATTCAAATCGAGCGTATTGTCGATGAAACAGGTCGTAAGATCTACCAGCCAATCCCTGGAACAGAGCGCGTTTTCCCTGCACAAATGGCAATGATCGCGATCGGGTTTGATGGTCCGGAGCAAACGCTTGTTGAACAGTTGGGACTTGCAACAGATCGTCGTACCAATGTTAAAGCTCGCTACGGCAAATACAATACCAATGTGGATAAAGTATTTGCTGCAGGTGACATGCGTCGGGGACAAAGTCTGGTTGTGTGGGCAATCAATGAAGGACGCGAAGCCGCTCGTGAAGTAGACAAATACCTGATGGGTGCCACCGTTCTTGCTTAACTTGTAATAAGCAATAATTTCATACATTATATCGGAACAAAAGATGTGATACAAAAAACAACTCTCGCTTATAGTGGGAGTTGTTTTTTTTGTTTCATAACTCTATTGCGCAGCAAATAATTTGAGCTAGTGTGCGGTATAGCATTGCTTTTTAAGTCGTAAAGATTTATTATTAGATTATAATAATTATAAATAAGACAACAAATGACATCGTTAAATAGAGAATTTAAATCCGGAGGTGCGACCAGCTATGGCAAGAAACCGGGAGAAGTGCATTTCAGAACAAATATTTGACATTAAAAAGCAATTGGTAGACAAAGGATATAAATTGACACAACAACGTGAAGTGACGGTACGTGTGCTGCTTGAACATGAAAAGGATCATTTCAGTGCCGAGGAAGTGTTTCTGCTGGTGAAGGAGCAGTTTCCTGAGATCGGTCTGGCAACCGTATATCGGACACTTGAGCTGCTAAGTGACCTTCAGGTTGTAGAGAAAATTAATTTTGGAGATGGTGCTGCACGCTTCGATCTGCGGAGTACAGATGGCTCCCATCATCACCATCATTTGATCTGCACAGAGTGCGGAACCGTGGAAGAAATTATGGAAGATGGCTTGCTTCGTCTGGAGCAGCAGATTGAACGTCAATACGGATTTGCCGTGACGGATCATCGTCTTGACTTTCAGGGTGTATGCAGGGAATGCCGGGAGAAGCAGGCCGTAAATGAACAAGCTGCAGGCTAATTGTTCCACGGAGGATGCTCCCGGAATCAAAATCTGATATAATAGGATTCAGAAGCAAGGGGCTTCCGTGGGCGGAAGGCCCCTTTTTGCCGTCATGTGGACGGTGAAGGAGGAGAGATGGACGGATGAAGACATTGGTTATAGCGGAAAAGCCTGATATGGGTCGAACCATTGCCGCCGTCATAGAACCAAGAGCCAAGAACAATCGCAGTTATCTTGAAGGTGAGCATTACATTATCACTTGGGCGATTGGTCATCTGCTCGGGCTTGCTGAACCGGATGCGTATGATACGAAATACAAACGATGGAATATTGCGGATCTGCCCATTATTCCGGATCAGTTCAAAATCGTGCCGAATCCTAGAACCAAAGATCAGCTGAAGATGATTGGAGATCTTGCCAAACGAGCATCATCAATCGTAAATGCATGTGATGCCGGGCGCGAAGGCCAGTATATTTTTGCATTGATTCAACAGCAGTTGAAGCTGCGTCAGCCGGTTAAACGATTATGGATTTCGGACCTGACTGCAGAAAGCATTAAGCGTGGCTTTGATGGGCTTAAGGATGCATCAGAGTTCGAAAATCTGACTCATGCTGCTCGCGCCCGAAGTGAGGCCGATTGGCTGATTGGCATGAATGCATCACGTGCCTTTACGACTAGGCATAACGCGCTCTTATCTGTGGGACGTGTACAGACACCCGTTCTTGCGTTGATCTATGATCGGGAAATGGAGATTGAGGCATTTCAATCACAGACATTTTATGAAGTCGCCGCCTGGTTCCGTCAGGAGGGTGTAGAGTACAGAGGGTTACGCCAGGGAGACAAGCTCACGGACGCGGAGGCTGCTGAAGCGATAGCGAGCAGTGTGAAGGGCAAGACCGGACATATTACCAAGTATGAGGCGAAGCAAACGAAGGAGTATCCGTTTAGACTATATGATCTGACTCTGCTGCAGCGTGAAGCCAATGCCAAGTATGGGTACGGAGCGAAGAAGACACTGGACATTGCACAGGCCTTGTACGAGAAACACAAGGTTATTTCGTATCCGCGGACGAATTCCAACTATGTTACGGAACAGAATATTGAGGGTATGCACAAAACATTAAACCTGCTAAAGAACGGGCCCTATAGTGAACTGGCCATTGGTGCAAAACCTGAATTGGTTCATAAGAATAACAAGGGAGTCTGCAATCCATCCAAGGTTGAGGATCACCATGCCATTTTGCCTACGTTAAAAAGGCCGGGTACCTTATCAAAGGATGAGCAGAACATCTACGACCTGATCCTCAGACGGTTTTTGTCTCATTTCTATCCGCCTGCAGAGTATAAACAGCATACCGTACTTACTGAAGTAGAGCAGCATCAGTTCAAAACTTCTGTGAAGGAACTGCTGTCACTCGGATGGAAATTTGTTCTGCCTTCTACAGATCAAGAGCAGAATGGCTCGGGAAAGAAAAAAACGAAGAAGAACAATAATGAGGAAGAAGAATCCGAAGAATGGACGGATAAGTCGTTCTCTGTGCAGCCAGAACTTCCAGTGCAGTGCAGCAAGAGCGAGTTCAAGGAGAAAGCAACCCAACCTCCCAAAAGTTATACGGAGGGAACTTTGCTGAAAGCGATGGAAAGTGCGGGGAAGCAGATCGAAAACGAGGAACTGCGAGATGCCATGAAGGACAGCGGTCTGGGCACGCCAGCAACACGAGCTGCAACCATCGAGCGGCTCAAAAATGTTGGTTATATCACGATGCAGGGGAAAAAGATGCAGTTGACGCTAAAAGGCCGAACAGCGATCGAATTGATTCGGCGAGCCGGAGTTGATTTGTTAACCTCTCCGGAGATGACTGGACAATGGGAGAGAAGATTGTATCAGATTTCAAAAGGGGAAGCCGGTCAGGATAAGTTTATGGAGAACGTTAAAAAGTTTACGATGTCCATCATTGATAAGGTGCGTGTCCAAGCTCCTGCACCTGCAGATGCATTTGGTGAAGATTCACGTGGGGGACGTGGCAAAGGCAAGGGAGCAAAATCCTCAAAATCAGGTACAAGAACATCAGCGAAAACAGCAGCTTCAGCCCCAAAAACATCAAAGCAGCCTTCAGGGTCTGTCTCCAGATCGAGTAACACAGCAGTCTCAGTGGCCAAGACTGCATCTGCGAGCTCGGCAAATGCCGGTGTTCGTGAGCCCTTGGCTTCTTGTCCCTCGCCGGGATGTACAGGTCAGATTATAGAGGGAAAAAAAGGGTATGGGTGTACGCGATTTAAGGAAGGTTGTGGGTTTGTCATCTGGAAAGAGTACGTTGGCAAAAAAATAACCAGTACGATGTTAAAGTCTTTGATCGAGAAGGGAAGCACTCAGGTGCTGTCTTTCAAACGTAAGGACGGAAGTACGGTTAAGGCCCGGATCATCCTGCAGGATCAATCTTCGGGCAAGCTGTCAGCCGAGAGGCAGGACTAATAAGGTAGTTCATAAAAAATAAAGCAATCACAGATGTGATGTAAACAAAAAGGACCCTTAACCCAGGGTCCTTTTTTGCTGCTGCTGCTGAATATTCTCATGAATGACTTGAGGCACCTCTTCGAGAGCCGTGATGGTGTACATCGAAGTCTCCGGATTGGGCTGCAGTTCAACAATGTTATACTGCCATTCATTTGGTTGTTTGATATAAATGCTATGGATTCCAGCCGTGACTGCCGGCAAAATATCCGTGCGTAATGAGTTTCCGATCATCCATGTTGTCTTGCGGTCGAAAGGGCCGGAAGATAAAATGCCTTCGAGGGCTTCGACGTTTTTATGCTGCCTTATATAGATACGGTCATCGAAATAAGCGGATAACTTCATCTGATCAATCTTCCGTTGTTGAATCACCGTTTCGCCTCCGGTATACAGATAGAGGGCATGACCGGCTGATTGCAGACTTTCCAGTGTCTCAACCATGTGAGGGTATGGTTCAACCTCCCGATCATATACACTCATACCAAGCTTAGTGAGGAACGTTTCTTCTTCAGTGGAAGTGGCTCTTGCATATTTCTGAGAGAAATAGCGATACGTATCAATAAGAGACTGTGGAAAATGGTGACTTGCAAATCCGACCTGGTTAACACCAGTCACGTCAATCTCCAGTTGTTTGTCACGAATGTCCTGAACGGTTAATGCATGATTGTCAAACCACTCCTGCATGTTCTCGAAGAACTCACCGAGGACTAAGTTGAAATATTTGTTGCAATAGACGAGTGTATCGTCCAGATCGAAAATGATATGCTGTTTAATCGTGTTCATTTCAAATCACTCCTTGCAGCCGGCAACTCCAGTTACATCCTCATTTAAATGCGAATATAGGATTCCAGGAACATGTTCAATTCAGACACGCCATCCGGCCGGATACTGTATTTCTCTTTGCGGTTACTGCCGAGCAGATGGGTTCGCAGCAAACCTGCGACACGTAGCGCCATAACCTGATCTTTAACCATGTCTTCGTCTTTGTTCAATTCTTCACACATCTCCGCAAGCGACTTCGGCTCATCGGATACATAACGAAGCAGGCGAAGCCGTTCGGGATCAGCCAAAGCATGAGTAAAACGAAGCAAACAGGTTGGCGGCTGATCTTCATTCTCTTCAGGAGTATCAACCGGGTATTGCATAATCATCATGCCTTCGTAGAAGCAGTAAATATTAATTGGACGGTTATGTACTGTGGGGAATAGAATCACTTCATCTAATCCGGGCATTGGTTCCACAATAACACCTGCTGTAGCATATTCGATAAGCAGTTCAGGTCCCATTTTCTCCAAAAGAATTCGCTTCTCATGAGCGTCCTCTTCCAGCCAGGTACGATAATCGTCACTTATATTTTGGCAGTAATGCTGGTCCCAAAGACGTAAAAGGGGCACGTAACTGTCCCGAATACGACTTGTTTCTTCTATTGTAATACTCGGCAGAAGAGGAGATACACGTGCAAACAATTCCTCTGCAGGCAGACTCGCAAGCATATGAAGAAAATCCTGATTCTCTGAAGAGCAGGTCCGGTAGGCAGCCCATGCGAACAAAACATCAAAATCATCAAAAGGCCAAGTCGACGCAGGTGCGAGAGCAGCACGTACGTTGGAACTTAGTTTGCCTTCCACTTCAAGAATCCATTCGGGTCCAACATCCAGATGTTGAATCCATTTTTTCGTGACATATACAAGAAAACTGTTCAGCATTTCATATATCGGTGAAACATCAATCTTGACATGATAAGTCATAACGATGCAGAATCCTCCCGTCACATCTAAATGTACGCAGCGACTTATGTACTATTATGGCTTGTTTTGCAGGGCGTTGTCCACTATAATGTTCAAGTCCGGGGCAAATGCACCGGTAAGCAGCGCTTTATCATATGAATATGAATAACATGCGAAAAGTCGTCAGCGATGGCGATTTTTCTTTTGGTTGTCCGCAGGAGGAATGAAATTCGTGTCATCTATTAATGTCGCAAAATCATCACATTCAACATCCAACTATCTCATCCTGATCATCGTTATAGTTGTAGCAGGGATTAGTCAAGGATTATTGCTTCCTGTACTATCCATTTTTCTGGAGCAAAAAGGGGTATCCCCAGGGTTAAATGGCCTCAATGCAGCAGCGCTGTATGTAGGTTCCTTTGCCATGACTCTGGTCGCTGAACGGCTGCTCGGAGCGGTTGGTTTTAAAAAGCTGATTGTCGGCGGCCTGCTATTTGTTATGTTTCCCCTGATTCTTTTTCCGTATTTACCGGATATTAAAATATGGTTTATTCTTCGTCTCGTCGTTGGTATAGGCGATAGTGCATTACATTATGCTGCTCAGCTCTGGGTGCTTCTCGTGACGGCACCCGAAAAGAGAGGTCGTTACATATCCCTATATGGCATGTCCTACGGACTTGGCTTCAGTATCGGGCCTTTGGGCATTAAGCTGCTCGGATTCGGCGAGGCAGTGCCGTTCTGGGTTCTTTTCGTTTGCATGGGGGCTGTGCTCCTGCTTGTATTAATGAAGCTTCCTGATACCAAACCGGAAAAAGCAGAGCATGGTCAGCTCCCGGAACGCCGATTCCGTCGCAGCTGGGCATGGGCATGGTATGCATTAATACCAGCGCTTTTGTATGGCTATATGGAAGCCGGGATGAACAGCAACTTTCCGGTATATGGATTGCGGATCGGTTTAGACGCCAATCAGATCTCATCTTTACTGCCGTTTGTGGGAATTGGAGGATTGTTTCTGCAATTACCACTGGGTATCCTCAGTGACCGCTTTGGACGCAAAAAAGTGTTAATGTCTGCTGGTATTGCAGGCGGGGTCATGTTTATGCTGGTACCTGTGGCCGGAACTCACTTCTGGTGGACGCTGGTGTTGTTGACTGTAGCAGGCGGGC
Source organism: Paenibacillus sp. 7516 (assembly GCF_002272715.1). NCBI lineage: Bacteria > Bacillati > Bacillota > Bacilli > Caryophanales > Paenibacillaceae > Paenibacillus > Paenibacillus sp. 7516. The sequence goes on from NZ_NPBI01000002.1 coordinate 121,093, forward strand.
TGGTGGGGTCGTTTTTTTCGCTTGGACTTGCCTATGCAGCAGATATTTTACCAAAGGCACTTCTTCCAGCAGCGAACGTCGTGGCCTCGTTCCATTTTACGATAGGCAGTATTCTGGGGCCGAATTTGGGTGGTCAGATGATCAATTGGATCTCACCCGGAAGCATGTTTATCCTGCTTGGTTGTTTTTATTTGCTTTTTGGTGCCGCAGGTGTCCTGTTCCAACATAAACCAAGTTCTCATTCTGTGTTAAAATAGAAGCTGGTGTTCGCATGGAAATTGATGTCCATTTCCGAGTACACTATATAGTAGGGAAAAACATGGACAAGAGGAGACATCGCGATGATCAGAGTTGAGAATTTGAGTAAATCCGTTGGAGCGGACCGTGTTCCGGTTCTGCGGGATATACGATTTGATATGCAACAAGGTGAAATGATCGCAGTAGTCGGTTCAAGCGGCAGTGGAAAAAGCATGCTGCTTAAGTGCCTGGCCATGATGGAGAAATGGGATGGCGGCCGATTTACGGTTGACGGTGTCGAAATTTTGAAAGAAGGCTGGTCCGGCAAACGGAAAATTAAGCGTGAATGGGCATACTTGGAACAGAATCCTCAGCTCTATCCTAGAAAGTCCGCACTCAAAAACGTATTGATTGGTCGGTCTGGTCAGACGCCTTGGTGGAGAATGGTGACTGGAATGGTCCGTTCCGATGATTATATGGGTGCCATGGATTATCTTGAAGGACTCGGACTTTTGGATAAGGCTCATCAAACCGCAGAAAAGCTAAGCGGTGGTGAGAAGCAGCGTGTAGCGATTGCCCGAGCACTCGCCCATGGGGCCAAAGTCATTCTCGCGGATGAACCAGTAATTGGGCTTGACCCGCATACTGCCGATACCGTTCTCGAGACGCTGCGGAAACTGTGCGAAGAAGAACGGGCAACGGTTATTGCCGTTTTACCAATTGAGATGGCGGAGAAACATGCAACTCGCATTTGGGGTCTTGCAGAAGGCAAGATTGCCTTTGATATACGTGGACGTAGACTGACACAGAAGGAAAAAAACATGATTTAAACTATTGAAATGAGTGATGAAATTGCTTAACTCAAGATGGGGGCGCCTGTTAGCGTGTGGAGCAGTGACGGTGGTGCTCGGCTCCGTTCTTAGCGGATGTACGGTCATAAGCGACCCCAAGGGCTTGATGAAGAAACCCATGCTGTCCACGGACAAAGAAAAATTGTTTTACGTTGTTCAGAAGGAGCAGCCTCCAGAGAGCAATCTGATTCGTCCCAAAGACATGAACAATACCAGCATGATCCGTGTTGAAGATCTCGACGGGGATGGAACCCGCGAAGCTATCGTATTTTACGAAACACCCAATGAGAATGTGCGTATCCATGGCATGCTCCTGGAGGAACAGGGAGATACGTGGGTTAAGAAACTGACGTTTGACGTTCCGGGAAGTGAATTGCAATCCTTTAAAGTGTTGGATATCACGAACGATGGAAACCCGGATATCATACTCGGTGTGAGTCTGCAGGATCAAAAAGCACTGACGGCCTATTCATATAATGGCGGTGCACTTGAGCAGGTATTGGGTGGAGTCCCTTATAACCAATTTATTATTGATGATCAGCAAGGTAACACACTGGACCTGAATGGGGATGGACAAAGCGATTTTGCCATTGTAGCCCTAAATAACACTGGGTTTGCAAGTGTAGCGTTGTATCAGTATGACGAAGGCAGCTTTAAGGAAGTAGATCGGCTGCAGACCGATTATACGGTTAAAGAGATCTACAATGCGCTTGGAGGAGAAATCGCCAAGGATAAAATGGGTATTGTGCTGGACGCAGAGCTGGATGACCGCAGTTCTTTCTCACAACTGATCTATGTGAAGGATAACAAACTGGTGAATGCCTTCAAATCACCTGATCAAACCTATAGAGATGACAAAATTTTAAGCGGTGATTTCAACAATGATGGTATTATTGAGTTTGGGCTAAAGGAAACGCCAAAAGGCTGGGAACATTACGTGTTTGACTCCCGCATGTGGTTTTATACCTTTTATCAATGGGATGGCAAGGATGGAAAAGAATTTGTTTCGTTCCAGTATCGTGATGATGCCAATCTGTTTCATTTAAATCTAAAGCCGGAGTGGTACGGGAAGATTACCATTGACACCAAATCGGAAAAAGAAAAATATATTCGATTTAAAATGATTGATACGGATGAAACCGTGGGTGAAATTAAATATTTTACGCTTTCTCAGTGGGAACAGGAGAAAGGAAAGAGATGGAAGGAAATTACCCGAACAAACGACCGGGTGATTGCTTCACGTAATGCGCAGGATAGTAATGATGGATTACTTGATAATATGTCTCAGCTGAACAGAAAGGGAGAACTAAATGAGTAAAGTACTTATTCTTGAGGATGAAGAATCCATCCGTAGTTTTATCGTTATCAATTTGAAGAGAAACGGGTTCGAAGTGCTTGAAGCAGGAGATGGGCATGAAGCACTTCGCATCTTGCAAACTGTACCAGATATTGACCTGGCTCTTCTTGATGTCATGGTACCTGGCATTGACGGTTTTGAAGTGTGTCGTCGCATCCGTGAAACCAATGAACGTTTGGGCATCATTTTCTTGACGGCCAAGGTTCAGGAACAGGACAAGGTATATGCTCTTTCTGTTGGAGCAGACGATCATGTAAGCAAACCATTCAGCCCAACCGAACTGATCGCACGAATCCAATCCTTGCTGCGCAGAGTAAATGTGCATCGGGAGACTGCAGCTAAGGTCACATTCCAATCAGGGCCGTTTTCTCTTGATTTGATCTCAAAGCAATTTAAAAAACAAAATGAGTTGATTGAATTGACTCCAACGGAATTTTCACTTATACAATTCTTCCTGGAAAAAGAGAACACACCACTTAGCCGTGATTTGCTCCTGGATCATGTATGGGGCAAGGAATATATGGGGGATCCCAAAATTGTGGATGTGAACATTCGCCGCCTACGCCAGAAAATCGAGAATAATCCTTCCGAACCTGAATACCTGCAGACTGTATGGGGTCACGGTTATAAATGGAAGGGCCGGGAGCAATGATTAAAAAAGGCATCACCAGGCAAATCGTACTACATTATTTTTTCGTAGTTCTGCTTGCTCTGTTATTGGTGGAATTTATTTTTATGCTTGCGGTGCAGCGGTATTATTACGAGAGTATCTACAATACCATCAGCTCTCATATTTCCATGTCAAAAGACTTTTTGGAGCCCATCGCCCGCGAGGATAATGCGGATAATGGAAATCTGTCGAAGTTACTTTCGAACCTGGAACTATCCAGCACAGAGCTCGAAATTCTTGATCTCAACGGACGAGTTCTTGCCAGCTCTGCGGCCTTCGAGTCTGACCGTGCCGTAATGCAGACAAGTGATATCATGCAGGCCATTAATGGCAATACGGGACGGTGGGTAGGCAGACAACCGGGCACCGGTGAGCAAGTCATGGCCGTTTCGCACAAACTTGATCTGGGTGGGGAGAATACGTACATTGTAAGATATCTGACCTCTCTCGAAAATGTAAACTCGAAGCTGCTTGTCATGGGATTGCTTGCCGTTGCCGTCGGGATCGCTGTTCTGGCTATTGTTCTCATTATCAGCATTGGTATGGCGAATTCCATCGTCCGTCCCATTAACAATATTACCGCGGTATCTGCCCAGATGGCGAGAGGACGTCTGGATGTCAGAGTCAAAGGGAACTATAAGCACGAACTTGGCGAGCTGGCATCCACACTGAATTTTATGGCTCATGAGATTGTTCGCAGTAACCAGATCAAGGATGATTTTATATCATCCATTTCTCATGAGCTCAGAACACCACTGACCAGTATTAAAGGCTGGAGTGAAACGCTGGATTCAGGCGGATATGATCCGGATGAGACACGTATTGGCATGAGCATTATCTCGAAAGAAACAGAACGCTTGATCGGGCTTGTCGAAGAGATGCTGGATTTCTCCAAACTGCAGCAAAATCAGATGAAGCTGGTCAAAGGTACGGTCAGCATTCGCGAGATTGTGCAGGAAACGATGTTAAACGTTTGGGCCAAAGCGGAACAAAAGCAAATACATTTGAAGCTGGACACAGATGAGACCCGTGCTTTTAACGTGCATGGTGATGGAAATCGCCTGAAACAGGTATTCCTGAACATCGTGGATAATGCAATCAAATTCTCACACGAAAATTCGTGGATTTATCTGTCGGTAAAAGAAGAGGACGGGAAGATCATAGCGGCTGTGCAGGACACCGGGATCGGGATTAGCGAGGAGCATCTCATCAAAGTACGTGATCGATTCTTCCAGGTTAATCACCAGAATGGTGGAACAGGATTGGGGCTTGCCATCACGCAAGAACTCGTGGAGCTGCACGAAGGAACGATTACGATACAAAGTGAACTCGGATCGGGGACAACCGTCACGATCGAACTGCCTGCTTTGCCGGAAGAAGAGATCGTAACTGAGCATCAGGTTAATGAACTCACTTCAGAAACGCAACAAGAGAGCGGGGCACAACATATTAATCCGGATTCGGGTACAGGCAAAAGCGAATAAACACCTGATTACAATTGACAGATTCTGAATGCACCAAAAAAGGCGAGCCATCAACGGCTTGCCTTTTTTGGTATATTATGAAGAGAGTTCGCCAGCGCGCAAGCGACCGGTTTTCTCATACACTTCTTTCAGAATACGTGCAGGCTGAGTACGGACTGCCGGTTTGGCAGATACAACCTCATTAGGGCCTACAACGACAATTTCATCAGCAGTGCCTTTGACAATGGCGCCGTCCTTGATAATAGCACCTTCACCAATAATGGCACGTTCGATATGAACACCTCTACCGATACGGGCATTTGGCATAATAACACTGTCTTTGACCTCAGAACCTTTTCCTACTTCAGCACCGCAGAAGATAACAGAGCGCTCTGCACGACCTTCAATGGTGCATGACTCATGAACCATGGAGGACGCATGCTCAGCACGGGAATGACGAGCTTTGTGAGCACTTAATTTGGTTTTCCAGTCACGAGTGAACATTGGCCAGTGTTCTTTGTGCAGGCTCCAGTTTTCTTCGTTATGCAGCAGATCCATGTGTGCATCCCACAAGCTTTTTACAGTACCAACATCTTTCCAGTAACCATCGAAGTTATACACGTAAAGAGAGTTGTTTTCATTAAGCATCTGAGGGATTACGTCTTTACCAAAGTCGTGACTGGAATTCGGATTAGCTGCATCCAGCAGAAGATGGCGTTTCAGATACTCCCAATTAAACATGTAAATACCCATGGAAGCCAGGTTACTTTTTGGTTCAGCGGGCTTTTCTGCAAATTCGGTCACACGCATATTTTCATCCGCAGCCATAATTCCGAAGCGATGTGCTTCCTCCCAAGGAACTTCCATGACCGAAATGGTCGCAACAGCTTTGTTCGCTTTGTGGGATTCCAGCATGTCACGATAATTCATGTGGTAAATGTGATCTCCCGACAAAATTAGAACATTTTCGGGGTTTTGCTGGTCAATATAGTCGATATTTTTATAAATGGCATCCGCCGTTCCCAAGTATTCGTCATTTCCTGTATGATAAGATGGAAGCAGGGAGATTCCTGCCTCTTCCGAATTCCCATGTCCCCATGGTTCTCCTCCACCAATGTGATCGTGTAAAGATTCAGCTTGGTACTGCGTCAATACTCCAACCGTATCGATTCCTGAGTTTACGCAGTTGCTGAGAGGAAAATCGATAATCCGGTAGTGCCCGCCAAACGGTACAGCGGGTTTAGCAATACTTGAGGTCAATGGGGCTAATCTTTTCCCCTCTCCTCCCGCCAACAGCATAGCGATGCAATCTTTATTAAACATAATCGTTTCCCTCCCAAGATATTTGTCCAGTGTAGTACTTACATAAACGCAAAGTGGAGCTGTTGAAACGATGTATACTGTAAAATTCCTGTAAAATTACAACATTTTTTTAAACACGTCATTTTTCTTTTCAACTTGGCTAGAATGGGGTAATGGTTAACGTTATATCTATTTTCTAGGGGAAGAAGGTGATCTCTTGGCCATTCAACCATTGGCAGATCCGGCCATTTCGCCGGAGGATATCTATTTGTTTCATGAAGGAAACCTTCATCACAGTTATCGAATATTAGGCGCACAGCCTGCGACTCAGGATCATCGTCAGGGGTATCGCTTCACCGTCTGGGCTCCAAATGCCAAGGAAGTAGGGTTGGCTCATGACCACAATGATTGGAAAGGTGAACAGGCACCTTTATATAAGATACCCGATTCTGGATTTTGGACTCGTTTTTTTCCGGAAATCAGTGAAGGAACATTATACAAATTCCGTATTTTAACGGAAGACGGAACAGAACTGCTGAAAGCAGACCCGTATGCATTTCACGCCGAAGTTAGGCCTCGCACTGCTTCCATTACAAGTTCCATCCAGGGTTACAAATGGAACGATGGTGCATGGAGACGGAAACAGAGGGCTGTATATAACAAGCCTTTACATATTTATGAGATGCACATCGGAACATGGAAGCGCAAGGAAGACGGCTCCCTCTACAGTTATAGAGAGATCGCGGATCTGCTCGTTCCTTACTTATTAGAAATGAAATACACTCATGTGGAGATGATGCCGCTCAGTGAACACCCTTATGACCTTTCCTGGGGGTATCAGAGTACGGGTTTCTTCGCACCGACAAGCCGTTTTGGAGGTCCCCAGGACTTAATGTATTTAGTGGATACACTGCATCAGGCTGGAATAGGTGTATTACTTGATTGGGTGCCTGCACACTTTGCCAAAGATGCTCATGGTCTGCGTTTGTTTGATGGCACACCGTTGTTCGAATATGCAGATCCATTGCTGGCTGAGAAACCAGGGTGGGGCACACTAAGTTTTGATTATTCGAAACCGGAAGTTCGTTCATTCCTTATCTCCAATGCTCTGTACTGGATGGAAATGTATCATTTTGATGGTCTGCGTGTAGACGCGGTTACCAGCATGTTAAGGCTTGACTTTGAAAAGCATTCTGGCCAATTTCGTCCCAATGCAGACGGGGGGGTGGAAAATAAAGAAGCTGTTGCCTTCTTGCAGCAACTCAATGAAACGATTTTCAAGTATTATCCTTATGCGCTGATGATGGCTGAAGAGTCCAGTGCATGGCCGATGGTCACGTCTCCTGTGGACGTAGGCGGACTGGGATTCAATTATAAATGGAACATGGGTTGGATGAACGATACGCTGGATTATATGAAAACTGATTTCCACGATCGTCCATCGAAGCATCATTTGCTGACATTTCCTGTGGTTTACTCCTTCTCTGAAAATTATGTGCTGCCTCTTTCGCATGACGAAGTTGTACACGGCAAAAAGTCCTTGCTGGACAAGATGCCAGGATCGTACGAACAAAAGTTTGATGGCATGCGAGCTTTCTTGGGTTACTTCATGACTTTCCCAGGCAAGAAGCTGCTCTTTATGGGCGGAGAATTTGGCCAGTTTATTGAATGGAAAGATGAGGATGAACTGGATTGGTTCTTGCTGGATTATGACAGTCACCGCAAACTCCACAAGTTTGAACGTGACCTGTCTGAGCTGTACCTGAGCGAAAAAGCGTTGTGGGAGCTTGATCATTCCCTGGACGGATATGAATGGATCACTCCGGATGACCATGGCCAAAGTGTCATTTCATATGTACGCAAAGGAAAAAAACCTGCGGATACACTCCTTGTGCTTGTTAACTTCCAGCCGGTCAAGCGGGAGCGTTACCGGATTGGTGTCATGCGTCCCGGTATGTATGCCGAAGTTCTGAACAGTGATCATCCCGATTACGGGGGATCAGGTATATTGAATGATATGCAGATAGCTACCGAAAAGATTCCTTTTCATGGCCATCCCCACAGTCTGGAGATTGTTTTGCCTCCGCTAAGCGTGGTTATTCTAAAAAAGAATACACGGCGGAAAACGGATGAGACAGCAAATGAAGTCGCTTCTGTCAGACCAAAAGTACTCAAAAATACAAATAAGACCACTGCCAAATCAAAAAGGGGGAAAAAGGCGTGAAACTTTTATTCGCTGCTGCTGAAGGCCATCCATTTATCAAAACAGGTGGACTCGCTGACGTTATTGGAGCTTTGCCTCAAGCCTTGAAAAAGGCTGGGGCAGATGTTCGTGTCATTTTACCCAAATATAAAGGGATCCCTGACGAATATAAGGAGGCCATGAAGCCGGTTATCGTGACTGATGTTCCACTGGGCTGGCGCAGACAATACTGCGGCATTGAAATGCTCGTCCATGACGGAATCCCGATTTATTTTGTCGATAACGAATATTATTTTGGCCGTGACGGTGTCTACGGGTATATGGATGATGGGGAGAGATTTGCTTTCTTCAATCGCGCGGTACTCGAGGTATTGCCGCTGCTGGACTTCAAGCCGGATGTGCTTCATAGTCATGACTGGCATACGGGAATGATTCCGCTGCTGCTGCAGGCGCATTACGCACATGAGCCATTCTATAGTGAGATACGTACCGTATTCACCATACATAATCTGTTGTATCAAGGTGTATTCCCACATTCGTTATTCAGCGATCTGCTTGAACTGGACGACCGATATTTCACCATGGATGGCGCAGAATATTATGGTAATGTCAATTTTCTAAAATCAGGTATTGTCTATTCAGACCATGTAACAACAGTAAGCCCCACCTACGCACAGGAAGTGAAAACTTCCTATTACGGCTATGGCCTGGACGGTTTGCTTAGCTCGCTTGGCGAAGGATTTACCGGAATTGTGAATGGTATTGATACCAAGAGTTACAACCCGGCGACTGACAACAAAATCCCGGTTAAGTACAGAACAAGCCTATCTAAGAAAACGGAGAACAAGATTGAGCTGCAGAAGGAGCTTGGACTGCCTGTCCGTCCGGACGCACCATTGATGGTAATGGTTACCCGTCTTGTTGACTCTAAAGGACTTGATCTCGTTTGTCGCATATTGGATGAACTGTTGTACTACGACGATATCCAGTTTGCCGTATTGGGAACAGGGGATCCTGCCTATGAGCATTGGTTCAGGGAGGCGTCCTATCGTTACCCACTGAAAATGTCAGCCCAAATCAAGTTCAACGATGGATTATCCCGTCGTTTTTATGCAGGAAGTGATATATTTCTCATGCCTTCCAAGTTTGAACCGTGCGGCATAAGTCAGCTGTTAGCACTCCGGTATGGCAGTGTGCCGCTTGTCCGTGAAACGGGTGGTCTTAACGATACCGTGCAGGCATACAATGAGTTCAGCGGTGAAGGGAACGGCTTCTCGTTTACCAGCTTTAACGCACATGACATGATGAATACGATCCGCCGTGCCGAGAAGTTGTATCGCGAGCCTGACCACTGGAAGAAGATTGTGAAAAATGGCATGAACGGGGATTACAGCTGGGATGTTTCGGCTGACGAATACATGGACATTTATCGCAGCATTACGGTTGAGAATACAAAATAATGATTAAACCACGGAGCCGCAGTATATCGTACTGTGGCTTTTTTTGGAGAATAAATCAGGAGCCATGTTGGAATGCCCTGTAGAGGTCGAATGAAGTGAATGAGGTTGAAAAATGGATGAAAGAGAGTTGGTAAAATGGCCAATCATATTAATTTCACCTCCACTTATAATCCGAATCTGGAGGCATGGGGTGGGAATGAAACATTTGATCCTCTCAAGATGAATGCAATGTTAAGTCAGATTTTGGGAAATATTGCAGCGGTTGAATCTTCTATACCTGGAAATATCATTGACGTTAAAAACTTCGCTCCGGGTGATGGAACTGACCAATCCGCACAGATCAAAGCTTTTTTTGACTCAGCGCAAGAAGGTGATATTTTATTATTCACGCCGGGACACTACAAAGTCATAAAATCGGGATGGTTTTATACGTTTAATGGAAAAGCGGTAACCATCAGAGCTCACCCGGGAGCCATATTGGAAGTTTCGGATCAGGGTTTACGCTTCGAGAACAGCAACCACATTGAAGTAAGTGGTCTAACGTTAAGGCGTACAACTCAGGCTGGATGGGCCAAAGGAAGAACAGGCATTTACGTAGAGAATTCCAGCAACGTCATATTGCAAAATAATGATATTAGCAAATTTACGGACGGCATTGGCGTAAATGGTTCAACCAGTCAGGAGAATCCTTCAAGAAATATTATCATTAGAAACAATAAGCTTCACCACTTGGGTGAAGAGCCCATTGCAGTTAGGACCAATCTGGCCTTTGTCATCATTAGCCAAAATGACTGCTACCGATACTTGGGTGATGGGATCCTCATTAAAGCAACATGGAATGTATTCGTAACGACAAACTATCTTCATACTCCCGTACTGTCAACCGATGCAGACTATACTACGTTTACAGCAGGCCAGCAAGGGCCGAATGTGCCCAAAGTAGGTGGAGGCATTACATGTAACAATGAAGGTGGCGAGACAGGGGCCCGGAGCCTGCATATCCATGATAACAGTGTAATCGGAACAGCTTTTGGCGTAGGGCTTATCGGGTTTACAGGCGCATTCGTCACTTCAAACTTCTTCCGTAATATTCGAAACAGTTCTGTAGTTTCTGTCTCCTTTCTCCCTTCCCAATTCAACCCAAATGATGTGAGCAACCATATTTTTGTGATTCAGGGCAATTATATTGATACCATTTTGAAGTCGAGTCCTACAGCAGCCATTGAGGCAAGAACCAATAACGGGATTGAAGTCATGGATATTGGCGTCATCTCCGATAATATCGTGATTCCTAATGGCAATCATTGGGGGATCATTGCAGACGGAAACATCATTATCAAAGGCAATTATATTGCCAAAGCAGGCATAGCAATGGACTTAAGTAATGGGGTAGTCGCCACCAGCAATATCATTCAGCCTGGTTTTGTCACGACCAATCCTGACCGGATGGTCAGCATTAATGATCATGTGACATTCACAAGCAATTCAATTTCGGGTAAAGGCACATCACTGAAAATTCGTGGATCAAACAGCGTTATAACGGGCAATCGCATGAGCTATGATGGGAATTGGTGGGCAGTCCATTTTGATAATGCCAATCGGGTTGTGGAAAATAACATTATCAAAGATAATGTGTTGCTGGTATCGTCTAGTGCCACTGGTCGATATTTATACGGGTCCAGCGCTTTTTCGAATGGAAAAAACGTTGTGATTGATGTAGTTAAGGACAACAATGGTTCTGTCTATCAACTGGTGAACGACCTTGTACTGACGGGACCTAATTCCACCCGCTGGAGAGTTACTGTCGATGCCAATGGGAATATTAAGGGGACCAAGGTTTAGCATTTATCATAAAAAAACCTCCTAAACACCAGATCGAAGAAAGGGTGCATGGATCTGATGAATTAGGAGATTCCTTTATGAAGGATCCAGTTGTCTGTATAGAATTCGATAACCGTAAGGATCGAGCTTAATGTTCATGATGCCATCTGTGGGAATAACGGGATCTTCGGTTAGAGCATCTCTCCAGTCCCTGGTCTCCATAGGGTGAGAGAGGGTGCGTGCATCTGGGGTATTATTCATCCAGACGGTAAAGTGAAGCTGGTCATCCATTCGCTCGTATACGATACAGGGATCGTTGTGATCCGCTTTCAGGAAGCGGAAGCGGCCTTTGCGAAGTGCCTCATTGCTTTTGCGCAGATCAATCATCAGCCGGTAGAAGTCATAGAGTTCCCGATCTTGCTTGGCAGGGTCCCATTCCATACATTTGCGGCAATCGGGATCTCCTTCACCGCTGATGCCCACTTCATCTCCGTAGAAGATACACGGCGTACCGATGTAGGTAAACAGGAATACAACGGACAGTTTTAATCGGCGTTTGTCCTCACCGCATCGGGAGAGCAGACGAGGCGTATCATGACTGCATAACATATTGAAGATCACTTCGTTGGTTTGCTGGGGATACCGCATTATGAGGGACCCCATCTCATTTGCAAAGTTGTAGCCATCCATGGAACCGCAGAAAAACTCCAGGACTTTATCGGCAAAAGGGTAGTTCATAACGGAATCGAACTGGTCACCCATCAGCCATGTCAGGGAATCACTCCAAACCTCGCCCACTATATAGGCTTCCGGGTTCGCCGTTTTAACTACTTTGCGGAAATCTCGCCAGAAGTGGTTATCCACTTCGTTCGCTACATCCAATCTCCAACCGTCGAGCTTGATCTCCTTAATCCAGTATTCGGCGACATCCAGCAGATACGCTTTCACTTCCGGATTGGCCGTGTTAAATTTAGGCATATTTCCATAAAAACCGAAGGTATCATAGGTGGGTATGCCATTCTTAATACCGACAGGAAATTCATTAATATGGAACCAGTCTACATACTTTGATTGTTTTCCATTTTTCAGCACATCCTGAAAAGGCGGGAAATCTTCACTGCAATGATTAAAAACGGCGTCAAGCATGACGCGGATACCACGCAGGTGGCATTCCTCTGTGACTTTTTTGAGCAGATCATTATCTCCAAAATGCGGATCTACTTTTTTATAATCAATGGTGTCATATTTATGGTAAGAGTTGGCTTGAAAGAGGGGGGTAAAATATATAGCATTTACGCCAAGTTTGGTTAGATCATCCAGATGATCGAGGACGCCTTGCAGGTCACCGCCAAAGTAGTTATCCAGCTCCGGCGTACCTCCCCAGGCGTGAGTTCCTTCGGGATTGAGGTCTGGATTGCCATTGGCGAACCGTTCGGTCATGATCTGGTAAAACACAGCTTCTTTGGCCCATTCTGGAACCTTAAACACATCAATTTCATGAATGTACGAAAATTCGTAATATCCTCCAGTAGGGTAAGGGGGATCACGGTGAATCCCATTGTCGGCCAGAAATACATTTTCATGACCCGCCGTGACTCGAAAAATATAGGTAAGTCGTTTGAATTTGGGTTTAACCGCAGCCTCCCAGTAGTCGAACATCCGATCCGAAGCGGCTTTTTCCAGTTGAATTTCCCTGTAGGTTCCGTCCCAATCATATTTATCACCGGTCAGTGCAGTCACATAGTCTACATCATCTCGCTTCGTACGTACACGCAGATGAATCGTAGACGTGTTGTAGGCGTAAGCCCACTTGTCACGGGGAACGTGATACATCGCTTCGAGCAGCATGACAGCACCTCCTGTTTCAAGATGAGTATAGCATTACATAACCAAGCTAGACAGCAAATGAACCAAGAAAGGTTTACATAATTAGTAAAATTTTCATTGTTTTCATCATTTTCATTTCACAAGCATCTCCAGGATAGGCTTGAATATACGTATGCGAAATAAAGAAAAGAGGTGTTTTCTGCAGACCTGGTGATATCCATCCAATCTGTAGAGAACACCTCATTGGTTGTCTCTGTAAACTTATAACTTATATTATCGTAGGGCCTGTTCGAACTCTGTTCGAATCGTTTGCAGCAGCTCAGGCTTCGTTAGCACATCATAAGCTGTTGTGGCAAGTGCTTTTGCACCCAAGATCATGCCATCCAGTGCCCGTTCCTGTAATGCCAGATCGCGGAATTCGATGGAGTGCAGGGTATGAACCTCATCAACGACCCGAATGTAAGGATGAATTGCAGGACAGCGTAAGGATACGTTACCGATATCCATGGAGCCATGATCATCTCCGCTAACGATCTCGTCTTGTGGAATACCAAGTTCCATGAGGTTTTCACTGAACGCTGCAGATAAAGATTCATTGGTTACCATCTCGTCATATGACGTTTCATAATTCGAAGTCACAAGACGACAGCCTGTTTGGAGCGCAGAACCTTCGGCAATTTGTATAACACGCTGTGTTAGTATGTTAAGCTCTTTTCTGGTTGCGGCGCGTACGTAAAATTGGGCAGAAGCGTAGTCGGGAATGATGTTAGCAGCATGACCACCGTTATTAATAACACCATGGATCCGGACAGTACTTTTCACCTGCTGGCGAAATGCATTTATACCATTAAAGGTTTGAATGACGGCATCGAGAGCATTGATCCCTTCATGCGGACTGGCCGCGGCGTGAGAGGATTTGCCGTGGAATTCGAATTGCACGGCATCAATGGCCAGAGAGCTGCCCGATTTCTCATAAGCATAGTAAGGATGGGCCATCAGTGCGACATCACAATCATCAAACAGACCTGCTTCAGCCATTGGAACTTTGGCGCCACGAGTTTCCTCCGCAGGTGTGCCGAAGACTTTTAAAGTTCCTCCAACTTCATCCAGAATGGACTTTAGACCGACCGCAGCACCCAGGCTCATCATACAGATCAGATGATGGCCGCAAGCGTGACCAATCTCGGGAAGTGCATCGTATTCGCATAACAGCGCTATGGTTGGTCCTTTTTTGGCAGCAGCGTAGGTGCCGATAAAAGCCGTACCCAGTCCAAGTACGGGAGCTTCTACTTCAAAACCGTGAAATACCAGTTCTTCCTTTAAGCGGGCAGAAGCGAGGTATTCCTCGTTCCCGAGTTCGGGATTGGCACCAATGTATGATGAAATCTCCTTAAAACGGGAAGCATATTGATCAATAACCGACAAAATTTGTGATTTGGTATGTGTCATCGTGAACTCCTTCGTGCAAAATGAAAATAATTTAGTCATTATATCACGTTTGCTTGGTTTTTTCAGAAACAAGTCAGGATTTGTAAGTTGAAAACTCATTGCATAATCATGCATTGTACTTTATAATGACTCAGGCATCAACATGAGGAAGCACATAATGTATGTAAGGGGAGAACAGGGTTGAAATTGATTAGTCGTTACACCATAATGCTGTTGACCTTTGTCGTTTTATTGACGGCTGCCGTTCCTTCGGCGCTGGCAAGTGGAACTACGGGCACTTCAGACAGTAAAAAATTGGTTCTCGGCACGAGTGCCGATTTTGCACCATATGAATTCCATAAAGTCATCGATGGCAAGGATGAGATTGTCGGATTTGATATTGCCATTGCCAAAGAGATTGCTGCCGATTTGGGCGTAGAACTTGTGATTGAAGATATGGGTTTCGACGGCCTCCTGCCTGCATTGCAGAGTGGACGCGTGGATATCGTTATTTCAGGCATGACACCGACAGAGGACCGCAAGAAAAGTATCGACTTCTCGAATACTTACTATAAATCGAAACAAGTCATCATGGTTCGCAATGAGGATAAAGACAAATACCCAACCATGGCTGAACTGGAAAATGAAAAGATCGGAGCACAAAAAGGTTCGATTCAGGAAACAATCGGACAAAAGATTCCTGGAGCCAAGCTGACGTCTCTTGATAAAATCTCGGACATTGTGCTTCAACTGCAAACGAAACGGATCAACGCTGCAATCGTTGAAGATACCGTTGCCGCAGGATACCTGGATGATATGATCGGACTTGCTCCTGCTGTTCCGGACGAAGAGCAGGTAGCAGCAGCGATCGGTATTCGCAAAGGCAATACGGAATTGCTGAATGCCGTTAATGGTACGCTTGAACGGTTGAAGAGCGAAAATAAAATTGATCAGATGGTAACGGAAGCCAGTCAATTAATGGCAGACCGTGAGGTCAAATCACCGAATATTTTTGAAGTATTCTGGCAATACAAAAGCTTCTATGCTACGGGGGTTGGTTATACCCTCTTATTGTCCGCACTTGGCGTAATCTTCGGGGTCATTATCGGTTTGATCATTTGCATGTTCCGGATGCATGATATGGCCGTTTTACGTTGGATTGGTACGGCATATGTTGAAGTGATTCGCGGAACGCCGATGCTGGTTCAACTGATGATTATCTATTATGGCCTTTCCCTGACCTTCGGTATTAATTTCTCGGCTCTTCAAGCCGGTATTATCACACTCTCCATCAACAGTGGTGCTTACCTTGCAGAGATCTTCCGTGCAGGGATTCAAGGAGTTGACCGCGGTCAATTGGAAGCAGCCCGTTCGCTTGGGATGGGTAGAGCTGCGGCCATGAGATTTATTATTTTGCCACAGGCTTTCAAAGCTGTACTGCCTGCCATCGGTAATGAATTTGTAACCATTATCAAGGAATCGTCCATTATCTCGGTTATTGGTATGGTTGATATCATGTATCAGGCAAGTGTAGTCAAAAACATTACGTACCAAGGAATGAATCCGTTCCTTATTGCAGCAGCCATATACTTTGTATTGACATTTATTTTGTCCAAGCTGCTGGGTCGACTGGAAAGGAAGTTGAGTGCAAGTGATAGACGTTAGACAATTACACAAATCCTACGACAAAAACGAAGTACTTAAAGGCATAGATGTCACGATTGGCAAGGGCGAGGTCGTTGTCGTGATTGGTCCTTCAGGATCAGGCAAAAGTACCTTCCTTCGCTGTCTTAACCTGTTGGAGCAGCCTACTTCAGGTGAGATTAATTTCGAAGGCGTATCGATCACGGATCCCAAACACAACATTAATGCAACGCGGGAGAAAATGGGGATGGTGTTCCAGCACTTTAATCTGTTTCCGCATAAAACCGTCGAGCAAAACATTACCATTGCCCCGATCAAAGTCAAAAAGCAGACTGCACAGGAAGCCAAGCAGATCGCCGCAGACTTGCTCAAAACCGTCGGGTTATTAGATAAAAAAGATGCTTATCCGAGTCAGCTGTCGGGTGGACAGAAGCAGCGGATTGCCATTGCCAGAGCGCTTGCGATGCAGCCGCATGTGATGCTGTTTGACGAGCCGACGTCTGCACTCGACCCTGAAATGGTTGGTGAAGTACTCGACGTAATGAAACGCCTGGCTGAAGGCGGCATGACTATGGTTATTGTTACCCACGAGATGGGCTTCGCCCGTGAAGTTGGTGATCGCATCATCTTTATGGATGGCGGTGTAATTGTGGAAGAGGGGACCCCAGATGAAGTATTTGGTCAACCTAAGCATCCACGTACGCGTGACTTCCTCGGTAAAGTCTTGTCATAGTCTTTGAGCACGTTCCAGTCAGTGAACCGGATTCAAATAGAAGAACAAAGAACGAAATCAAACAACCTTGCTGACGTCACGTTAGCAGGGTTGTTTTTTGTGCATGGATAAGTATCCAGTGCCGTAAAAGTAACGTTTCTGTCATCATTTCAGAGCCGCTTGATCGCTCTTTAATAAGAAAAATCCTTATTTCTAAGCAGCATAATGTGTTGTTTAAGACAGTTGGTAACATTTACTACGGACCCTGGTTACAAAATTGTGATATATTGTTCCTGCCGAAACTTCCTGAGGAGGAAGTGTGGAGGATGTAATGATGCAGACCGTGGAGGGGAAGATTGAAACGCACGCTGCTTGGGGTGAATTAGGGGTACATAACGCAAGACGAATGTAACAGAGACCTATAGGGTGGTTTCCTCCATCCGAATCCGACAACTAACTTCGCAGGCACAATGAGGGAGGAAGACCATGATTAAGAAGAGAACTATAGCCAAAACAGCAGCAGCCCTGCTGACAGCAGCAATGCTCATTCAGGCCGTTCCAGCTCACGCTGATTCTGTTCACGTGGCCAAAGAGGGGGATACCTTCTATACCTTATCGAAAAAATATGGAGTTGGACTGAACACACTGGTCAAAGCAAACAGTGATATTTCACCTTACAACATTTATGGTGGTTTGAAAATTACGATTCCTGGAAAAGCAAACACGGCCTCAGCTGTTCCAGCAGCGAAGAGCTCTACGGGGGCAAAGACGATTACGACAGCTAGCCTTGATGTGAATGCTGACGATAAAGTCGTTCAAGCCTGGGGCAAAACGTTTGACTACAGTAAGTCCATTGATGTGAAAGCAACAGCGTACTCTGCAGCCGCTTCCGAAAATGGTGGATGGGGTCCCGTTGATTACTTCGGTAATGCACTTGAGCTCGGCACGATTGCTGTAGACCCTAGTGTGATCCCACTGGGTACGAAGGTTCTTGTTACAGGCCATTCCCATCCGGGACTGCCTAAGCAGGCATTTGTGGCGACTGCCCGGGATATCGGTGGAGCGATCAAAGGGAAACGAATTGATATTTTCATTCCTGGGAGCCAGAAGTCTGTGAGTACATTCGGTTTTCAGGATGTTGAACTTTATATCTTGAAATAAGTATCAGCGCCAACAAAAGGGTGCCTTTACGACACGATTAACGTGAAATAAGGGTACCCTTTTTCTTTATTAAAACGCGCAAGATTGGTAGTTCCATAACTTGTGTGTTTCGTCTCTACTAAGCCGTGTATTATTTGCTTTTTGGCAATTGCAGCATTTCGTCCAAAGTCACCAGATTGAAGCCCCTGCATCGCAGTTCATCTATAATCTCCGGAAGTGCTCCAATGGTACCGGACAGATTGGAGCCCACGCCTCCGCCCGCATGTTGAAGAATGATGGAGCCTGGCTTGACTGCAGATAAAACATTCTGCTTCACTTGCTCTTTACTGAGGCCTTTCCAATCCAGCGAATCCACATTCCAGTTGACGATGCTGTATTGCTGTCTTGCGGCCCATTGCAGCTGTTTCTCATTAATGTCCCCGTATGGAGGACGAATCATTTTTGGTGTATACCCGGTCAGTTTACGAATAATGTCACCGGTATGTAGAATTTGTTTGCGAAAAGCATTCAAAGACAGCTTACTGAATTCAGGGTGGTTGTAACTGTGGTTCCCAACAATGTGACCTTCCCTAACGATCCGTCTGACGAGGTCGGGATGTTTCTCTGCGCGATTGCCAACAATAAAAAAGGTCGCTTTTACATTATATTTCTTTAAAATATCCAATACCTGCGGAGTGAAGCGCGGATCAGGTACATCATCAAAAGTCAGTGCTACCTGTCTCGTCGAAGGTCCGTTGGTCTTGAACGTATCGGCATATTTCTGCCTTAGCTGACCCAGTGTCAGCTGTTCATCCTCAGATAGATCCGGCTTTGCAGCAGGCATGCTCTCTGGAACGGGTTTTGCCAGCAGTTGTCCAGGTGAATAGCTTCCACTTATCAATATAAGGATCAGCATGGAGAATGCGATGAGGCGAATACGCATGATATAGCCTCCTTTGTCAAATTGCGTTCTCTTTGGTATGCCCGCGGTGATGGTCCATTATGCATAAATGTGAGAAGTTTCATTGTCCAATTCAGTCGATAAGCTCATAATTCCACCATTACATATACACACAAAGGATGGGTGGATTAGGATGAGTACATATGATTTGAAATCGGTTCGTTTGCAGGTCATTCAAGCTGGAGAGGATAAGATATTTTTGGTCACGGGTGGGAAAGCTCATATAGGGGCTGTGGCGACGTTTTATCCGGAAAGAGAACGCGTGGTGGGAACGGCAGTCCATATTCCGGGGCATAAGGAACAGGAATTATGCGAGCGCCTTGCACGTAAGGCTGCAAATTCTCTAAAGGTGACCGTAACCGTTATTATGGGCATTCACTTTGACTCCATTACGCGCATGCAGATCGATGAGATCGTACAGACGGCGGAGAAGCTGCTGGACGACCATTTAACCCTGGCGAATGATATAAAATAGTAGATTTTGGGTGACCCGGAATCGTGTTTTATGATTTTTTTTGGTAAAATTGAAACGGGATGAAGGTTACCACGTATGTATGATTATATACAAGGATGTAATATCGACTAGGAGGAATACCATAATGTCCATTTTCAAACGTTTGCGTGATTTAACGATGTCTAACATTAATGCCATTATTGACAAGGCAGAAGATCCAATCAAAATGACGGATCAATATATCCGTGATATGCAGGAAGATCTGGAAGATGCCGAGAAGGCTGTTGCTCAACAAATCGCGATTGAGAAAAAATTCAAGCAGCTGTTCGAGGAACAGGAAGCATTGGTGAAGAAACGTGAGGAGCAAGCTCATACCGCAGCACGTGCACAGAACATGGATCTGGCGCGCCGGGCTCTGGAAGAGAAAAAAGCTGCCGAAGTAAAAATGGCAGAATACAAAACAAGCTATGATCAGAACAAGGCTTCGGCAGACAATCTGCGCGGCAAGCTGGATGAAATGCGCAAGCAATTGACACAAATGAAAAACAAGCGTGAAACCCTGGTGGCACGTTACAATGCAGCAAAAGCACAAACCGAAATCAACAAAGCGCTGAACGGATTCAGTTCCGACACAGCTAGTGCTGGCATGAAACGCATGGAAGAGAAAATGATGCAAATGGAAGCACAGGCTGAAGCGAGCAACGAAATGTCTTCCAAAGGAAAATCACTGGATGAAGAGTTCGAGAAACTCGGCAAGGATCAGGCCGTTGAGGATGAACTGGCGGCACTCATGAAGCAGTACGAAAATAAGAACTAAATCTTGCATCTTAAGCAGGGTTCCTAGCGGAGGAGAGACAGCGTTTCTCCTTCGCTTTTAAATGCGGTTCATGTTGATAAGTGGGGGCTGTGTAAATGGATTTGAACATTTTGGCGATGCTGGTCTGGACATTATCTGGTTCGGTTTTGCTTTTTGTTTTGATGTATGTGGATTCATTGTTTACGAAGTATAAGGATTTTGCGGAAGTTAAGGCAGGGAACATGGCGGTTACGACACGGATGGTCATGAAGCTGTTTGCTCAAGGGTATGTGCTTGCCACTTCGATTTCGACAGCGGGTCATCTGGGTGAAGCGTTGCTTGTATCGGTTGTTTCATTTGTCATCCTGCTTATTCTGGAGAGCGTTGTGCACTTTATGATTCGCACGTGGGCCAATCTTGATTTGGACACAGGAATTCAGCAAGGGAAGACAGGATATGGCTTGTTCTCCGGTGCCTTACACATCGTGGGCGCATTAATTATTGCAGCTTGTTTATAAGATAACGAACGGGAGTAATGGGTATGAGTGTATGGAAACGGATTAAAGGAATACTAGCCAAACCCGAACCACCACGAGCAGAGAAAACCATGCTGGACCTTGAGCCTGGAGATATCTGTGAGGTCTCGCTCGTTACGTATGAAGTTGTGGGGCGGGTGCAGCATCGTGCCCGAAAAGCGGTGGTACTAACACTGCAGGACGGTACAACGTTTAGACATCTGCATGTAGAAGAAAGAGAATTGACACGTTATTCCCTCTATACGCCAATTGATGGGCGTCTTGACGCTCCAGACGAAGTACCAACCTTACTTGATCTGGACGGACGCGCGTATCATCTGGAGGAAGAATATGGAGGAATGGTTACCACTGCCGGCAGGACACCTTATGGTCAGGCTGGAGAGCAATTGGTTTGGCAGTACCAGTCTGATGATAACATGCTTCTGCGTGTGGAATGGCAAGACAGAAGATTTACTCTGTATGAAGGTGAGTCCATTCTTCCTGCGGATATCAAAGTGATTCGTTCGAGCTAGGAGAGGTTCCAATGAAAAAGCGCATGGCACTTGGATTAAAATTAATGCTGGTCCTCAGCCTTGTCATGTCCCTGTTGTCCGCGTGCGGGATGCCTTCCGTTCAGGACACTTATCCGCTTGAGTCTGTAAGTGGCAGTGGCAATACGACATCCTATGTGTATCGGGCTGCCGACCGTTCTGTTCCGGAAGTCGCTCAGGAGTTATCCGAACAGCGCAAACCTGATCAGATCTCAGCGGAAAATGAAGAGCGGATGTTCCTGGTGTATCAGGACCAGTATTATCATTTGCAGCAGGACCCGAACAAGAAGGAAGATACCTTAATTGAGGTGGATTCCAAGGAATACGTACGCCAGAACTATGATTCTTCCTTTTTACAGGGGTATTTGACCGCAACGCTCATTGGTAATTTGTTTGATTCCTTTGGCGGTAGCGGATACGGAAAGTACAGAGGGTACACCGATCGTGATACGTACAAACCGAATCAAGGTACTTATCGTGCACCAACAAGCAATGACAAAAAGGCCGCTCCGCCCATCACGGTTGATCGAAAAGGATCCATTACCCGGCGGGGAGGAGACACCGATACTAGTGTAGGCTCAGGCGGAGGATTGTTTAGCCGCAAAAAAGAACCGAGCACCGGCACCGTCGAACGTAACAAGAGCGGTGGATTGTTCAATTCACCAAAGAGCTCTTATAAGAAGCCCAAAACAAGGGTAGGCGGCGGGCGAATTATGAGGCGAAGGTAAAGATGAGATTTACCAGCCTGAAGAGTTTATAGAGAACAGCCACAAGGTAAGGCAGAATGAACCCTGCCATGCGAAAGCTCACTTTGTGGCTGTTCTTTTTGTTTTATATTAGGAAGTATAGATTTCATTAAGATCTGCGAACATGATTGGATTTACGTGTCCGGGGAATGGTGGAAGGTGGCTGTTTGCGAATCCAGCGAACAAAAGGGGCCATTCGTTCATTCTCTCGCAGTGCCTGAAGTTCTGTTAATTGGAGACGGATGATATCCTGGTTGGTAAACAGCGAATGGATTTGTTTATGACACGGGACACATAAATCAGCAGTGGGCATGAAAGTACCGCCCATTTCCTTGGGCGTGAGATGATGAACTGTTGTTTCCACAGGCTCTCTACCGCATAATTCGCATCGGTTGCTCATTTCTGCTCCTCCGTTCTTACCCCTATTATGGGCATAAGCTCACAGTTTCATGTTACCCGCGAGGCGAGTACTTGTCACACCCCTGCTTTCACGCTACACTTTCTTAAACAAGTTCTGTCCCAAGGAGGTCCGTTCCATTTTGAAAATCAATACACATTCAGATGATATGACAAGTCCCAAATTTAACCGTACAGCCGTGCAGGTCGAAGCTGCTCAGGCCAGAATATCACCTCATGTTACTACAGCTTCAGTCGAAAAAGTAACCTTGGAATCTGCTCATGGACGAACGCTGGCAGAAACGATCCATGCTCCGCATCCATACCCTTTCTTCAGAAGGTCAGGTATGGATGGTTATGCAATTGTCAGCAGTGATACAACCCTTGCGTCCAGCGATCAACAGATCTGGCTGCGAGTCATCGATGAAATTCCATGTGGATATACATCGGATTTACCCATTACTCCAGGTACCGCTGCGCGGATCATGACAGGTGCACAAGTGCCTGAAGGGGCGGATGCCGTTGTTATGCTGGAGATGACCGAAAGCAGGGAACAGAATGGAGAACAATGGATTGCATTGAAGCGCCATATCCAGCCCAATGCCAATATAACGCCAATTGGACTGGAAGTTCAGGACGGTCAACTGCTGCTTGAAGCCGGAACGATCATCCAGGCAGGAGAACAATCCGTATTGGCTACTTTTGGTGTGGCCGATGTACCGGTGTTTAGACGTCCGAAAGTCGCCATTTTTGCAACGGGAACGGAATTGCTTGAGGTGGATGAGCCTTTGCAGCCGGGACGCATTCGTAACAGCAATAGTCATATGCTCCGATCCTTGGTCGTGGAGGCAGGTGGAGAACCTGTGATGTATGGATCCATAGCCGATGATGTGGATACGGCTCGTGCTAAACTGGCAGAAGCAGTTGAGCATAACGATATCGTTGTGACCACAGGGGGCGTATCGGTTGGCGATTATGACATTATGGGTGATCTGGTACGGGAAGGCAGCATGGAGATGCTGTTTAATAAAGTGACGATGCGACCAGGAAGTGTTACGACAGCAGCGGTTGTTAGTGGCAAGTTACTATTTGCTCTATCCGGTAACCCCGGAGCTTGTTTTGTAGGATTTGGTCTTTTCGTACGGCCTACCATTCGCATGATGCAAAACGATGCCCGGCCTTATTTGGAAGAGTGGACAGCGACCTTGGATCAAGAATATACAAAAGTGAACAATTTTACGCGATTTGTACGGGGGCGCACAGAGATTCGTGATGGTAGGGTATATGCGAAGCCTGCTGCGTCACGAGTGGATGAATCCAGCGTCATGATTACGATCAAGGACAGTGATTGCCTGATCATCATCCCGCCTGACAAGAAAGGGATTGCTGCAGGAGAACAGGTGCGCATTCTCAAGCTGCCAAGTGGACAGGTGAGGTAGGGCTCATGGCCAATAAGAGGACATTTCCACACATTGTGCAGATCGTGGGATACAAAAATACGGGAAAAAGCACCTTAACTGCCGAACTCACGAGCTATCTTTCTTCGAAAGGGTTACGGGTTGCTGTCATAAAGCATGATGGACACGATCATTTCCAGATGGATCATGAAGGAACAGACTCATATCGTTTCAATCAGGCGGGAGCCTCCGCAGTGATTGTAATGTCAGAGAAGCGAACGGCAATCATCGAGCAGCAGCCAACCAGTCTGGAGACGATGCTGACTCGTCTATCGGATTACGACTGGATTCTGATTGAGGGATACAAAGCGGCACCTTACCCCAAACTAGTGATGATTCGTGAAGAACAGCATGTGGCTATGCTTCAGAAGCTAAAGGGAGTGTTGGCAGTCGTTTCCTGGTTCCCGAAAGAATCTATGCATTCAGCATGCAGTGAACCTGATCCGCCCAGCGATGTGGTTTGGCACTCCGTGCAGGAGCCAGAACTTATTGCTCAATGGTTGCTGGAACATGTGAATAAAGAGTAGTCATGAATGGGGAAGAATTTGGTATGATCGAAAGAGTAATGCAGTTTCATTTCAGCAAACTCTACCGTATTTGATATCATAGAAATAATTAAAAAGCGTAAAAACAGCGGATATTCTTACTGGTTATCAGTAAAAAGTATCCGCTGTTTGATTGGTATGGGTGTTTTCTATGACCCCGTACCTTCCGAACGACGCTCAATGGCTTCAGACATCGTTTTGTCAGTAAGATGTGCATAGATTTCGGTCGTTTCTGTTGAAGCATGCCCAAGCTGTTCCTTTGTTTTATAGATGTCGTTTTGCAGGTAATAGTCTGTTGCAAAGGAATGTCGCAGTTTATGCACGGTCAGATACGGTTTGCCAAAACATTTGGCATATTTCATAATCATGGCCTGAATCGCACGTTTGGTCATTCGACTGCCTTCAGACTCACCGTTACGAAGCGCAATGAATAATCCTTTTTCCCGTTTGGGTGTGCGATACCTTGTTTGCCGGAGCTGCATGTAGTTGGCTAGTTCATCCTTGGCCTGCTCCCTGAAATAAACGGGGGTTTTGAACGTTTCATCGTTGTTACCTTTGCGGTAAACATATAACAGTTTGTTATTCAAATCCAGATCATCGACATTCAGGTTAACCACTTCGGATACTCGTAGTCCGGAATTCAGAATAAGACTGGCGATGCATGCATCCCGTTCTTTGTTGAGTTCATGGGAGTATAGAGCTTGTTTGTTTTTTTGCATGTCGACTCCATATCCTTCGAGGATATATCCGATAAACTCAAGCAGCTCCTCATCCTCTAATAGTTTCCCTTTGAGCTTCGCCGCGGTGTCCTTTGGCTTGTGTGTGCGTTTGATCTCAATCTTGGCCATAATATTTCGTTTCAGCAGCGGATAGAAATCTTCGTCTTCGGCAATTTGGCTCAAATAATGAAAGAGGGAGCGCAGAGAGGACAGTTTGCGGGATACAGTAATTCTCGAATTGGCTCCTTCGCGTTTAGTAGCGAGGAACAATCGGAACGAGGTTACCGAATCCATCCGTAACACTTCAAGTTCAGTTAACGTCACTTCCCGGTTAGATTCTGCCTGGGATAATCCTTCAGCACGCAGCCAGCTGAAAAAAGTATCATAGTCCCTTAAGTACTCCAGCAGGGTAGAGGGTGATAAATCGGGCAGCTTATAATCAATGAATTGCTGAACGAACCAAGGCATGGAAGGCAGTTTGTCATCCAGCTTGCGTCGATCAATCTCTTTTTGCACATTGGTCAAGTTCGGCACCTCCTGGTTAATTCTTCTTCGAATCGTCTATGTCCTAGTGTACCATAATTTGCTTGGTCACAGCCTGATCACGGAATAGTGCAAAGGAGGGCTGTATTCTTGCCCTTCGCCTTACAAACCTTTAAAGTAACTAGTATAAGTTAAGCAGAGGAGCTGAACCGGATGAATATGCAAATCGAGCTGGTTCCCCGGGAACGGAGTCAGGTAATTCGGCATTTAATGCAGTTTTATCTATATGATTTTACAAAATATCTGAATATCGATGTGGACAGCAATGGCATTTTTCCGGAGTATCCCGGTTTGGAAGCATTTTGGGAGGAGGAAGACCGTAAATTTGCTTTTCTCATCACGTGTGATGGGGCCCCGGCCGGTTTTGCACTGGTGGAGCGCTTCGAGCCTGGCAGCAAGGATAACGATTATTATTTGACCGAGTTCTTTGTCATGCAAAAATATCGGCGGAGCGGAATAGGGACTCAAGCGGCACACGAGCTGTTCCATCGTTTTCCGGGAAGATGGAAAGTAACACAGGTGCGCAACAATGTGATCGCTCAGGCGTTTTGGAGAAAAGTGATCGGAGCCTACACAGGAGGAAGATTTCGTGAGAAATTTCATCCGGAACTCGGTAACCCGAGTCAGTTTTTTGTAACGTGACCGTAGGTGATGAGCTAATCGACTGTCATTTATACATATTGGATTGAATAAGGAGCGTGTGACACGATCGAATCCTCTATGACTTTTGGAAGGGCAGACGGCACTCTTCATATACGGATTTTAAATGTTGGAGAAATAGATCTAAAGTGGGTGCGATGTTCGTCTAACGGGTAATAACCCATAGAGTTGTCATTCTTTCATAAGTTGTACCTATATTAACGAAGCTCGGAGGAATCAATCATGGAACTGCGCGAATATGGAAACACAGGCATGAAAGTAAGCACGCTCGGATTTGGCGGATCCGAAATCGGAAGCAACGTATCCAAACAAGACGTGGAAACACTTTTGAATACCGCTTTGGATGCCGGATTGAATGTCATTGATACCGCCGAATGTTATGGGAACAGTGAGGAATTGATTGGGGATGTACTTTCGCATCGGCGTGATGACTATTATCTGTTTACCAAATGTGGACATGCTGCCGGGGTAGATGGACCTGATTGGGATCCCAAGGTGCTGGAGCAAACGATCAACCGCAGTCTGAGAAGACTCCAAACGGAGTATGTGGATGTCATTCATTTGCATAGCTGCTCTGAAGAGGTTCTCCGGCAAGGGGCAGTAATTGAAGTGCTGCAGCGAGCCAAGGAAGCCGGAAAGACCAGGTTTATCGGTTATAGCGGGGACACAACGGACGCGCTCTATGCCATTGGCACCGGGGTGTTCGACAGTTTGGAAACTTCGCTAAACATTGCAGACCAGGAAGCCATTGATTTGACATTGCCTGAGGCGAGAAAAAGAAACATGGGTGTCATCGCCAAACGACCGATTGCCAATGCAGCATGGATGTTTGACACACTCTCCGAAGATGCTTATCCATTCGTATATTGGAGACGGTTGCAGGAGCTGGGCTACGGTTTTCTGACAGGTAATGATGTGCAAAGTGCGGTCGAAACGGCCCTTCGTTTCACGTTAAGTACAGAGGGAGTCGATACGGCTATTGTTGGAACAACGAAGCCGAACCGTTGGCAGCAAAATGCTGATCTGGTCGCAAAAGGGGCTCTTCCGCAGGAACTGTACGATGAAATCAGGACAAGATGGAAGGAAGTTGCCGGAGCGGATTGGACCGGACGTACGTAATGGAAGAATGGAGCGAACGGTTCGACAGAGAACCGTCAATTTTTGGAAAGCCGCCCTCGGGCGGCTTTTTTAGTGGAATCCAAGATTCCAAGCATCCAAGCTAAAGGAGACATGCAAAAACAATAGAAGAAGAATTTATAAAAAACTTAAAATCATAATATTTCAACATATGAAAAATTCACAATAATAAACACTCTTTGTGTATCCGCACGAGATATAGATACAGTGTAAGCCTATAACGAGGAAAAGGGTGAGGATTTAAGCCTAAACGTAAAAAGTCAAGTCCGTTTTCCAAATAAAATGTCCCTCTAGTAAGTCCACGCACCGTATAATAGAATCCATACATATGTTTATAAGAACATGTAAAATTAGGAGTTGTCAACAAGGGGGAACAGCATGGCTTCACAGTTAAAACAAATTCATCCACTGGCGTGGACGATTATCGTGGGTACCATTTTTGGACGTATGGCGACATCCATGAGCATTCCGTTTCTGTCCATCTATTTGACACAGCAGATGGGGGCTTCGCCAACTCAGACAGGCATAATCGTGGCCGTGAGCGCGCTCGTCGGTGTTTTTGCCAGCTTCTATGGTGGATACATCTCTGACCGGATTGGCCGCAAAAAAGTGTTGTTCATATCGGTATTTGGCTGGGCGCTCGTATTTATTGGGTTTGCCCTATCGGACCAGATCTGGCTGTTCTTTATCATGAATGCACTCAACGGCATTTGCCGGGCGTTATTCGAACCGACATCCAGGGCGTTGTTATCGGATATCACACCACCGTCAAGCAAGCTGCTTGTATTCAATCTGAGGTATGCAGCGATAAATCTGGGTGTAGTATTTGGACCGCTGCTGGGACTGTATTTGGGATTATCGGATTCCAATTTGTCCTTTCTGGTGGCTGGAGGAGTATACATAGCTTACGGTATTCTATTAATTGTTCAGTTTATTCTTCATCCGCTGAAGCAGGACGAGCAGAGTACGGGGACGGCGGAGCCGATCCGTTTGAAACAAGCATTCCGCATAACAAGTGGGGATCCTGTTTTTATGTTTGTTTTGATTGGGACTATCTTTTGTGTGCTCGGGTACGGACACTTTAGCTCGACGCTACCTCAGTTCATGGCGATTAACCCGAATATGACTGATGGTGCGAAATGGTTTGGATACATGCTTTCCTTAAACGCAGTGGTTGTTCTCGCCGTTCAATTTCCGGTGGTTCGTATCGCGAGTCGCTTTCCACCTGTAGTGCCGCTCATTACAGGCAATATTATGGTATCTGTCAGTCTGCTGCTGTTTGGATTGGCGCAAAGCCCATGGATGCTGGTGGCGGCAGTTGTCATTTTTACGGTAGGAGAAGTACTCATGTTTACGCTGATGGATGTTCTGGTGGATCGAATTGCGAAGCCGGAACTGAAAGGGACATATTTCGGCATGATCGGATTCAACAATCTGGGCAACGTCAGTGCACCGATTCTGGGGGGCTTTTTGCTGGACAGCTTCGGGGCTAACCAACCAATGCTAGTCTTTGCACCTATTGCGATAAGTGCCATATGCGGGGTTCCATTTTTATGGATAGCACATCAACGACTACAGGCAAGGGAACAGCAACGAACGATGGAAACCTAGATGTGATTCGTATTTAAGTAAATCCAAAAACCTTCAAATCACTTGATCGTGAACTTGAAGGTTTATTTTTGTTTCAAAACTATAATATTTCAACATATGAAAAATTCACAATAATAAAACCGTATTCCGCACTTTGTTTCTACCTACAACAATGCTACATTTGAGCTCCCAAATGTTCAAAAGAACTTCATTATCCATGAACAAAAGTCAAGAAAAATATTCGAGAAAAGAATCAGCGTAGAATGAACCAATATTTTGGAACATCAATAACGTCGTTGATGGGTGTCTTGATCATGCCGTATTCGCGGCTTTTTTTGCAGTTCATGTTCAGTTCATATGGATGACACGCGCAGTACATTTTCCTTAAGTAGACTTATCTTGACGCCACCTGATGGTAGCCAACACAGAAAAACAGGAGATGATAATTTTGCCCATCAAGAAACGAACTTCAATTACAGCTATAACGCTGGTGTTTAGCATACTTGCTCCAATGTCTGCTATGGCTGCGCCGGTAAGTAACGTCAGCAATGTTCCATACGTGATGACCCAAAAAGCAGTGAATGAGAAAGCCAAAATACTTACCGAAACCTATGGCACAACAAGCGTGCAGTATGCACTCATTGATGATGGTGAGATCGTAATCTCCGGGCAAGCTGGTAAGAATGACCAGAATAACACTGTACCTCTTACCGCAGATACGATCTATGGCATAGGTTCGACCAGTAAAATGGTGGTAACAACTGCTGTGATGATGTTGGTCGATGAAGGGAAAATCGATCTGGATGTACCAGTCATACATTATATCCCTGATTTCAAAATGGAGGATGAACGCTACAAAGGAATCACGACACGAATGCTGTTGAATCATTCCTCCGGACTTCCTGGAACTTCAAGCAGCAGTGCAATCCTGTTCGGGGATAACGATACGTACGCACATGATACATTGTTGGATCAACTCGCAACGCAAAAGCTAAAGGCAGACCCCGGAGCATATTCGGTTTACAGTAACGACGGCTTTTCGTTAGCTGAAATTCTGGTTGAAAGAATTAGTGGAATCAGTTTTACTGCATTTATGCACCGCTATATTACCGAGCCTCTGGGTATGAACAACACCAGAACGCCACAGGATCTGATTAGTGACAACAAAATGGCCGTGACGTATTCAGCCCTGCATAATGGACAACTTCCACAAGAAAACACAAATATGATTGCTTCGGGAGGCATTTATTCCA
This sequence comes from Paenibacillus sp. 7516, assembly GCF_002272715.1. NCBI lineage: Bacteria > Bacillati > Bacillota > Bacilli > Caryophanales > Paenibacillaceae > Paenibacillus > Paenibacillus sp. 7516. Next base: position 151,531 of record NZ_NPBI01000002.1, read on the forward strand.
CAGCCGAAGACTTGGTTCAATTTGCGCAAATTTTTACGGGTGAGGTCGAAGGGATTCTCTCGCATGAATCAGCAGAAGCGATGGCAGAAGAAGAATACAAGAATGGCATGTGGCCGGAAGACGCAGATTCGTCTATTTCTTATGGCTTGGGCTGGGATAGTGTAAACCTTTTTCCATTCAATGAATACGGCATCCAGGCCGTTGCCAAAGGCGGAAATACGATTTCGTACCATTCCTCTTTAATTGTGCTTCCCGAATACAACATGGCTGCAGCCGTTACCTCATCGGGAGGAACAAGTACAACGGATCAATTGATTGCAACGGAACTGCTGCTTGGTGCACTTGAGGAGAAGGATATCATTACGGAACGAAAGTCGGATAAGTCATTTGGGGCGCCTGTAAGTGCAACGATGCCTAAGGAATTAGCAGCGTATTCGGGCATCTATGGAGGGGGAGCCAGCTCGCTGCTGAAGATTACCGTGCAGGCTGATGGGCAACTAATTTTGTCCTCGCCTTTAACACCGAATAGTCCTGAACAAAAGTACATGTATACGTCGGATGGAACTTTTGCCAACGACGAAGGTACGGAAAAATTAGCATTCGTTGAAGAGGATAACGGAAAAATCTATTTATGGTCACGCTCGTATCAATCCATGCCTGGACTTGGGCAGATCGCTTCTTCCGAATACAAGGCTGAGAAGCTGGAAAAGAGTGAATTGTCCCCGGATGTTGCGGCGGCCTGGCAGAAACGTGATGGCAAAAGTTACTTTCTTGTGAATGAGAAATACACTTCAACGGTATATGACAGTGCTACACCGATCATCCCGATTCACCTCTTTGACGAGATGCCAGGCTTGGTATACACCAATACAATCATAGATGCCAACCTCGCTGTGAACCAGCTGCAAATTCCCGGTTTGGCCGGTCGTGATACGATGGAATACGAATTCTTCAAGGAAAACGGAGTGGAATATGTCACAGCAGGGGGCAAGGTCTACGCAAGCCAAGACGCGGTGAAGCCGCTCTATTCCGGAAATCAGTCGAAGACAACGATCCAGGCGAAAGGTTATGCCACTTGGTACTCGATCCCTGGGCCAGCCGCAGGTAAAGTTATGACGGTCCAAATGCCTTCAAAAGGTGCTTTTACCGTGTATAACCAAGCAGGTATTTCCATTAATCACACCGTGGTCAGCGGTCAAAACGAGGTAGTTCTTCCTGAGAATGGAATCATTGTTTTTGCTGGTGATATCGGTTCAGCATTTGAAATTACACTCACCGACAACACGAATTAAACGTTGAAAAAAATAATTGGTACGAACAAAAAGCCGCGCTAACCGTGGCTTTTTGTGTTCAACTACTCAATAGCAGCAGTAAATACAGAACAACTTGGATAAATTTCCAGCAAGAAAATGATTGTCAAATAAAAAGATATATGATAATTTAATGTCTGTAACCGGTTACACATAAGAGGAGAACAAATTCATGACAACAATCAAAGACGTAGCGAATCTGGCTGGCGTATCAGTAGCCACCGTATCAAGGGTCATTAATGACAGGGGTTATGTACATGCGGATACTCGCAAGAAAGTAGAAGATGCCGTGAAGGCGCTTAACTTTTCCCCTAATGAAGTAGCTCGATCATTATATAAACGTAAGTCCAAACTGATTGGTCTGCTGCTGCCGGATATTGCAAACCCTTACTTCCCACAGTTAGCTAGGGGTGTAGAAGATCGAATGCAGGAGCAGGATTTCAGGCTCATTTTCGGAAATAGTGATGAGGATGAATCGAAGGAGCAGGATTACATCCAGACGTTTATCCAAAATAACGTAGTAGGTGTGATTTCATCCACGAACTACCCTCATTCTCCAATATATGAAAAATTAAAAATACCTGTCGTGTTTCTTGACAGGACTGCACTGGATAGTCCTTCTGTCTATGCGGACGGAAGAGAGGGCGGACGACTGGCAGCGAGAGAAATCATCAAGCGAGGTAGTCGCCGGATAACGGTTATGCAGGGTCCGTCACATATCAAGCCAGCACAGGATCGCTTCCAGGGAGCCATAGAAATTATCCGGGATGCCGGATTGGATTACCATGTGATCCAGACGACCTCGTTCTCTTTTAACGAAGCGGGATCATGGGCAGAAGAGCTGTTCAGCAAATTTGCCGACACGGATGGAGTCATTGCCAGCAATGACATTGCAGCTATGGCGGTACTGCATGAGGCTTCGCGAATCGGGAGAAAGGTTCCTGAAGATGTGCAAGTGATCGGATTCGACGACATTCCGATGAGCAGCCTGTTATCACCTGCATTGTCCACCATTCGCCAGCCTGCATACGAGATGGGAAGGGAAGCGGCGGGATTACTTATCGGGCTTGTGGAACAAGCTCCAATTGAGAACAAAAACATACAGATGCCCGTAAGTTTTATCGAACGAGGCACAACGAGAAAGGTGAATTCAGATGGCTAAAATATGCGTAATCGGAAGCAGTTCCATAGATTTGGTCGTTACTTCTTCAAGACGTCCGGGGGCGGGTGAAACCGTCCTTGGGGAAAGTTTCAAAACGGTACCTGGCGGTAAGGGAGCCAATCAGGCCGTTGCCGCGGCAAGACTGGGTGGTGAGGTAACGATGATTGGCCGGGTAGGAGACGATGCTTTTGGTCAAGACATTTTGAATAACTTCAAAGCAAATGTTGTAAATACGCAAAATGTGAAACCGGTTACACATTCGGAAAGCGGAACGGCTCATATCATACTGGCGGAAGGTGATAATAGCATTGTATTTGTTGAAGCTGCCAATCGCGAAGTCACTCCGGCGTATGTTGATCAAGCGGCGGAAGTGATCCGCAATGCGGATATCGTACTGATCCAGCAGGAAATTCCGGAAGAAACCGTTGTTCATGTGAGCAGCCTGTGTGCTGAATACGGAACGCCTCTGCTGCTTAATCCGGCTCCAGCGAGAACAGTGCCGCAGGAAGTCATTGACAATGCAGCTTACATCACGCCGAACGAGCATGAAGCCGAAATCCTGTTTCAAGGCATGAGCCCGGCTGAGGCATTGCGCAAATACCCAAACAAACTGTTCATAACGGAAGGCAGCAAGGGAGTTCGTTATTTTGACGGAGCGGAGGAAATCCTCGTGCCAACATATAAGGTGGAGGCAGTGGATACCACCGGTGCAGGGGATACATTTAATGCTGCATTTGCTGTCGCCTTAGCGGAAGGCAAGCCCCTGCAGGAGAGCATACGGTTCGCCAATCGTGCCGCATCGTTGTCCGTGACCAAGTTTGGAGCACAGGGCGGCATGCCGACGAGAGACGAAGTGGAGGAGAGTTTATCATGAAAAGAAACGGCATACTAAATAGTCACATTTCTAAAATACTATCTGATTTGGGTCATACGGACATGATTGCCATTGCGGACGCGGGTCTCCCCGTTCCGGAAGGGGTGCTCAAGATTGATGTGGCTCTGAAACTCGGAACGCCAAGCTTTCAGGAAGTGGTTGAACTGATCGCAGACGACATGGTCATTGAGAGAGTGATCGTGGCAGAAGAGATCAAGGAAGGCAATCCGGAAGCTCTGCAGTTCATTACAGATAAATTTGGCAACGATACCATTGATGCTTCCATCAACCACGAACAATTCAAAGCACTAACCCGGCAGGTTAAAGCGGTTATTCGCACGGGTGAAGCTACACCCTACGCCAATTGCATTTTACAATCAGGTGTTCATTTCGGTTAAAAGGAGGTTGCATGATGCATATTCAGATGCACAACATTCATAAAGCATTTGGCACCAACCAGGTGCTAAGCGGAGTGGATTTCGAACTGAGGGAAGGTGAAGTTCATGCCCTGATGGGTGAGAACGGAGCCGGCAAATCCACGCTGATGAACATTTTGATCGGACTTCACCAGCGTGATCAGGGAACGATCTCCATTGATGAAAATGAAACCTATTTTGGCAGTCCGAAGGAAGCAGAGAAGTTAGGAATCGCATTTATTCATCAGGAGCTTCACGTTTGGCCCGAAATGACGGTGCTCGATAACCTATTCATCGGTAAGGAGATGACATCTACCTTAGGATTGCTTAATACAAAACAAATGAAAGCGCTAGCTTCAGAACAATTCGCCAAGCTGTCGGTACAAGTCCCGCTCGAACGTCCCGCAGGAGAATGCTCCGTTGGACAGCAGCAGATGATTGAGATCGCCAAGGCACTGATGACAGACGCAAAGGTCATTATTATGGATGAACCAACTGCAGCGCTGACGGAACGTGAAATTCAGAAGTTGTTTGACGTGATTACTTCACTGAAGAAAAACGGAGTATCCATCGTGTATATATCTCACCGTATGGAGGAGATCTTCACCATCTGCGACCGGATTACTGTAATGCGGGATGGCAGGACGGTAGATACCCAGCCGATTCCTGAGACAAGCTTCGATGAAGTGGTGCGGAAAATGGTTGGACGGGAGTTAACCGAGCGGTATCCGGCCCGTAATCCTTCCTATGGCGAAGTGGTTCTGGAAGTGCGGGACGCAAGCATTAAGGGATTGTTCCAGCATGTCAGCTTCAACGTAAGAGCAGGTGAGATTGTTGGTTTCTCCGGACTTATGGGTTCGGGGCGAACAGAGATTATGAGAGCGATCTTTGGTCTTGATACCCTGGACAGTGGAGAAGTCTTGATCCGTGGCAAAAAAGCGAACATTCGTAAACCCTCGGATGCAGTGAAACACGGCATCGGTTTCATCACAGAAGACCGTAAGGATGAAGGGCTTGTACTGGACTTTTCGATTCGGGAAAACATGGCGCTGACCAATCTGTTCAGCTTCTCCAGTAAAGGGTTCATTTCAGCTCCAAAAGAACAGGATTTCGTCGATACCCTGATCAAGCGTCTGCAGATCAAGACGCAATCTTCGGAGACAGCTGCGCGTAACCTATCAGGGGGCAACCAGCAGAAGGTTGTTATTGCCAAATGGGTGGGTATCGGACCAAGCGTGCTCATTCTGGATGAACCAACGAGAGGTGTGGATGTCGGAGCAAAGCGTGAAATCTATCAGTTGATGAATGAACTGACAGAACGCGGCGTCGGCATCATCATGGTATCTTCGGAGCTTCCCGAAGTACTTGGTATGAGTGACCGAATTGTGGTTGTGCATGAAGGGCAGATCAGCGGAGAGCTGGCCAGGGAAGAAGCAACACAGGAAAACATTATGACATTGGCCACAGGGGGACAGTGAAATGACAACAATGCAGAACAAGAAAACAACCGGAACGGGATTCCGCTTATCCAACGTAACACAGAAATTAGGACCGCTGCTTGGTTTAATCATTCTCATTATTATCGTATCCGTACTCAATCCAAGCTTCTTGGAGCCGCTTAATATCTTGAACCTGCTGCGCCAGGTATCGATTAATGCACTGATTGCCTTCGGTATGACCTTTGTCATTCTGACAGGCGGGATCGACTTGTCCGTTGGCTCCATACTGGCTTTATCCAGCGCATTTGTCGCAAACATGATGTTGTCTGGCCTGGATCCGATTTTGTCCATCATCATCGGGGTAGCACTTGGTGGTGTGATGGGTATGGTGAATGGACTCATGATTACCAAGGGTAAAATGGCTCCATTTATCGCAACTTTGGCGACAATGACCATATTCCGCGGCTTAACGCTTGTATATACGAATGGTAATCCGATCACAGGACTCGGGGACAGTCTGCTCTTCCAACTGTTTGGACGCGGCTATCTGCTAGGCATTCCGGTACCTGCTATAACGATGCTGATTACATTCGTGATTCTATGGACGATTCTGCATAAAACGGCTTTTGGCCGCAAAACGTATGCTATCGGTGGTAATGAGAAAGCATCCATCATCTCGGGTATCAAAGTCACACGTGTGAAGATCATGATCTATTCCCTTGCAGGCATGCTGGCAGCTCTGGCAGGTGCAATTCTGACATCTCGTTTGAATTCTGCACAGCCAACAGCAGGTACTTCTTATGAACTGGATGCGATCGCAGCCGTTGTTCTGGGCGGAACAAGCCTGACAGGTGGACGCGGACGGATCGTAGGCACATTAATTGGTGTTCTGATTATCGGCGTGCTGAACAATGGTTTGAACCTACTCGGCGTGAACTCCTTCTATCAAATGGTGGTCAAAGGTGTCGTCATTGCGATTGCTGTCCTGCTGGACCGCAAGAAAACGGCTTAAGGGGAGAAACAATTATGAAAAAATGGACATTAACACTTGTAAGCATGATCATGATCATTGTTCTGGCCGGGTGCTCTCTGGAGCCGCCTGAATGGGCGAAGCCGGACGCTGCCGGAAATCAGGGACAGAAGAAAATCGGTCTCTCGATTTCAACACTGAACAATCCGTTCTTCGTTTCATTGAAAGACGGAGTCGTTGCCGAAGCTCAAAAACAAGGCATTGAGGTTATCGTGGTCGATGCACAAAATGATTCGGCCAAGCAGACCAACGATGTGGATGACCTTATTCAGCAGGGAGTTGATGCACTCCTGATTAACCCAGCGGACTCCGCGGCAATCTCTACGGCAGTTCAATCTGCCAACAGCGTAGGCATTCCCGTAATTACACTGGATCGTTCCGCAGACAAAGGTGATGTAGCGGCTCTGGTAGCATCCGATAATGTCAAAGGCGGACAGATGGCAGCAGAATATTTCGTTGAACAGCTCGGTGAAGGTGCTAAAGTCATTGAACTTGAAGGTGTGCCAGGAGCTTCCGCGACACGTGAGCGGGGTAAAGGGTTCCACGAGGTAGCTGACCAGAAGCTTGACGTGGTTGCCAAACAGTCGGCGGATTTCGACCGCTCCAAAGGTTTGAATGTGATGGAAAACCTGCTGCAGGGAAATCCGGATGTACAGGCTGTATTTGCCCACAACGATGAGATGGCACTGGGTGCGATCGAAGCGATCCAAAGCTCGGGCAAAGACATTCCGGTGATCGGATTTGACGGTAATGACGATGCGATCAAATCCATTCAGGACGGAAAACTGACGGCAACCGTCGCTCAGCAGCCGGTACTGATTGGACAGCTGGCCGTACAAGCTGCTCTGGATGTCCTGGACGGCAAACAGGTGGAGAAGTCCATCCCGGCAGAATTGAAGCTGGTGACCAAGGAAAATGCAAACAACTAAATGATCTTACATCCCGTCCTGGCCAAATGAGCCAGGGCGTTTTTTTACTCTCTGTGGTTGGGTTGCCTGAGCATGAATACTCAAACTTTCTACGAAGGGAACTTCAGGCGAGTTTGCTTATTCAGAGGTTGATTCGGCCATTACCATTTCCTTCTGTCTGAAAAGTTTTGGGGACAACCCGTACGTTTTAGTAAATAGTCTCGTAAAATAATTGCTGTCATTAAATCCGGACTGGTATGAAACTTGTGTAATAGGCAGATTGGTTAACCTCAAGAGCTGGCACGCACGCTCCATGCGTAAACGTTGAAGATAGGCAATGGGGGACGTTTGATAAAAGGATTTGAAAATCCGATTCAGATGTCGTACGGAAATGTTGGCATATAATGCGATATTCTCCAAAGTGATCTGTTCCAAATAATGATCTTCAATATAGGAGACTGCCGCAGCCAGATGCATAACTTGGCCTTCTGTCGTTTTTCCGCTCGATTCATGGTGCCTGGATAAATAGACTACGAGCTCAGTAAATTTGGAAGTCAGTAAAGTTTTGTAACCCGGCCTTTTCCCGTGATATTCGTCGATCATGTCGGCGATAAACTCTTCAATAAAATCCATATTGTTTAACGACAGATACATATGTTTATTGATTGATTTTTTGTTATGATAAAGCGGTTCCAATACAAACATCGCATGATAACCTTCAAACGAACGCAAATCGGAACCAAGTTGAATCATCATCTCCGGCTTATACATGAAATTACATATCTCAAAGCTACAAGGGTCTTTATAGGCATGTGTGGTTTCCCCGTTAATGACGAACACGTGTCCCTTTTTAATAAAAGAAATTTCATCATTAACGATATGAGTCGCATGACCGTTAAGCACAATGACGAGTTCAGAGAAGTCCGTATGTTTATGAAGGGAGAAGTCTTCTGCATGCTCCCCGTATTGAATGAAAAATGGAAATTCCTCGTCTCTCGTAAACCATCTTAGACGAACGTTCTTCAAGAAATCACCACCACCGCATCGAGATTTGTCTATATCATGCTACATTTCTGACTGAATAATCAAGGTTTGAATGAATGCACACATACTACTATATAGAAAAAACGGAGAGTGAGGCGAGAGATTAAAGGGATTCAACCGGCATAGTCGAAAACGTATTCTTGAAAGCGATATCAATAAAAGGACAGCCATTTGGAAACAAGTCAATCCAGATACAGGGGGTCAAAAAACATGCGCACACTATCCAAAGCAATAGGAACATGCCTTTTAACGGGCACTTTACTGATCTCGGCCGGATGCAGCAGTAACACAGCGAACAATTCCAGTTCGGAGGAGGGTGTCGACTCGGATAGCCCGATTACGTTCACTTTTTTCGGGGCAGATGCGAGTCCTAACTGGAACAAGATGCAGGACGCGGTAGGCAAAAAGATTACTGAAAAAACAGGCGTCACCATTGATGCAGAATATGATATATCAAGCGGAGGAGGCAATGACCGGATCTCCCTCATGGCTGCAAGCGGTGATTATCCGGATTTGATCTTTCCAAAAGGAAATTTAACGAGATTGGTAGATGCGGGTGCCATGCTGGACTTGACGGAACTAATCGAAGAGCATGCGCCAAACCTGAAGAAAATCTATGGGGAGCAGTTCAATCGATTGAAATACAGCAATGAAGATCCATCCATTTACTGGATTCCTACCAATGGCGCTATCGACCAGATCAGCTTTGATGCGAACAATGGCGCTGCCATCCAGCATCGTGTCGTCAAAGAACTGGGATATCCGGAGATCAAAACGCTGGATGATTATGAGAAGGTGCTAAGAGAATATTATGAAAAGCATCCCACAACTGAAGACGGACAGCCGACCATTCCACTGACACTCAGCGCAGACGGATGGCGCCGAATGATCACCGTAACCGATCCGGCGGCCATGGCAACTGGTGGCCCAGGAGACGGGGAGTACTTTATTGATCCTGAAACCTACGAAGCTAAGCTTCATTACAAGCGCCCGGAGGAGAAGGAATATTTCCGTTGGCTGAACAAAATGTTCAATGAGGGGCTCCTGGACAAAGATAGTTTTGTTCAGAAAGACGATCAGTATAAGTCCAAAATTGCCAGTGGACGAGTATTGTCTCTGCTTGACCCGAACTGGGGTTACAGTGATGCAGAAAATGCACTCAAAAGTGTGGGGAAAGATGACATGACTTATGGGTACTATCCTGTAACGCTCGATGAGACATTCCAGCGCAAAGACTTCCAGAACATTGGTTTTGACGGCTATGGAATTGGCATAACGGTGGACTGCCCAGACCCTGTTCGGGCGATTAAATTTTTGGACTGGATGTCTTCCGAAGAAGGCCAGATTCTAAGAAACTGGGGAGTTGAGGGAGAGCATTATGTCCTGGAAGATGGAGTTCGCACCATACCGGCAGAGATCCAGGAAAAGAAAAACAAAGACAATAATACATTTACCAAGGAGTCCGGTGTGGGTCTGTACTACATTTTCGGAGCTCACTACGGCGATGGAGTGAAGGACTCCACTGGAAATTATTTTACAACCAATTATCCTGAGCAAATACAGCAAAGTTATTCGAAAGCAGAGAAGGAGGCCCTTGCGGGTTACGGAATCAGTACGTGGAAGGATCTATTCCCTTCGGAAAAAGAGTTTCCGGTCAAAGAATGGGGAGCAGCGTATAACATGCCTATACCTTCGGATAGCGGCGATTACAACGTGATTTCGCAGAAAACGCAGGATATCATTCAGAAACGAATCGCCGAAGCGATCACTGCTACGCCGAGTGCGTTTGATGGCATCTATGATGGGATGCTTGCTGAAATTGATCAGGCAGGAGCCGTCGAGATGGAACAGCAATATACGGAATGGATTAAAGATCGGGTCAGATTGTGGACAGGTAAGGACATTAAATAGCGAACTACAAGGTCTGCAGATGAAGCATGCTCAACCATAAATAATAGAGAGACCGTTGAACATATTTAAGCCATTCAACGGTCTTTTGTAGTTGTTGGAAAACTCCCAAGGTGGTCGATTGCGATATGCTATCAGTTGATAGATAAGTCGGAGCGTGGTCGAGTTGCTCGAAACCAGTGTGAACATAAGATCATGATTAAAAGGAGATCAATCATATCCCCACCATAGTACATGAGCATGGCTCCGAGCTTGGCCTGGTTCAGAGATACACCGTCAGGCGGTTGAACATAGATCATTTTCGATAAAATGCCATGACCTGCCAACGATATGATCAGAATGATTGATCGATACACAAAGGAGAATCGATGAGGCATAGGCTCAATATAAATGAGGGATAGCGTAAATAGATAGCCTGCAATGAAGATATGAAAATGAATTAAGAGATAAAGAACGACACTCTCATGCATAAGTGAGTAAAGATTCGTAGTATACAGCAGCCAGAGTCCTCCTATATTGAGGAGCGCTGTGAAGAGCGGATGAGTCAACAGGCGAGAGGGCCAACTTTTCAGAATGCGTGTAATCCGCCTGGCTAACGGGATGCTTAACGTTTTCAGCAGAAGCGTCATCGGTGCGGCCAAGACCAGAAGTAACGGTGCGAGCATACCCAACAGTAAATGACTCAGCATATGTGCAACAAAATTAGTATGGGCCAGACTAGCAAGGGGACCAGCTACAGCAATAACGGCTGACACAACGCCAATACACCCGAAAACTGTCCGATGTAGAGGCCAGGGCTTATTAGAATTAGAACGATGTGCAGCCATAATATACAAGATCAAAGCAATCACAAAAGGTATCGCCAGAAGTAGTTGTGGCAGGGCAGACACTATTGGCTGCTGTTCAGTTCCATGGTAATGATGTAGATGAGAATTAATGTACATTGGAGTATGCCTTTCCTGTTTCTTGGCTGCTCCGGGTACGGTAAACAAGAATGAGCCCAATGAGAATCATACAAGCGGCCAAGATGTTCCATACCATATCGTAGAGAATGACATTTTCCACATATCGAATCTGATGGATTCTCATCAGTTTGTGTTGGACCAGCCCATCATATAACTGAAAGCTTCCGGCTCCAAGTAATAATCCTCCCCACCATCTGGCGCGGCAAAGAGCACTTCTTCTTCGAAGATCCGCGTACATGAACAATCCGCCAATGGTTGCAAACCAACTAAAAGCATGAAATAGCCCATCTGAGATCAAACCTACGTTGGTTGTGGATTTATCATAAAAATGGTGCCAATGCAGCAATTGATGAAAAACCGCCTCATCCATGAAGGCGACAGCGCCAATGCCGAATAGAACACCAGACCATACATTTCGTTTGGAATACAGATCGTGATTCGTACCATTTGGGTTTGGGTTTGAATTACTGCCTGATCTTCGAATAGCCAATGCGCTTCGCCTCCCGGATCATTAACTATATTATCCAATATACCCACTTAAAAGCAATTATACTCAGGAACGAAGACAAAGCTGTGGCATATAGGACAAAAGTTTATTGAAGCGAACCCGGATTAGATTATCATTCAGCACAGCATGGATGTTGCTGAAGCTGCAGTTAAGGAATAGAATTGGCCAATTCATAAAGATGGAGTGTACTGTAGAACATATCGGAGGATATCATAAACTCTCATAAGAAGCCGCTTATAAAGCGGCTCTTTTTGTATGTAGTTTCTAAGTTAAGCTGCTCACTTGGTATCAGGGTCCAGCTTATTCCCCACATAATGAAAAGAGTGAATATGCGTTTTGGTGAGTTCAATAACGTTATGGATAAACGCGTCCCGTGACTCACGGAATCCGCTTAAAATCCAATTGTTTAATAGTCCAAAAAAACCATATGCAGTATAGTACTTGAAATACTCCATGTTGACAGGGGAGTTATTGATCGTTTCGAATACAAATTGCTCTTCATAAATTTTGAGCATGGTTTGTGGAAAGCCTGTATGCAGACCGGGTAACGTATCATCGTATTGAATTAATTCGAAGAAGTCCCGGTGTTCATAAATATAATCCACGATTTGAAAAGATTCCACGTTAAGCTTGTTTGTAAGGACCTTATGACCGTGCCAGTAGGGTTTGCCAGTGGCTTCTTTTAAGCCTTCCAGTTTCATGATCAACAACTCTTCAGCAAGGACATACTTGTCCTGATAATGCAAATAAAACGTGCTTCGATTGTAACCCGCTTGGTCGACGATGTCTTTGACAGACACTGCATGAAAGCCTTTTTTCTTAATAAGCTGAATCAGAGCCGTTTTGAGATGCTCTTTGGTACGATTGCGATGTTGTGAATTCACAATAAGTTCATCATTCATTCAAAAAATCTCCTATAAATATCGACATTGTTTAGAGAAGTGTCTAGAAGGTAGACACTTGGCTTTATCTTAATGATTGGATTGTTACAATTTTAAGCATACAATTAGTTTTGTAAACATCATATAGCACTATTGATATAGGCGCTATTCAAAATAGTATACTGGAGGATATAGTCATGGGCAAACTACAAGACAAAGTGGCAGTGATCACAGGAGGAGCATCCGGAATTGGTGCAGCGACAGCTCGTCTATTCGTTTCCGAAGGAGCCAAAGTCGTCCTGGTGGACTTGAATGAAGAAAAAGGCAAAGCGTTTGAGCATGAGCTGAAAGCGCTTAACGCGGAGGCTCTATTTATCAAAGCCAACATCACTAGCGAACAAGAGGTTGCTGAGATTTTCAAACAAACCATTGAAGCTTTTGGCAAAGTGGACATCGTATTCAACAACGCAGGAATCGGACGTGTTCATCCGTCGCACGAGCTGGACTATGCCGAGTGGCGTAATACGGTTAATGTCGATCTGGACGGAGTATTCCTGGTTGCGCGTGAATCGATTCGTGAAATGCTCAAAATCGGTGGAGGCACAATTGTTAACACGGCATCCATGTATGGATGGGTTGGTTCACCTGGTTCTGCAGCCTACAATGCAGCCAAAGGCGGCGTTGTGAATTTGACTCGTTCGCTGGCGCTGGAATATGCAGAGAAAAACATTCGCGTCAACGCACTATGCCCAGGTTTTATCGATACACCGATTATTCCTGAAGAGAGCAAACAAGCTCTTTCGGCAGCTACACCGATGAAACGTCTCGGTCAAGCGGAAGAAATGGCTAAAGCCGTTCTGTTCCTGGCCAGTGATGATTCGTCTTACATGACAGGTAACAGCCTGATCGTAGATGGTGGATACACTGCTCAATAAGAGCTTGTGATTTCTGAATGATGGATTATTGATGATGAAGCTGTACATGAATGAAAGTCAGTGATAATTCACATCATAGAAAAGTAGTATCACTCTAATTTCCTGAGGAGGAGATCTTTTATGGCTCGCCAGAAGAAAAGGCAGGAAGCTGCTTGGAAGTCACGAAAGCAAGAACAGCATCCTCATGGTAAAATCAGATCGCTTAAAGAATTATCAAGCGAATATGAAGAGAAGCATACTACGAGTTAAGTAAATGACTGTCGGACAACCTGTCCGGCAGTCATTTTTTAATAACATCAAACTGTAGAAGACTGATTCATGTTAACCATGTCGATCTAGAATGGGATAAAGAAATACGTTTGAAGTTGAAGTCGCTAAGTAGCGGCTTTTTTACATGAATCATCAAACTTAAAGTGCTGGGGAGCTTGAAATAAAAATGGTTGAGTGTACGATCAACGTAGCGGGTAATACCTATTATTGTAACATTAGGAAGGATTGGATCGTTTGTTTGTTGGGTGCAACTTCATTCAAATTTAAATTCTTAGGTTACGTTTGAAAGGAGCGATCACATTGAAAACCCGTTATGCCCTGTGGCTAAACCTTCCGATGGTTATCCTGGTTCTGATGCTTTCTGCTTGTACAGGCGAAGCGGAGCCTACCGTTAATCCGGAGCTTGAAACTCCAGAATCTGAATCGGTTTCACCTCCACCCTCCGAGGTAGAGCCAGCTCCTGAAACGACTCGTCCAGCGGCAGATAGTTTTGAGTTGATGACAGCAGATGGAAACCAGTCCATGGAAGCGGTACTGAAACAAGGCGAAGGTTTTTCCTTGTATGTCTTTGAGAAATTCGTCTTCGATAAAGCAGCAGGTCGCTTGTCGTTAAGCAGTCATCCGGATTATTATGTGGACATTGAACCGCTGTCCTCTGATTACGATTTGACTCAGCTTGAAGCTGAAGGCAAGGAGGAGCTCAGTGCAGTTGGTGAGGTATCCGATTATAGTGGCGAATTGGTTGAACATCCTCTAGGTTTCGCGGAACTCTACCTTCAAGTTTCCGGAGAGGAAGGAATAAGCGATTATATGGTATGGAAGTCTGAAGCAGGAGATGCTTTTCTGTTCCGGCTTCATAATCCAAAAGGGGATGAGGCATCCGATTTCGCTGGACCAGTTCTCGTTTCACTTTCGACCGTGCAAAGCGATACATAGCCTAGGACTCCTTTAGGTTAAATGATGGTCGTGAGTGCCAGTATTCATGACATGTCGAGTTACAGAGATACATTCTATATAAGTCGCTATTATAGCGGCTTTTTGTTTTGAGGCGTACAGCAGGTGTCGCGGTGCGAGGACAAGAACACGTACCTAACGGCGTAAGGATGCCATCAGTTTACGAACAAACCATATTATTAATACAACTATTAGGATGAGAATGATTAATCCTGGGATACCAATACTATGCAACATTTGAAACCTCCTAGAATTACCCAAAATAGGTTTGTGTTTTATTATAACACAGGAAAAAGATAGAACAATCAGAGGAAGTTTCATTTGATCAAATGGTTACAATAAAAGGTCGTGAAATCAACCCCATGGGGCTGGATTTCAACGACCTTAACATGATCATGGACCTATGAGGTTGAAGCGGCATACGTGGCAATCTTTTTCCGCTGTTCCAGCCATTGGGAGATGAGGATCCCGCCGACTACCAGCAAGGCTCCGAAGTAACCCTGCATGCTCAGTCGTTCTCCGACGAAAACAAAGGCAATCAGAGCAGCGACTATCGGCTCGAGTGCATACATTAATCCCAAAGCTTTGCCGGAAACACGGATGAACCAGAACATGTTTTAAGCACACAAACCGCTAGGGCAGCGGTTTTTTTTATGGAATAAAGTTCGTGAGCTAATTTACACTAAAACCAAGGCCCAAGCGCTGCTTAATAAGCAGCATACTTGAGCCTTTTTGTTGTGGTCTTACTGCACATTACGTTAGTGTTTAAAAGTGATTCCATGTGGAATTAGAGTTTAACAGGGAGGAGGAATATACAGAGAACGGATTCTTTTACACCCGCTTGTTATATACTTTCATTGCAAGAATATATGCGACCAGTAGGACCCCGACACACCATGCCAAAGCGACCAATATCTCATTGCCTACCGGTTGATCTAAGAGCAGCGCACGGACCGCTTCGACAATGGAGGTTACTGGTTGGTTTTCGGCAAAGACGCGAACGACTGAAGGCATGGATTCAGTTGGTACAAATGCAGAGCTGATAAAAGGAAGGAATATAATGGGGTAGGAGAAGGCACTTGCGCCATCCACGGATTTTGCGGACAGTCCAGCTATCGCAGCGACCCAGGTTAATGCCAGTGTAAACAAGGTGAGTATGCCTGCTACGCCAAGCCATGAGAGGATTCCCGCTGGTGAACGAAAGCCCATGACGAGTGCTACCAAAATAATGACAGATACGGAAATAGCGTTAGAAACCAGCGAGGTCAGGACATGCCCCCATAATAAAGTGGAACGTGAAATCGGCATCGAGTGAAACCGTTCAAATATGCCCCGCTGTACATCGATAAACAGACGGTACGCGGTGTAGGAAATTCCGCTGGCAATCGCAATGAGTAGTATACCGGGCAATAGATAGTTGACGTAGTTATCCGTCCCGGTTTGAATCGCACCGCCAAACACATAGACGAACAGCAGCATGAAGGCAATCGGCATGATCGTAACCGTAATAATGGTGTCCATGCTGCGAAAAATATGGCGCAAGGAACGTCCCAGCATTACGCTCATATCACTGAAAAAGTGCTTTTTTACCGTTTCCATTCAATTGGCCTCCTTTTTGCCGATGACTGCGAGGAATATATCCTCAAGTGTAGGCTGCTTTTCGACATACTCCACTTTTGCGGACGGAATCAACTTCTTCAGATCGGAGAGCGTGCCGCTGGCGATGATTCTGCCCTCATGAAGAATGGCAATTCGATCAGCAAGCTGCTCAGCTTCCTCCAGATACTGTGTGGTCAGAAATACTGTCGTCCCGCCATCCGCCAGCTCTTTAACAATCTTCCATACCTCAATGCGTGCTTCGGGATCTAGCCCGGTCGTTGGCTCGTCGAGAAAAATGATCTGTGGTTTTCCCACGAGGCTTAGAGCAATGTCGAGTCTGCGACGCATCCCGCCCGAATACGTTGATACCCTGCGGTCCGCAGCATCCGTCAGACGAAAGCGTTGAAGCATATCTTCTGCAATCTGACGCGGATTTTTAAGATATCGCAGTTTGGCAATCATGATCAGATTTTCCCGTCCGGTTAAAATTTCATCCACGGCGGCAAATTGTCCGGTCAGGCTGATCGCCTGCCGCACATGATCAGGGTTTGTTGCAACATCGAATCCATTCACGGTAGCGGTTCCACTGTCTTTTTGAAGCAGCGTAGTGAGAATTTTGACAACGGTTGTTTTGCCGGCACCATTGGAGCCGAGAAGGGCGAAGATGCTGCCTTGTTCCACTTCGAAATCCACGCCTTTAAGAACGTGCAGCTGTTTGTAGGATTTTTGCAGGCCAATCACTTGAATGGACTTGTTTTGCATAGGATTCCCTCCTTAGATAACGGTAACTTTGGACACATTGGCTTCCATGCCTTTGAGGGCAGCATAAGTGAGTTTATCCATCATCGCACCGTCAAAGCAGACGGTTTTGATCACACGATAGTATTTTTTGGACCAGGAAGACGTTGGAAAAGATACGTTTTTGAGTGTAGCGTTCTGAAATGAAACTTCGTTCAGGGCCACCTTGTCAAACTTGACCCCGATAAAGGTTTGCCCATCAAAACGCTGCCCGCTCAGATCGGATGACTTGAATTCCACACTGTCGAAGATACAGTTATCGAAAAGGGCTTTTCTAAGATCAGTCAAGGAGAACGTAACGTCAGTCAGTCTAACATCTGAGAATTTGGCTCCGTCCATACCCGATTTGCTGAAGTTCGTGCGTACAAGAACGGATTGATTAAAGCTCGCATTGGCAAGGTCCAGTGTAGACAGGATGCAGTCCGTCAGATTGGCACGATCGAAATTGGCATCCCGGACATCGCTGCTAGAAAAAGAACTACCGGTCAAATCTGCATCCCTGAAATTGGAGCCTCGCAGCGCACTGGACTTGAATTGTCCTTTATGCGCGGTAACACCAGCAAAATCACTTGTTGACAGGTTACTTGCATTAAAGTTTGTCACTACCTGCCGCTCCAGTGAACGGGAGAGGTTGGCAACCTCCTGCACGGTCTCTTCAATGTCGCCGATGCTTTCAATGGTCATCTCATAAGCAGTTTCATCATCTTTGCCTTCAGCCTTGAGGTCACGGAACCTTTCTTGCAAATCGGAGTGCAGGTCTGCTTTTAATTCAGTGACACTTTTTACCCCATCGTACGGTGCAAAAACTCCGTTTAAATAGTTAGTGAGCTTTTCATTCATAACCTCAACACTCCTTATAATAAGTTTTCAAGCACGCGCTTCGCGTACTCCCAGTTTTCTTTGTTGCTGGCATGCGTTGCTTTGCCTTTTTCGGTAATTCTAAAATATTTACGGCGTCCGCCTTGAGATTCATCGCCCCAATACCACTCGATATCACCCTCCGCTTCAAGTCGCCGAACGCTGGAGTACATGGTGGCTTCTTTTAATTCGTACTCACCGCCTGAGCGTTCAGCAATCATTTTGACAATTTCGTACCCATATCTGTCAGCTTCGGATAAGAGCCGTAAAATCATTGTATCGGTATGGCCGCGTAGTAGGTCGGATGTAATTTTGTTTTGGCTCATGTAATCACCTCGCAATTGTATAATACGTCATATTACTGTGACTGTCAAGGTAGTATTATAATCAAATTACCTTGATTGAGAATTTGTGTGTTTGTCAGGTCATGAACCATCTTCATTTCTTCTGTTTATGTGGATCAATCCGTCGTTTGACGGTACATGGGTAGCGGGGCAGAGAGGGCATGTTAAACTTGAAAAAAACCTCTCTTGTCGTCCAAGAGATCTTGACGATAGGAGAGGTTGCTTTAGAGTTTTTTTGAAGATATAAAATGATTTGGGGTCTACTCTAAGATGAGCAGGTTTATCCGACTGGACTTAACATAAGCAACCGTTTAAGATTCTCATCAATAAATTTGTTATCGGCAGGGTTAATCCCACGACCGGCGAAATGTCCCCAAATCGAATGAATCGGCTGATAGTCAGCATTAGGAATAAGGCCAGCCTCGTACTCGTTGTCTTCCGCCGTGCAGAAGAGATCCGTGCTACCTGGCATAATGCAGGCAAGCGCTTGAATGCTGCTTAGCGCATGCTCGAAATTTCCGTTATAGAGGGGATTATCACTAATATCGGCATGTTGGCCTGTCCATGACATGGCGAGAACATTGTGCGGATCCATAGTTATGAAGACCTCTTCCCAGAAGCCTGCCATAAAATCTGTTAATGAGTCGAAACCCAGCTCACGGTAAAGTCCCCTTCTATAGAAAGCCTGCGAAAATCCCCATCCCGCGTAAACCCTGCCAACCCCGCGCATGTCTGCAGCGGTCAAATGATTCAGCTGATTCGAATCAAATTGGGCGGCTGACAGGAGGGGGGCACATACTCCTTCCATGACTGCAAACGTATGAGGCCATGTTTTGGCAACGCCGGCAAAAGGCGCGATGCGTTCCACCATATCTGGATAACTTGCCCCCCACTGGAATGCTTGAATACCACCCATGGACCACCCTACAACGAGTGCAATCTTTTGTATGCCGAATATTTCGGTAACTAGCCGATACTGCAGAACAACATTATCATAGATGGTTACTCTGGGGAAATTCGCCCGGTCAAATGGAGGAGGCGTGTTGCTGGGAGACGAGGACAATCCATTACCTAACAGATTCGGAACGATGATAAAATATTTTTCCGGATCCAGTGCCATGCCCTTTCCAATTAACCATTCATTTTGTACATGCTGGTCGCCAAAAGCTGTAGGATAGACAACAACATTATCTTTCTTCTCATTCAATTTACCGTAAGTCTTGTAAGCAAGAAAAGCATTGGGTAACGTCACACCGGATTGCAAGGTTACATCACCCAATTTGAAGATATCATAGTCCATATTTAATTTCTCCCTTCAAATATAATGACTCATTATGTGTGTTTCTTGTACTCAGTATAGGTCCGTGTTACTCTCAATAAAAGTGATTAAAACTTAATATAGTGTTCAATATTTTTGATAACAAGAGGAGGAGAAATACATGGAATTGCGCCAATTAAATATGTTCCGCACTGTCGCATCTACCCTTAATTTCAGCCGGGCAGCCGAATCTATGGGCTATGTACCTTCGAACGTGACGATGCAAATCAAGGCTTTGGAGGATGAACTGGGTGTTCGGCTTTTTGACCGCTTGGGTAAGCAGCTTGTACTCACAGGAGCGGGGAAACGCTTCTTAATTCATATTGAGAGTGCTCTGGATAAATTGGATGAAGCCCGGAATGCTGTTCACGACGATGAACATTTAAGCGGAACCTTAACCATAAGTGCCAATGAGGTTCTATGTGCGTATCGGCTCCCGGTGGTCTTTCATCTGTTTCGTTCAAGGCATCCTGGAGTTCGCCTAATCTTCCGCTCCGTTCCCAACCAACAACTGAAGCACACGCTTTTTGAGGGTACCGCAGATGTGGTCTTTATGTTGGACGAACCCATTCGCTCTACAGGTCTTGCAGTGGAACCGTTGGTGGAAGAGACATTCCGTTTCTACGCTGCGCCGGATCACCCACTTGCGCAGCATGCGGTATTAAAGCTTGAAGATTTTCACGGTCAAGTGTTCCTGACCAATGAGAAGGGCTGTACATATCGAACCATGTTTGACCGGGCATTTGAGAAAAAGGGGATAGATACCATTACACATTTGGAATTTCAAAATGCCGAAGCGATTAAGCAATGTGCCATGGCAGGAATAGGTATTGCGTTTCTGCCGGAATTAACAACGGAAGCCGAGGTAGATCGGGGTGAACTTATCGTTCTTCCTTGGAAAATTGCTGACTTGCACGTGTATACACAAATGTTATGGCATAAGGACAAGTGGCTTTCACCAATTCTGTTATCTTTTCTAGAAGCAGCAAGGGAGGTCATTGCGAAGGAGGAAGGATTTGAAGAGTTATAAAGCTAAGGTGATCCGTAAGCGCTGAACGACGGATTAAAGGGATGTCGGACAGATGTTGAAATCTTCAAAGAGAGAGAAGGATCAACGTCTGTCCGATAACCATAATAGGAATGACATCAAAAGGTTGAGTTAGTAATTATAATGGCACATGTACCGCATAACGATCGCGAAGAACGGACAGATGGTGCAGTTCATGTCCAACCAGAACGTAAGCTATGGATCGAGCAGAAGCAGGATTATCGCTAACAATTCCTCTACGCAGCCAGGCTTCCGGCGTGATGTGACGAAGCATGAGCAGCGTGGAGCGGCGTGCGGCCGCATATTCTTCGCTTAGATCGGCCACGGTGTACACATCGAATGGATGACTTTGCATAAGGACATCCTGATCGTAACCGGGATGATTTGCTTGGTCGCCTCTGGCGATGCGAAGCAGTCGGCCGCTCATAATACGTTCATTATCCGTTAGGTGGCCAATGACCTCTTTTACGCTCCATTTGCCTTCAGCATAACGGTAATTCGCTTGCTCCTCAGTCAATGAGGACAGAACGGATTGTACGATGTTGGATTGCTGCTCCAACCGTTCGAGGATATTCCCTTCGGGAACCAGTTTTATGTATCCTTCATAATAAGCTGCATACTCCTCTGTCGTTGGTCTTTCAAGCATGTTAGCCCCTCCTTTGGATTCCTAGCTCTGGATTTAATTGTAGTATATACCGGGACATGTTCTCAACCTTTCAATAGCAGGAAGCTGCTCCTTTATGTCGTTAATATTTAATGGTGTGAAATTATCCTAGAGCAAAATCCGGACGAATTGAACCTTGCCTTCAGCACGAAACAGGCCCTTCACTTATTGTTGAAGGGCCTGTTTTTTGTTATCTTTTGGCCGCCTGAAAATCGACAATTGGATAGAGCAGCTTCTTATTCGCAACCGTTTCACGTTATCTCTTCCATTCAAACATATGATGGTATAATAGAAAGGTCGCTAAATACGTTGTTGTGTTGAGCACGGGGGTAGCGAGATCGCTAACAGAAGTTTAATTCAATAAAGGAATGATAAGACATGACAGATTCGCTAAGACAAGACATCCGAGATCGATTAGCCCAAAAGGATTACCATTGCGAGAAAGAGTATACGTTATCGATCCTTAGCGGCAAATGGAAAGTGGTTATTTTATGGCATTTGGGAGTGGAAGGACCTCATCGGTTTAGCGATTTGCAAAAGCTCTTTCCTAAAATTTCACATAAAATGTTGACAAGCCAGCTGCGTGAGCTAATTGAGGATGGCATTGTTCATAGAGAAGTCTATCCGGATGTCCCTCCCAAGGTTGAATATTCGATGACAGAAGTAGGTATGAGCATACTGCCCATCGTGGAAATGATGTATACTTGGGGTCTGAATCGGCTAAGTCAGCTTAAGGAAGAAGCCAAGTAAATGGATATGGCAGTTACCGTTTGGTAACCACCGCACCAAAAAGTGCATGCTTTTCATTTAAAGTAAGGGCAGTTAGAATGGAATAGAAGTTGAGAACGATTGTTTTTAACGCTAGGTTTTTAATTCAATTTAACTTATCTAATATTCAAAGGAGCGAACAATAATATGCAGTCTATTGCAGGTAAAGTAGCATTAATTACAGGAGCGGGTCGCGGGATTGGTCGCGCGATTGCCATTGCATTTGCACAAGAGGGCATTCACGTAGGTCTTGTAGGCCGTACTCTTGAGAATTTGCAAAAGGTCAAGGAAGAACTTAAACCGTACAATGTGAACGTAGCGATTGCTGCAGCTGATGTGGCCGATCTGGATTCCATTACGGCAGCAGTAGAGTCTGTGCGGGGAGAGCTCGGAGCGATCGATATTCTGATCAACAATGCGGGTATTGGCAAATTCGGCGGATTCATGGAGTTAACACCGGAAGAATGGACCAATATCATTGATGTCAATGTGAAAGGTGTATATTACACGACTCGTGCGGTATTGCCAGAGATGATGGAGCGCAACACAGGCGATATCATTAACATTTCATCTACGGCTGGACAAAAAGGTGCGCCGCTTACGAGCGCGTATACTGCATCAAAGGCAGCTGTGAATGGACTCACCGAGTCCTTGATGCTCGAAGTACGCAAGAAAAACATCCGAGTTACGGCTCTGACTCCAAGTACCGTTGCTACAGATATGGCGGTCGAGCTCAAGTTGACGGACGGCAATCCGGACAAGGTGATGCAGCCTGAAGATCTGGCAGACCTGATTGTGGCACAACTGAAGCTGCACCCACGCGTACTGTTGAAGCATGCGGGTCTATGGTCAACGAATCCGTAAATGGATAGAAGCAAAGAGTACATTGTTAAAATGTACACTAGAAATATACAAAAATAAGTCGCTGCTTAAGCGGCTTATTTTTGTTTTGCAACGTTCTGGTCTAGTCACACAAATACCCGATATTATTTTCTACTGTACAAGGTGTTCCAGTTCAGGCTGTAGTTTATTCCGCAGCATAAACATCATGGCCGCACCAACGAGGAAAGCAACCGCATCTGCAATAACAAGTGACCAGACCACGCCATGGAAGCCGCTCATATGACTTGCGATGAAAAGCACAGGAATCAATGTAACTCCTTGAATAATGGACATAACAAAAGCGGCGGTTCCTTGGGCAGTTGCCTGGAAAATGCCTGTAAACAGCGTCGTCATTCCTGAGATGAACAGGGACAGAAATGTCACATGCAGAATATAGCTTCCCATTTCAATGAGCTGCGGATCACTTGTGAATAGTCCGATTAAATGATCGGAGATCAGATAAACGATGATGCCGAACCCGGCGGCTAGTACGAGAATGCTTTTAATCGTAAATCCAATGGTTTGTTTCATACGCAGCCTGTTCGCCGTAAACGTGAAAGCAATCAATGGCACAACTCCTTCACATAACCCCATCAGAATAAATTCAGGAAACTGCAGCAAACGAGATGCTATTCCGTAACCCGCTATAGCCTGATCCCCATAGTCGGCAAGAAAATGGTTCAAGAAAAGCGACATGGCCCCCAGAAAGATACTCATGTAAATACAGGCACACCAATTTTGAATACATTACTCAGGATGTCTTTGCTTGCCTTAAACCATTTCGCAGAAATGGTGAGTAAACGGCTTTTATTCCCCATATGAAAGGCATAGAATGCACTCGCAACCAGGTTGGAGATCACGGTAGCAGAGGCTACACCAATAACACCCCAGTGAAAGACGTAGATGACTACAGCATCAAGTATGATATTTACGACCACACTGAGGATCATGCCGACCATCGACGTGATGGCTGCTCCTTCGGAACGTACGATATTTTCCAGTGTGAAAAACAGGATTACAAATGGCGAGCCAATCAACATAACGGTGACATACTCTTTTGTGAATCCAAATGATTCTGTTGTTGCACCAAGACCATGAACGATGGGATCGATCAACGGAAGACCGATGGCCATGACCAGCAAACCGAGAGCTAAACTGCTGTAGAACGCAAAGGAAGACACATGTTTTACGTCATCATATTTCTGCTCGCCCAGCAAACGGGAAATAAAGGTACCACTGCCTATGCCAATCAAGTTACCTAACGCCATGATAGCGGCAAACAAAGGCAAGGTTAGCGCAAGAGCGGTTAACATCGCTGTGTTGCCCAGCGTACCGAGAAAATAGGCGTTCAAGATGGAGTATATGACGTTCATTGACGTGCCGAGCATCATGGGGATGGCAAAGTGAGCTACGGCTTTGGTGATTGGAGCCTTTTCAAAATAATGGAGGTTTTCTGCATCCATGTGGTTCACTACCTTTTCATGTAATTTGGTATTGTTGACAATCTAACACTGTTAGTTTGTGCCTTACAGTGTAAGATGATATCATGAGCTTATGAACCTGTAAAGAGAAACTTACACTGTTAGATAAAAGGGCGGATACAATGAAAAAACAACAGCCACAAATCTCGGAAGACAAAATATTGGAAGCCTCGTGGGGGCTTCTGGGCGAAGAGGGTATCGAGAAATTCAGCATGAGACGATTAGCCGATCGTCTGGGGATTCAGGCGCCTTCTATTTACTGGTATTTCAAGAGCAAGCAGAATCTCTATCAACGACTGGCTAACCAGATATCGAAAATCATTCTGGAGGAATTCAATTCGGAGGGGAATTGGAAAGAGCAGTTGGAGGAATTAGCCATAACCATTCGAAGTGTATTGAGTCGTTATCCCTGCTCGACGCAGCTCATGATGATGACGCTGCCCCATGAGCCTGACATGATCCGATTCACCAACCGTATGTTGCTTTGCGTAGAATCGACCCCACTTGAGCAGGAGCAGAAATTGCAAGCCGTTATCACGCTTACAAACTATGTGTTCTATTTCGTTTTGGATGATTATCAACATCAGCGAAATATCACCGTGATGCTGGAGGATGAGGGAGTGGCTCCGGGCGGGCAGATGAACGAACTTCTGGACTCCATGACAGAGGCAGAAGCGGGACTGTTCCGAGGAATGTACAAAAGTGGGCTTTTTGAGGTAATGGGGACCGATCAGGCTTTTGAATTTGGTTTGAAGCTGATTCTGATGGGGATTGAGCAGGTTATCAACGAGCATGAGAAGTAAATCGATATTCACTGCTCATCTAGGGATGAAGTTGCCCCGGCAAACCTTACGATGCGCTGCGCATACGTGCAACAGAATAGAGACAGTGATTTTGAGAGAAGTGATTGCCAAGGTACATTCCCTTGTTTGATGTAAACTGAAAAGCTGATGCGGATGACAAGGCCGTATCAGCTTTATTCATGTTGAACACACGCAAATTCCAATTCTCTTATGTGTGTCCTCAACGAATCGTTAACAGTCGTATCCCGTTTCAACTTACCGTTTAATGCCCTTTTCGTGGACGAAATTTTTCAGAACCGAAAAATCCTCTGTCACCTTTTTAAAAGGCAATGTTTCCAGCACTTGATCCCGGTAATTCTTCCTGGCTGCGAAACTGAGACGGGAATCAAGGATGCTGAGCACGCCAAGGTCCGTTTCGCTGCGAATCAATCGTCCTGTTCCTTGCCGTAATCGAAGAAGCATGTCCGGTACAAACACGTCCATGAACGAATTGTCCGATACAGTGGCCTTATACTCATAGATGGGGTCGGACGGAACAGGGAAGGGCAGACGAAAAACAATGACTTGTGACAGGTCAGGGCCCTCGATATTCACACCTTCCCAGAAAACGCCTGTACTAAGCAGCACACCTTTACTTCCCCGGAATTCAGCGATCACCCCATCTTGGGAAGATCCCTCCTTCTGAACATGTACCGCCCATGGATATTTACTCTTATCTGAGATCAACTTCTGATGAATATACTTCATGTCTTCCTTGGCAGAAAAAAGGACCAGTGTTCTACCTTGGGTTAAATTACAGAGTTGAATCATTTCGTGGTAGGCTGCTTCAAGATATAGCTCTCGCTGATCGTAATGATAAGTTGGAACCTTGTTTGAGATGTACATCATGGCATGGTTCGTGTAATCAAATGGAGAGGGTTTGCGGTCCATAAAATCGCCCCTGTAACCAAGCGATTGTGTTAAATAAGAATATTGTTCCTCCAGCGTATCTCCGCCTTGACACATCGTGGCCGACGTGAGAATCACAGAATTCTTGCCGTTAAATAACGTATGTTTCAGAAACTGGCTTATATCTTTGGGACAGATGCTGATTGTGGTTGCCCGAAGTGTTCTACTTGCCCAACTAAGATGATTATCATCTGTGTTAGCCAAAACATCCATGAGAGATATAAGCCCGTTCATTGCTTCATAAACTTCGTCAATCTCCCGCTCGTTGCGGGAGGTCAGAACCGATAAGCGAAGACTAAGGTCCTTCAAATGTTGAGAGACTTGGCGAAATGGTATGCCTTGCATCTCAGAAATCTTGATACGGTCACTATCCTGTTTGGCCTCTTGGAGCAGGTCAGCGTCGATTTGTTTGAAAATATGCTGAGCACATCTTTTGATGAATTTGGATTGGGAAAGAAGGCTCTTATCCATGGACTGCTTCATGAGCAATTGCACCGCGTCGTCCAGCGTACGGCAGATGCCTCTTAACGTGAACTCGAGCGTTCTTGCGTCCCTAACTTTGGCCTCCAGATTATGGGCTTCATCAATGATGATTAGAGCCGGACGTTCTGTAATGATGCCCCTTGTTCCTTCTTTTTTCTTCATCAAGTCCCGGATGAGCAGATCCTGATTCACAATAATAAAATCAATCTCGCTTGGCCTTGCATTAATTTTGGCTCTCATTTCGTAAAACAAGCATCCATTTTTATGATGACAACGTTCGAATTGGCAATCATTGACGGACACGTTAGACCATTCGGCATCACTAATTCCACCTTCAATGTCTGCTCTTTCATCAATTTCGTAATTGATTACTCGCTGGGCAAGGGTAGACAACGGGGAATTGGGATTATCTGGTTTGAACAACTCCGCAGCCCTGTTTCGGCAAGCATACTGGCCCATGCCTTTCCCTACGACAGAGCGAACTGTAGTGAAGCCGAGCCGGCTGCCGATGACGCGAAGATCCTTATGTATCTGTTCCGAAAGCTGAATGGAGGATGTGGCAATAATAATGGGCTGTTGTGAAACCTGATTAATGAGCAGACTGGGGATGAGGTATCCAAAAGACTTGCCGATACCGACGCCGGCTTCAATCATGGCATTACGCCCGTTAACATAGGCATCCGTTATATCCAGAGACATATCCTGCTGCCCAATCCGTTCGCGAAGGCCCATTCGGGGAAAACGGTCATACACCCGAAAGATGCCTTCAACGAGCGAGCGTTCGAGATCCTTTTTCGGTTTGCGTTTCTGTGATCTAGAGAGTTCATTTAACCAATTCAAGTCAATCACCTCACTTCCAATGTAAAATCTTCCTCTTTGGCTATTTTTAGTGAAACTCTAATTATCTTAGATGCATGATTCACAGTCAAGTGTACATAAGCGATGATCAAGCCCGTGGCTATTAAACGCAACAAAATGGATATCATAGCGTCTATTTATCTTACATAGAACAGCAACAGGAGTGAAACAAATGCAGCTAAAAATGATAGGCATATTCGGCGCCGTTCTCGGCTCTATGCTCATATGGGCGGGAAATGCAGCCGCGGAAGAGCGTTTTAACGACCTACAGTATTCGAAGTGGGCAGAAGACGGTATTGAATATATGGCGAAGCGGGGAACTGTCGCAGGGTATGGAGATGGAAAATTTAAACCCGCAGGGCTTGTCACAAGAGCACAGGCTGTCACCTTTCTGGTGCGTGAGCTATATCCGGAACAGCTTGAGAAGCCCGCTGAAGGTACGACCTACTCCGATGTTCCAAAGACACATGCCTTTAATAAAGAAATTGCGATAGCTTCTAAAAATGGACTTGCCAGCGGATTCCCGGATGGTTCCTTCCGTCCGGATACACCGCTTAGCCGTGCTGAAACTGCAGCTTTCTTAACACGCGCATATTCTCTATCGGAAGGCAAGCAAACCACCAATTGGTCCGATACGGTAAACCATTGGGCAGCAGCGCCCATTCTCGTCATGAGCTCCAATGGTTTGGTCGGCGGATATTCAGATGGCACCTACCGTCCGAATCAAACGGTCACGCGAGCAGAATATGCCGTATTTATGTCACGATTGATTCAGTTCGAACGCCAGGCAGCCATTCAGGCACGGGATTGGGACAAGTTGATTTCTTATATGACCGTGAGTGAGCAGGTCGGTCAGATGCTTATGCCTGACATTCGGCAGTGGAACGGTAAAGTGACCACGACAGTCAATGAAGGGTTGAAAAGCAGCATCCATAATCAGGATCTGGGTGGCTTAATCCTTTTTGATAAAAATATTGTAGATACTCGGCAGGTCACAACATTGACGCACAATCTGCAAATGGAAGCAGGAGACATTCCGATGTTTCTTGGCATTGACCAGGAGGGAGGCGTTATTAAACGAATCCCTGGCGGTACCAATTTGCCGGGTCAAATGGCTCTAGGCGCAACCGGCGCTTCAGCCCTGGCTGAAGCGGCCGGACAGCTGACGGGAGAAGAGCTGAAAGCACTGGGACTGAATATCAACTTTGCACCAGTACTCGATATTAACAGTAATCCGGACAACCCAATCATCGGTATGCGATCATTCAGTTCAGATGCAGATCTGGTCACCAGACTTGGTCTCGCAACGATAAAGGGGCTGCATCAATCGGGCGTCATTGCGGCAGTTAAACACTTTCCAGGACATGGAGACACGACGGTGGACTCCCACCTCGGATTGCCGGTACTGACGCATAACCGCGAGCGGCTCGATTCGGTGGAGCTGAAACCTTTTCAGGCTGCAATCGAGAACGGGGTGGAGATGATCATGACTGCACACATTGCTTTTCCTGCCATAGACAACGAACAGGTCACTTCGCTGAAAGACGGACAGCGCGTGCCTGTTCCTGCCACGTTATCCAAAAAGGTATTGAATGGTCTGCTTCGGGAAGAGCTGGGGTATGAGGGGCTCATCATTTCAGATGCGTTCACCATGGATGGGATAGCGGAGCATTTTGGCGAAGACCAGGCGGTAGAACGTGCGGTCAACGCGGGAGTGGATATCATCCTAATGCCGCAGGATTCTGCAGCTGCTCATCAAACACTGGTAAACGCGGTGAAGAACGGAACGATTCCGACTGAAACCATACATGCGTCCGTTGAGCGCATTTTGGAACTGAAAGCAAAATATGGCTTGTTTGAACGCAGTAAAAGCCTTACGTCTAAACTAGCCGAGCTTAACCAAGTGATCGGTTCACAGGGACATCGCGAGGTGGAGCGGGAAATCGCAGAGCGAGCAGTCACCCTGTTGGCCAGCCGAGACGGTAAACGCCCGGATTCATTGCAACAAGGAGATCGGGTCGTAATTGTTGCAGCAGAGGAAGAGCAAGCCAAACAGCTTGAAATACAATTGAAGCAGGCATCAACTAACCTGTCGTTAAAGACGGACATTGCCCTAATTGGACAAACCCAAACGAAAGAGACGGTTGCCAAAGCCGATTATGTCATCCTGGCTTCCTACCAGTTCCGTAACGTGGCCAGCCAGTTTGGATGGAGCGCTTATCAAGCCTTAATTAATGAGATGAACAACCGAAATCAACGCTACACACTGTTGTCGCTCGGCAACCCTTATGAAACGATATATCTGAAGAACATTCGCTCAGGACTTGCTGTTTATGGCAAACAGGAGGCCAATACAGAAGCCGGAATCAATGTACTGCTTGGCCATCAAGAAGCTACCGGCAAGTTGCCAGTGAAAACGAATTAAAGCAAAGAAAGTATGTGTTTTTTTAATGGTTGGATAATAATGACATTGACATCTGTGGCGTTTTCCAAAATAATAGAACGTAATTGAATACTGGTACCTTTAATTCAGTCCAGAGAGGCTGGCAAGGGCAGCGGATTTTTATAATCACGCGTGAAACAGGGCATATTCCGTTCAGGGATGCTCTGCGTCTTCGCGCGGGTTATGATGCAAAAAAGAGGCTACTTGTCAGTTTACGACCTGATGAGTAGCCTCTTTTTTCTGCTTTTTGGTATCAGGACACTTTAAGTTGGGGGTATTCTGATGAGCAAACAAGATCAAGAATTTTCATGGCAGGCAGTGCCAAAAACGCAGAGAAACCATTTTTGGAAGACGTTGTCCGTTATGCTGGGGTTCACGTTCTTCTCAGCAAGCATGCTGGCAGGAGGGACGCTTGGGGTCAGCTTAACGTTTATGGAGTTCATTGGTATCGTACTTGCGGGTAATTTGGTCCTCGGGATCTACACGGGAGCACTGGCACATATCGCGGCAAAGACAGGCTTATCCACACATTTGCTGGCTAAATATGCATTCGGTGAGAAAGGTTCGTATCTGCCTTCGTTCCTGCTCGGCTTCACGCAGGTTGGATGGTTCGGTGTCGGCGTAGCGATGTTCGCGATTCCCGTCGCTAAAGCGATGGATTGGAATGTGTATCTGTTAATCTTTGTGTTTGGTCTCGCCATGACGGCATCTGCAATCTTCGGTATGAAGTCACTTGTCATTTTGGGTTATATTGCAGTTCCGGCCATTGCCATTCTCGGGAGTTACTCCATGTTCGAAGGTGCAGACACGCTGGGCGGTCTGCAAGGATTGTTTGATTACACGCCGGCACAGTCGCTCACTGCAGCTGCCGCACTAACCATTTGTATCGGATCATTTATCAGCGGTGGAACGTTAACGCCAGACTTTGCCCGCTTTGCCCGTACGTCTCGCCAGGCAGTCATCGCAACAGTCATTGCATTCTTCCTGGGTAACTCGCTCATGTTCCTGTTCGGTGCAGTCGGCGCCATGGCGTATAACCTGGCAGATATTTCGGAAGTCATGTTCCTGCAAGGTTTGATCATTCCTGCGATCATCGTTCTGGGGTTGAATATCTGGACAACGAACGACAATGCTCTCTATGCATCGGGACTTGGTTTTGCCAACATCACTAAAATTTCGAAGAAATTCTTCGTCATCGTTAACGGCATCGTGGGTACCATCTTCGCGATGTGGATGTACAACAACTTCGTTGGTTTCCTGAACGTACTCGGCGCAGCCGTACCGTCCATCGGGGCCATTATCATTGCAGATTACTTCTTCGTGAAGCGCAGAAATTATAAACCGTTTGCCGAGATGACTTTTAAAACGGTAAACTGGATAGCGATGGCGGCTTGGGCGATCGGTGTGGCTTTCGCTCAACTTGCACCAGGAGTAACGCCGTTGAATGCACTTCTTGGTACAGCAGTAGCCTACATTGTACTTATGCTGATCCTATCTGCGAAAGAATCCAAAGAAAAGGGGAAAATAAATGATTATACAGAACGCGAAATTGCGGGGTAAAGAAGGTCTATGGAATATCGTCGTAAAGGACGGGAAGTTCGAACAAATCACGCAGGAGCCAGCTGCTGCTGCCAATGAGGAGGTATTCGACGTGGGTGGTTCGCTTGTACTGCCACCGTTCATTGAGCCTCATATTCATCTGGATACAACGTTAACGGCTGGTGAGCCGGAATGGAATTTGAGCGGTACGCTGTTCGAAGGCATTCAGCGGTGGTCCGAACGCAAAGCATTTCTGACGCATGAAGACGTTAAAACACGTTCCAAAACGGCGCTGAAATGGCAAATGGCGCAGGGTATCCAGCATGTCCGGACACATGTGGACGTAACGGATCCAAGCTTGACGGCCGTTAAAGCGATGCTTGAAGTAAAAGAAGAGATGGCGCCTTACATTGACATCCAGCTTGTTGCTTTCCCGCAGGAAGGTATCCATTCCTATCCCAACGGTGTGGAGCTGCTTGAAGAATCGCTGAAAATGGGCGTTGACGTTGTGGGAGGTATTCCGCACTTCGAATTCACGCGAGAATACGGCGTCGATTCAATGAAGGTTGCATTTGACCTTGCGGAGAAATATGACCGTCTAATCGACATTCACTGTGATGAAATCGATGATGAGCAATCCCGTTTTGTAGAAGTCGTTGCCAAGGAAGCCTACGAACGTGGACTGGGTTCCCGTACGACAGCGAGTCATACGACGGCAATGGGCTCATACAATGATGCATATACGTACAAGCTGTTCAGATTGCTGAAAATGGCTGACCTGAACTTCGTATCCAACCCGCTGGTGAACATCCACCTGCAGGGACGCTTCGATACGTATCCGAAAAGAAGAGGACTGACTCGTGTCAAAGAGCTGCAGGAAGCAGGTCTGAACGTGTGTTTCGGTCACGATGACATCTTCGATCCGTGGTATCCGCTCGGTACAGGTAACATGCTTCAGGTCCTGCATATGGGTATCCATGCTTCCCAGCTGCTTGGTTATGATCAGATCGTGAATTCTATCGACCTGATTACCAAAAACAGTGCAAGAACGCTCCACATCGAGGATGTGTACGGCATTGAAGAAGGCAAGCCGGCCAACTTCATCGTTCTGGAAGCAGAGAATGAATATGAAGCTATCCGTAAACAAGCCGGTGTGCTCTACTCGTTCAGAGGCGGCCGCAAAATCGCGGAAACGAAACCACGGGATACGTCGATCATTCTTGATGGCGGTTTGGAGAAGGTAACATTTAATAAATAAGCAATGAGAATGAAATGAAATAGGCACATTATACATTAAGCATTTTCTAGGCATTAATCAAAAAAATCCCCTCGGGATGACAGGATCAATCAGAAATCACATCTAATCGTGAATTCTTCCTGCCACACATGAGGGGATTTTTACTGTTATTAAAGAAACAAAGTGCTTCATGATAAGACTAGTTCATTACAGCTTTTTGTAATCTCGCTACGCCTTCCTGTATTTGGGCATCCGACAAATGGGCAAATGATAAATAAATACCAACCTTTATGCCATCCGATGTTGAGCTGCTGACTTCCGAGTAGTGCACCCCTTCCGATCTGGCGGATGCCCGAAAGGCTTCATAAGCTGAAGCTTTACCTCGCCACCAACCGAATACGTGCAGACCCGCTTCATTTTCCACCCAATCAAACCATGCAGATAGCTGCTGATTCAACAGTTTGAGTAACATATGGAACTTGCGGCTGTATAGACGATTCATCCTGCGCAGATGGCGCTCATACTGACCGCTTGTCATAAATGCTGCGAGCGCCCGCTGTTCGATGAGATTGACAGGTCTTGGCTCATATAAAGCCTGGGCTTTTCTAAATATGTCTGCCAAGGTGGGAGGGAGAACCACATAACCCAGCCTTACTTCAAAAGGTAATGTTTTGGTGAAGCTTCCAAGGTAAATGACGCGCCCTTCTTTGTCGAGTGTTTTCAGAGGTTCAACATGCATGCCGCGGTATCGGAACTCACTGTCGTAATCATCCTCGACAATCATGGCATCCCGGCGATGTGCCCAGTCCAGCAGGGTTTGTCTGCGTTCAAGACTAAGCATTTCGCCTGTTGGAAATTGCCTTGACGGCGTGACAAACAACATACGTGCATCCCAGTTCTGGGGAACCAGTCCCTGACCATCGAGACTCGCTTCAATCAACTTGGCGCCTGCAGCCAGAATGGCTTGAGAAATCCCGACATAACAAGGACTTTCCGTCACGACATGATCGCCAGGGTCTGCGAGCAGCTGGGTGAGCAGCGCTATAGCCTGCATGGAACCTGCAGTAACGGCGATATGATCCGCATCTACATGAATACCCCGCATTCTCCGCAGGTAGGCCGCAATGGCTTCTCGTAATTTCGGGTCTCCTGTTGAGCTAACAGAGGCAGAAGCATGGATAACGTTCTCTTCACGATGCCGTATCTCTGCATACAATCGATTATTCCATTCATCGTAAGGGAACTTGGAAAGGTCCGGTTGGTATTTGCTGAAGTCGATAACTTGGCTGTTCTCTTTGCTGTGATCACGGGCTTGTGCCGTTTGTTGGGCGGTCTGCTGCTCAAGCTGCTGAATACGGTTTCCCCAAGCTGACAAGTGATGAGTACAGGATTTTACCTTGTACTCCTCATTGCTTAAATCCGCTTGATAAGCAACAAAGGTACCTCTTCCGTGCTCTGACTGAAGGTAACCTTGGGCCGTTAACGTATCATAGACCTGGTTCACGGTCCCTCGGGAAATGTGATATGACGCTGCTAACTCCCTTGTGGAAGGTAACTTTTCGCCGTATACGAGATCCCCATCATGAATAGCATCACGCACCGCATGATAGAGAGCCTTCATTTTGGTGTATTGTCGGTTCAAATATGAACTATACGCTAGATGAAATTGCATAGATCCTCCAATGGTTGTATAAAGTGGTTCAATACATTCAAAGTGGTACAATAAAATCCGGTGATATTGGATCTTTTTATGTATCCATTCTCATTTTATACTAATTCATAGTTTAAGGGGAAACAATAGTGGCATCGAAAAATAGATCATTTACTTTGTTGAAATAAGATGTCCTTTTTGAAAACAATCAAAAGTTAAACTGGGAGGATTACAATCATGCAAACAGGTACAGATCGTGTTAAAAGAGGAATGGCTGAAATGCAAAAAGGTGGCGTCATCATGGACGTCATGAATGCGGAACAGGCTAAAATTGCGGAAGCGGCTGGGGCAACAGCTGTAATGGCTCTTGAGCGGGTACCTTCTGATATTCGCGCAGCCGGCGGTGTAGCTCGCATGGCAGATCCAACGATCGTTGAAGAGGTTATGAAAGTGGTATCCATTCCGGTGATGGCCAAAGCGCGTATCGGTCATTACATTGAAGCCAAAGTGCTTGAATCCCTTGGCGTGGACTATCTCGATGAGAGTGAAGTACTGACACCTGCAGACGAAGTATTCCACATTGATAAACATGAGTTCACTGTACCATTTGTATGTGGAGCCAAAGATCTCGGAGAGGCTCTTCGCCGCATTGGTGAAGGCGCATCGATGATTCGTACCAAAGGTGAGCCTGGAACAGGCAATATTGTTGAAGCGGTTCGTCATATGCGTCTGATTAACAGCCAAATCCGCAAAGCCCAAAACATGTCCAAGGACGAGTTGTATGCTGAAGCGAAAAACCTGGGTGTATCTTATGAGCTTCTGCTCGAAGTACATGAGAATGGCAAGCTTCCCGTTGTTAACTTTGCTGCAGGCGGGGTAGCCACTCCGGCAGATGCAGCACTGATGATGCATTTGGGCGCAGACGGCGTATTCGTTGGATCCGGTATTTTCAAATCGGATAGCCCTGAGAAGTTCGCTCGTGCCATTGTCGAAGCGACAACGCATTACACGGATTACAAACTGATCGCAGAAGTGTCCAAAAACCTGGGTGCCCCAATGAAAGGGATCGAGATTTCCAAACTGTCTGCGGATGAGCGCATGTCCGATCGCGGTTGGTAAGAAATAAGGGACTTCGATATGAAGTAGGTAGTCAAATAGTTAGAAATAAAGCCGGTCAATGGAGTATCATTGATCGGTTTTTTTGTTATTCTTTAAGAACAATGTAGAGATGTTCCAAGAGGAAAACAATGAATGTAATGGACGTGAAACTGACCTGCACATTGATATCTTCAAAATGCTGTGTCTATAATAAGCGGTATGAAGGAAGGTGCAGACCATTCGCTATCTATATGAGTTTATTCAACATCACGACGATCTGCCTATGAAACTCTTCGTGAACTCAGTGAAACATATCGATTTCCATTGGCATAAGGAAGTGGAGGTTGTCTATGTTCTCCATGGTTCAATCAACATGTATCTGGACCAACAGCAGTATACACTGCATGAAGATGATTTGATTGTGGTAAACAGCATGTCCGTGCACAAGATGGAACGAACCAATCAGGACAACGTGTTATTAACATTGCAGTTTGGCCCGGAGTTGATGAACAATAATGCGTTTATCTCGTGTAACTCTTCCCTAAACGTGGAGCAGGACGTTCCCCGGTTGCTTAGCATCAAACAACATCTTGCGCAGATGGTGTGGGAGATCAATAAAAAAACGCCGGGGTATCAAAATTTCACCATGGGCAGATTACAGATGTTATGTGGCTTCCTGCAAAGGTATTTTTCAAATGGAACGAATCCGACGTTGGAAGAAGGAAGCAAGGATTATGATTATAAAAGGCTGAACCGGGTCCTCACATATATTGATATTCACTATAATGAGAAGATTACGCTGCAGGATATGGCACATTCCGAGCATTTAAGCTTGCATTATTTTTCCCACTTCTTTACGGACAAGATCGGGATACCTTTCCAAAAGTATCTGACCCTCATTCGTCTGGAAAAAGCCCAGGCCCAGCTGGCAACTAATGATAAAAAAATATCCGAAATCGCACTGGATTGCGGATTCGCCAACATCAAGCTGTTTAACAAATACTTTAAGGAAAAGTACGGCTGCACGCCCGGTTCCTACCGTGAAGCTTCGCGTACACCGGAGCCCCATGAGTTGAATGTGAACCGCAAGCCCAAAACGTATGAGGAATCTTCTAGCGGAGATTATTACGAGATGGAAACGTTGAACGCAATTGGCTCGCTGTATCGATATCTGGATGCCAAGGGCAACGCGGATCAGGAGATGCACCCTGTATCGTCTGCACATCAGTCAGACCAAACCAACATTGAGGTTCGTGCGGATCAGACGTCGTTCGTCTACGAAAAGCACTGGAATATCACCATGACGGCGGGGAGAGCCATCGAAGGTTTGCGTGAAGATTGGCGGAAGCAGCTGTCTGCTTTGAAAGGCAAAGTTCCTTTTCAATACATTCGATTTCACGGCATATTTAATGATGAGATGATGGTGTACAGCGAAACGGAGCAAGGTACTCCTGTCTATAACTGGTCATATGTGGACAAGTTGTATGATTTCCTGCTGGATCAGGGAGTTCGGCCATTTGTAGAATTAAGCTTTATGCCGAGCCAGCTGGCGAGATCCAAAGAAACGTTGTTTTGGTGGAGGGGGAACATTAGTCCGCCATCCGCCCCTGCCAAGTGGCAGGCACTTGTTCGCGAATTCATCAGGCACTGTTTGAATCGTTATGGGGCGGAAGAAGTGAAGAAGTGGTACTTCGAAGTATGGAACGAGCCTGATCTGGCTGGCGTTTGTTGGGCAGGAAGCAAGGAAGAATATTTCACTTTTTACGAATCGACCGCCCATGCCATCAAAACTGTATTGCCCGAGCTAAGAGTGGGAGGCCCAGCGATGGGTTATGGATCTCTTTGGAACGACACCTGGGCTGAGGAGTTTCTGTCATATTGCAGCAAGCGTGAAGTTGCTCTCGACTTCTTCTCGTTCCATATCTATTCGGAGTATCCCAAGCGGAAAGTTGAAGAGGATCGCTTAACTCAAATCATGCCGCCATCTTTCTATAAGGAAAGTATTGATCTTCTTCGGCAGAAAATGAAGGCGTCTTCGTACGGGCATGTTGAACTCCATGTCACCGAGTGGAATTTTTCGCTGTATGACCGTAACTTGCTGCACGATACCATGTTCATGGCTCCGTTCGTCATTTATCACACCATGAATACGCTAGGTGATGTGAAAGCCATGGCTTTTTGGTCTTTTACCGATGTATTCGAAGAAAGTATCGTTCCTACTTCTCCTTTCTATGGGGGCTTTGGCCTGATCAATCGCGATGGTCTGAAGAAACCTAGCTATTATGCATTTGAGCTTATGCAGAAGCTGGGTGATGAGCTGCTATTCAAGGGAGACGGTTATGTCGGAACGCGAAAAAGTGACGGAAGCATGCAATTTCTGTTCTATCATTATGTGCATGTAGATCAGCTGTTTGCGAGTGGAGATTGGTCCGAATTATCCTGTTCAACCCGTTATGACGTATTTGAGGAGAAAGGAAGCAAAGCTTTTGAACTCACGCTTAACAAGCTCCCAGGGCCTTATAAATGCACCAGTTATCAACTCGATCGGGATCATGGCTCCGTATTTGATGAGTGGACACGCATGGGTTCGCCATACGCCTTAACGGAAGAAGAGATCTCTTATCTGGAAGGTAGGAGCGGCCCTGTTATGGGGACAGAGATGATTAGGGATGAATGTTGGCGTAGAGAGATTTTGCTCCCGCCACATGGCGTAATGCTGCTCATTTTGAATAGACAATATTAAAAAAATTATCTTTAAGGCATCCTTTCGTCTATGGAGGGATGTTTTTTGTTGTTTATTTCTTGTACAGGCAGGCAAGCTAGAACGTAGGACTAGAAATGGGCAAAAAACGAACCATCAAGTGGCAAGTTCCAACAAGAAAGCGTTCACACGAATCGATATACTATGGTTGTGGCAGCTAAGAGGAAGACAGGGGGAGTTTGGATGAAGCGGTTCATGAAATGGATGACAGATTCGTTTGCGCCAAGATTGGAGGCGTTTACGAATAATATTTGGGTTTCTTCGATTCAGGAAGCCATTATGGTCGCCATTCCGATGATATTCATCGGTTCGATAATTACATTGATTTCAATTTTGCAGGACTTTATTCCGGGTATGCCGGACCTGACACCAATCACGACATTCAGTTTCGGTTTGCTTGGGTTGTTTATTGCTTTTTTGACGCCTTATGTGGTGATGGAAAAAAAGGAGCGGCACAAAATCAAGCTGCTGGCGGGAATGACGGGGGTATCCCTGTTCGCTATGCTGCTTAACCCGACAATAAACGAAGATGGTACCATTCAGTTCATCCTTGAACGATTTGGGCCATCGGGAATGATCACAGCACTCTTGGTGGGTGTATTCGTTGCTCTTGTGATGATCATGTGCAACAAATTTTCGTTCTTCAAAAAGGGGTCTTCACTTCCCGAATTCATTATGGACTGGTTCGACTTTCTCGTACCGATCGCCCTGATATTAACAACAGGATGGGTTCTCGTATATCAGCTTCATTTTGATATTTTTGGTCTGATTGTAAACGTATTTGAGCCGATCAATGCTGTGGGACAAAGTTTAACTGGATTTTTATTATTTAATTTTATCGGCGTAGTGCTCTATTCCTTCGGCGTGAGCCCATGGGTCATGACACCAATCTGGTACGCGATCTGGATACCTGCAATTGAACAGAATGCTTCTCTCGTTGCAGCCGGACAAGATCCGGTCAATATCAACACATTTGAAACCTTCTTCTCTGGATGGCTTGGTATTGGGGGGATGGGAGCGACCTTGCCGTTAGTGGTCTGGTTCCTGATGGCTCGATCGAAAAAACTGAAATCTGTCGGTAAAGCGACAATCATTCCGTCCTTGTTCAACATCAATGAACCCGTTGTGTACGGAGCGCCGATTGCCTTTAATCCGCTGCTCATGGTGCCCATGTGGATCAACGCGCTTATCACGCCGGTGATTGTATACTTCGCTCTCGACTGGGGTTGGGTGCGGATTCCAAGCCAGATCTTCCAGCTATGGTACACGCCAATTGGCCTGTCCACCTATATTATGTCTGGTTATAACGGTCTTATTTTGCTGGCTGTGGTTCTAATCATTGTATTTGTTGTATGGTTTCCGTTTTTCAAACTGTATGATGCACAGGAACTGAAGAAAGAACAGGAACAAAATTAAATAAAAAGGGTGAGTACCATGAATAAATCGATTAATGAATTGCTGTCGGCAATGACGCTTGCTGAGAAAGCGTCACTCTGCGCGGGTTTAAATATGTGGATGACGAAGGGGATCGAGCGGTTGAACATTCCGCCCGTTCATATGTACGATGGCACAAACGGCATCCGTAAAACGAACAGTGATGAGGAAATGGGCATCACAACGGAAAATGTACCTGCAACCTGTTACCCTACGGGTTCAGCCATCGGTTCTTCGTGGAACACGGAATTGCTGCATGAGGTCGGTGTGGCTCTAGGACGGGAATCGAAAGCCATGGATGTAGAACTGCTGCTTGGACCGGGTGTGAATATGAAAAGGACACCGCTTGGCGGGAGAAATTTCGAATACTATTCGGAAGACCCATGCTTGACGGGTGAGCTTGGTGCGGCGTTTATTAATGGGATCCAAAGCGAAGGTGTGGGTGCTTCTGTCAAACACTTTGCGGGAAACAACCAGGAGTTTGAGAAAATGGTGACCAGTTCGGAAATCGACGAGCGGACACTTCGTGAAATTTACCTGAGCGCCTTTGAACGAATTATTAAGAAATCCGACCCTTGGACGGTTATGTGTTCTTATAACTTATTGAATGGAACGTACACGAGTGAAAACGAACATTTGCTGCATGACATTTTGAGAGAAGAATGGGGTTATGAAGGCGTTGTACTATCCGACTGGACAGCTGTCAATGATCGCATACGCGGACTGAAGGCTGGACTTGATCTGGAGATGCCAGGTCCTGCTCATTACAATGCCAAAGCCATTGTTGAGGCGATTCAGAACGGAAGCCTTTCCGAAGAACAATTGGATCGAAGCGTGGGCCGTATTTTGAAGCTGGTCGAGCGGGTAACGGGCAACAAAGACGCGGGGTCTTCTGAAGGTGCGGATTACCACGCACTTGCTCGTAAAGCGGCAGCCGAAAGTATTGTACTTCTGAAAAATGAGAACGCGATTCTTCCGCTGCAGCCGGAATCATTGGGGTCCATTGCGGTAATTGGGCGCTTTGCCAAGAAACCTCGAATTCAGGGGGCAGGCAGTGCGAAGGTAACACCGACAAGAGTCGACATTCCGTGGGACGAGATAAAGAATCTGGCCGGCGAGAATATTACTGTGGGATATTCAGAAGGATACCCGGAGGATGACTCCATTCACGATGAGTTAATTCAGGAGAGCGTTACATTAGCCAAGAATTCTGATGTCGCTGTACTGTTTGTTGGCCAGCCGGAATATGCCGAATCGGAGATGCGTGATCTGCAAGGCATTGACCTTCCCGAGCATCAAGTGAAATTGATAATGGCGGTAGCCGCGGTTCAGCCCAAGTGCATAGTCGTAACCAGCAGCGGCACCGCACTCGCCATGCGTCCATGGGTACAGCATGTACCTGGTGTGATTCACTCGTGGTTGTCGGGTCAAGGCATGGGTAAAGTGGTTGCAGATGTATTATTCGGACACACGAATCCATCGGGTAAGCTGTCGGAGACCTTCCCTGTGAAGCTATCGGACAACCCGTCCCATATGCGGATTCGCGGAGAGAATGGCATGCTGTATTATCGTGAAGGTCTTTTTGTAGGATATCGATACTATGACCGGAAAGAACTGGATCCTCAATTCCCGTTTGGGCACGGATTGTCCTATACATCCTTCTCGTATTCGGATCTGGAAGTGGCTCAGACAAACACTGGCGTCACGGTTTCTTTCCAGTTAAAAAACACAGGTAAGCGCAAAGGGAAAGAAGTTGTTCAATTGTACGTACACGATGAAGATTGCACATGGACCCGTCCGGAGAAAGAGTTAAAAGCCTTTGTCAAAATCGAACTGGAGCCCGGTGAGAAACGCAAGATTACCTTTGAACTGGAAGAGAGAGATTTTTCGTACTATAACACCAAGTATAACCGCTGGGTAGCAGAGACCGGATACTTCCAAATTTCGCTGGGCAGCTCGTCCAAAGACATCCGAATCACGGAGCGTCTCCACTGTGACTTTGGAAAGGAAGAGATTACGTTCCACAAATTCAGTCTTCTGAGCGAATGGATGAGTGATCCGGCAGCGAAAGCAGAATTGGAAAAATGCCTGAATGACATGAACGAACATGTTACAGATAAGGTATATCTTAACGAGGAATTTGTAGGATTCTGGGAAGACTTCCCTATGATCAAAGTATTCCAAATGTTCGGTCAACAATGGATGAATGAGCGTTCGCCTGATGAGGTTATTCATGAACTTATTGCCAGGGTTAACCAGGCACGAAAATAATAGATAAGGTAAAGAAAAACCAAGTTCGATCCCGTACAGAGGAGATGAACTTGGTTTTTCTATCGTTCCGGGACAGTTTTACAAGCAGCCGAATGCTATGCAGAGCTTGCTCGATTCACGATGTAAATGCCAATCGACACGAATAGGAGGGCAATCAGATTTTTCAGTTCCATAATGCTTTCGCCCAAAAATACAGCAGATAGTAATGCGCCAAATACAGGGATAAGGAAGTTGTATACAGACACTTTTCCTACTTTGTTGTATTTAAGAAGCATATTCCATAGACAAAATGCCGCGGATGACAGCAGTACTAGATAAACTAAGTTACTGGTGGATTCCAGGGTGAAGTG
Source organism: Paenibacillus sp. 7516 (assembly GCF_002272715.1). Classification (NCBI taxonomy): domain Bacteria; kingdom Bacillati; phylum Bacillota; class Bacilli; order Caryophanales; family Paenibacillaceae; genus Paenibacillus; species Paenibacillus sp. 7516. The sequence continues at coordinate 193,771 of NZ_NPBI01000002.1, forward strand.
TGTAACCCGTCCGCCGAGCAGCAGACCCAGCAGAGCAAGCGTTAATCCGCCGACAAACAGGCTGAAACCCGTGACGACCAATACATCCATGGAAGAGGTTAAATGCTTCGCGTAGATGGCCGTAATGGAAAATATAAAAGCAGCTGCAATGACGAAGCCTTCACCTGTAAACGAAACGGAAAATGAAAGTAGATCGGTATTGAAATTCACAATAATGACTCCGATAAATCCCAGCACGCAGCCAATCACTTTTTTATTGCTTAGCTTGTCATTTTGATACAGGAAATGGGCTAGCACCACACTGAAAAAGGTAGCTGTTGCGTTCACAATGGAGCCTTTAACACCGGTCGTATTCGATACACCTATATAAAAAAACATATACTGCAGGCCTGTTTGCATGATTCCCAGCATGGAGAGACTGGTCCATTGCCGTCCAGATAGAGCGAACTTCCGTTTTCCAATCAGTCGGTACAGGATCAGAAGTAGCAAGCCTGCGAGTATAAATCGATACCCTGCAAATACAAACTTGGAAGCAATATCTTCAGGCATGATGTTAAAAGCGATATACCCTAGTTTTATAGAAGGGAAAGCACTTCCCCATAACAAGCAGCATAGGCTTGCGATTAGGGTTACAACTAGTGGATCTGTAAATCGGTGTGGTTTCTTCATTCCTTGACTTTCATTCACGTGTAATCTTCTCCTCAATATGTAGTGCGTGTGTTATGTAACAAATACATTCTAGAACATATCACATTTCCCGCGGCTTGTATCCAAAAGTTGAATGGACTAAGCACTAAGGAAAATGAATATGTGCTTTATGCAGGAAGCTGTATGAAGGATGTGGAAGTTATATACAGATTTACTGTAGAGGAGGTGGTTAGATGGTCTTTCCAACGCATATCGTATCGGCAGGTGGAATTGTAGAAGACGGACATGGAAATATCCTGTTAGTAAAAGCCCATGACGATGGCTGGGTGTACCCAGGCGGGATTACTGAAGTAGGAGAAAACCTGATTGATGGCGTGATCCGTGAGATCAAGGAAGAAAGCGGGATTGACGCCAGTGTTAGTCATTTGATTAGTGTTGTCTCGAATACAGCAGTACATAAGTGGTATGACGGTGTGACGGATGTTCCGACAAAAGTCATGTTTGATTTTGTGTGCAAATTAGAAGGTGGAGAATTAGCTGCATCTGAGGAAACGAGCGAGTGCAGGTGGGTTCCAAAGGAACAGGTGCTGGATTATATTACACTACCAGCAATCCGCATGCGTTATGAAGCGTATCTGAACTTTCAAGGTTCAGTGAATTACGTGGAGTATGTCACTGAGACAACATCGGAGTGTAACACCAAGCTTCATCGACATGTTTAGCTGTACGGGTGCTTGCAGTTAAATAAAGTTATGTGCAGATGCTTAAGCGTCAATGGGTTGAACAGCTTTTGATTGGACACAGGAGAGCAGTCGATTCGTTGGATCGACTGCTCTTATTCATACGGCCGGAGATCGATGTGATGATTTGAACATTAATGATAGATATGCTGTTTCACAAAATTCAAAAAATCGCTCTGCATCGAGCCCAGCGTAAGGATCTTCCTGGGAATCATGAATTTCCATCGCTGGCCTTGAACGTGGAACGACCATGTTGCAGACAATAAGATTCCAGAATGATAGGTTTGATCTTGTAATTCTGCTGTTTGGAATTCAACGTTATGTACGACTCTAGTCGAAAAAAAATTGACGAAGAGAATGATTAATTTATCCTCATTTATGAGCAATATAGCCCGGCTTGTCTTCGATGACAAGCTCTGCGGAGTGGAATAACATATGTACATGTTAGGTTCTCTATAAGATTGAGTTAGCCGATTCAACAATTTTTTGGTAATAAAAATCATGGTTCAATGCCCCTTCTGCTGTGATATCTCATTCTGTAACTCGTTCCTAGAAATTCCGATCCAACAAACCCCCTACTTGTTCTGCAATAACCTGAGTCGGTTCAGAAATTCCATTGGTAAGCCACGCTTCGACGATCTCCACGATTGCCGCTCCAAAGAAATTAAGAATAATCTCCTTGCTTAATCCCTGATTTATTCCTTCGGTTACATTGACTTCTCCCTCTAATTCTTCAATAACAAATGCAAGAAAATGATGACGGAATACAGAGGCCCCCTTGCTTGATAACATGGCTGAAAAGAAGGGGTGATGATGTTCAAAGTATTCAAACCAGAGGAGATTTCCCTCTGCAAAACTTGAGTCAGATGCGGCTTCGCATATTCTTCGCAGCTCGTTAATGTGTTCTTCAATAAGTTTGTCGAGCAAATCAAATTTATCCATGTAATGATCATAGATCGTTCTTCGACCGACGTTTGCCCGGTTGGAAATGTCCTGAATCGTAATTTGATCCAGATTTTTCTCAGACATCAGTTGAGTGAATGCATTCTTAATGGCATCCTGAGATTTTTGTACTCTTCGATCCAATTTCAATTTGGACATGAGGGTTCGCACCTTTCCTGAGGGTAGTCGCACATTATTTCAAATTTGTGCAACAGCGCACGAATGAAGACGGTTTGTTTATTGAAGCTGTATCACTTTCCATTTATATTATACACATGTGCGGTAACACACGAAATAAGATTAATCAATAGATTGGAGAAATCAGATATGACAAAACATGAAGAGGTTAAGAACGGCGTTATATTTCCGGTAGGAGAGAAGAATGAAGCTTATGCATCATATTTTGTGGGACAAAGCTATCTTCAAGCTCTGGTTGCAGATCCGAAAGTGAATGTTGGTGTAGGGAACGTGACCTTTGAGCCAGGATGCCGAAACAACTGGCACATTCATCGTGACGGATTTCAGATATTATTAGTTACCGGTGGGGAAGGGTGGTATCAGGAGGAAGGCAAACCTGCCCAACCCCTGAAAGCCGGCGATGTAATTGTTACGCATGATGGTGTAAAACACTGGCATGGTGCCGCAAAAGATAGCTGGTTTGAACATATTGCGATCACTGCAGGTACACCTGAATGGCTTGAACCTGTCACAGATGAAGTTTACAACAATGCGACGAAGTGAATCACCAGATTCTCATGAACTAAAGTTTAGAGTGAACGAAAGAGACACCCGTAAGGGTGTTTTTGTTTGCTTTCTACATACTGTAATTCGTTAATTGAATAACGGTTTTTTTGCAATTTTATAGAACGGGAACGGGATTAAAGAGCACACGAACACACGAACACAGCTCAACTGGGCTCGATTCTGAATCTGTATTTCCGGGGCGATACACCAACAAACTTCTTGAACTGCCTCATAAAATGGGTGTCATTCTCATATCCACATGCGTACGCAATCTGATTAACGGAGAGCTCACTGTGATCCAAAAGATATTTCGCATGTTCAAGCCGGGCATGTATCATATCCGTCATAACGGAACAACCGAATAGTTCTTTATAGATGTGTTGAAAGTAGGATTTGCTCAAATTTAATCGTAAAGCTCGCTCTGTCACAGATATGTTCTGCTGGGGAGAACGATAGATATCGTTGCGCAGCTCTGTAAATTGAACGTAATATCGGCTGAGTTGGTGGGGAGCAGTTCTTTCCCGCAAGTCGCTCAATTTCATGAAAAAAGACCGAAGGTCGCAATCGATAATACTGTCACGCAGCTTTCCATCCAGTCTGTGACACTTCTGAAGTTCCACAATGCTTCTGGAAATCAACAAGGGATCTGAAGCTTCAATAAGCGTGTCCACAGGAAATTGAATACGTAGGAGAAATTCGTGAAGATCCCTGCCGTTACAGTGGAACCAATCATTAATAAATGGACTCTCCAGCTCACGGTAATAATGGGGCGTTTGAGGTTGAAACAAAATGAAGGTATTCTTCTCAACCGTGCTTATATTGTCATGCAATCTGACTTCTGCTCTGCTATTAAAAAACACAAAGGTGTAGTTTCCTGAACCATTTGGTCGGTTTCTCACAATCCCTTCATGGTGAATGGTGCGATAGCCGCAAGAAAGTAACGTAAGCATGCCTTATCCTCCCCAGCACAATAGGTCAGTTTTTGATGATTATAGTTTATTGTTCGGGTGTAAACAACCATCTATAATTTTTTTAAAATGTTTATTTTGAAGGAGGAAGAGGAAGTGTCGGATGACAGAAAGTATTGGGTGGATACGTTGGTTCGCATAGCACATCCTGTACTCTATGCCTTATCGGAAAGCAGACTGGTTATCGATATGCCTGTCGAATCAAAAGGGGGAGATCGAGCAGATTACGCCTATTTGGAAGCTTTGGGCCGCACACTGGCTGGGATTGCACCGTGGCTTGAACACGGCCCTCATTCAGGTGAGGAAGGGGAGATTCGAGCCAGAATGGCAGATCTGTCCAGGCACGCAATTGGAGTGGCGACAGATCCAGCTTCTCCCGATTTTATGAATTTTACGCAAGGCGGCCAGCCTGTTGTTGATGCAGCTTTTCTTGCGAATGCGGTGCTTCGGGCTCCACATGAGCTGTATGAACTGCTGGATGAGAAAGCGAAAGATAATCTGAAATCCGCCCTGCTCGCCACACGGATTATACGCCCCGTATTCAGCAACTGGCTGTTGTTTAGTGCCATCATTGAAGCAGCCCTTGCCCGAATGGGCGTAGAAACCTGGGATCGCATGCGAGTGGATTATGCGGTAAGGCAGCATGACCAATGGTACATGGGTGATGGTGCATATGGGGACGGGCCTGATTTTCATTGGGATTACTATAACAGCTTTGTGATTCAACCCATGCTCGTGGATATATTGGACGCGTTAGGAGATCAATTCGACGATTGGAAAGCGATTAGGGTCAAGGTGCTAGACAGAGCTACTCGCTATGCAGCCATCCTGGAACGCCTGATTTCACCCGAAGGCACCTTCCCGCCTATTGGGCGATCACTTGCCTATCGTTTCGGAGCATTTCAGCATTTATCTCTCATGGCACTCAGAGAGGAACTCCCGGTAGAAGTGAAACCAGCTCAAGTTCGCTGCGCGCTTACGGCTGTAATCAAGCGGCAGATTCAGATGCCCGGGACGTTTGACGGTGCCGGATGGCTGCGGATTGGATTCGCCGGAAGCCAGCCGGAAGTAGGAGAAGTTTATATATCGACGGGTAGTCTGTATCTCTGTACGACTGTATTTCTTGCGTTAGGCCTCTCACCTGACGCTGATTTCTGGCAGGGAGAGGCCGAGTGGACTTCACGGAAGGCATGGTTTGGAGGAGAGGTTAAGTTGGACAAAGCCTATCATGATCAACACTAGAAGTGCACATTTGAAGAGGAGGATTGTGAAATGACGGTTCAACCGGATTGGGTGCAGGAGGCATGGGATCAAACAAAGGCAAAAGTGAAACGGATTTCTTGTTGAATCGGGGATGGGTTTCCTCACGCAAGTGTAAATGGAGAATATCAGTTAGAGCGACCATCTTGGTGGACTGCGGGCTTCTGGCCTGGCATACTATGGCTTGTCTATCGGGACACCAAAGATGAGGATCTTAAGGAAGCGGCAGAATCCTGCGAACGCCAGCTTGATGCATTGTTAACGGATTCCCAGATGGTTGATCATGATATCGGTTTCATCTGGACATTAACAAGCGGTGCCAGATATAAGCTTCTAGGAACAGAGGATTCCAAAAAGAGAGCTCTGCTTGCCGCTAATCTCCTGGCTGCACGCTTTAATGTCGAGGGAAATTATATCCGTGCATGGAATGGGGAGCATATGGCTGGCTGGGCCATCATAGACTGCTTGATGAATTTGCCACTGCTATACTGGGCATCCGGTGTAACGGGAGATCCCCGGTACAAACATATCGCAGTTAAGCATGCGGATACAGTGCTGCAGCAATTTTACCGCCCGGACGGCTCTGTTGCCCACATTCTCGTGTTTGACCCGGAAACGGGGGAGAAGCTTGAAGTAAAGGGAGGTCAGGGATATTCTCCAGAGTCTGCTTGGTCCCGTGGTACGGCATGGGCGATTTATGGCATGAGTCTAAGTTATCATTATACAGGTAACCAGCATTATCTGGATGCAGCCAAACGGACGGCCCATTTTTTCCTGGCTAATTTACCGGAAGACCAGGTTCCAACTTGGGATTTTCGCACACCTCAAGGAAGTTCCTCAGTTCGTGATTCATCGGCAGGAGCCTGTGCTGCTTGCGGACTGCTGCTTTTGGCTGATCAGGTTGATGGGCTTGAATCAGAGATGTATCGCAAAAGTGGAGAAAGAATTCTTCATTCCTTATATATGAATTATGGAGCTTGGGACTCCGAAGCAGAAGAAGGCCTTATTTTGCATGGAACGAGCCACTTCCCTGAGCAGAGACATGTCGATGTTCCACTGAGTTACGGCGATTATTACTTTGTAGAAGGGATATCGATTTTAAAGGGGGTTAAGGAACGTTTTTGGTAATCCTATTGGATCGTTAGTTAGTGCAGTTTGATGTTATTCATGGAGAGGCAAGAATAGAATCACATTGGAGAGTCGCTATATTAGCGGCTTTTTTGTTTTCTATATAATTGATATTGATTATTGTTCTCATTTACACACTCCGACATTTACTGTATACTGACAATAGTTATTTTACATAATGGTCAAAAAGACAGACGAGAATGGAAAAGGGAGAGGTTATTTACATGTTGGTGTCCGTAAAAAAAGGGATGTTTCTTTGTTTGATTACTGCAATGATTCTGGTGCTGGCTGCGTGTTCAAGTGGTGGCGGCGATAATGCCAATGGCAGCTCACAGCAATTTGCGGAGAGCAGCGCCACGAATGCAGCAGCAGATGGGGAGCAGACCGATGCTGATGCTTCAGCTGCAGCTGAAACCACTTACCCGGTAACTGTATCGAATTATACAACAGAGAACGGTACTTGGGTCGCGAAGGAACAAACATTTGACAAGGCACCTGAACGCGTTGTTGCCAATACTCAAGGTGCAGCCGAGCTGATGATTCGCCTTGGATTGACGGACAAGCTCGTGGGTGTAGCTGCTTTGTTTGGCAGTGTGCCTGAAGATATTGCTGATGAGTTTAAGAAAATCCCTGTTCTGGCCGAAGGATATGTGGGTAAGGAAGTGACCATTGGCGCTTCACCTGATCTGATCATGGGACGTGGCGGGCTGTTTGAGGATGCCGACTGGGGTGTGGGTACAGTCAACAGCTTGAATGATATGGGGATCAAAACGTTTGTGCAGAGCACGAGTGTTACTGATGCTTCGTTGGATAGTCTGTATAAGGATATCACCGAGCTAGGCGAGATCTTTAATGTACAAGCTAACGCGGCGGCCTATATTGAGGAGCTTAAAGTACGCGAGGAAGCATTGAAGGCTCGTGCTAGCGCTGAAACAATCAACTATGCGTCCTTCTCTGATAATGGTGATGGAACCATTGCGGTTTACAACGGAAATGGAGATACGTTTATCGAAAGTGCAATGTCATTAATCAACGTACATAATATGTTGATCAATGAAACAGGCACACTCAGTCTGGAGAAGCTCATCGAGATCAATCCGGATGTGATGATCATTTCCAAATATGCTGGCGGTATTGATCCACAAGAAACGATTGACAAGTTGCTTGCCAACAAGCAGGTGCAAAGTATTAACGCAGTGAAGAACAAGAAAATCTATGTTATTGATTTCAACAATTTCTGGGGTTACGGAGATTCCATCTTCACAGGTGTTGAGAACCTTGCCGATGATATGGGGTTGTAATATAACCTAAGTTGTATGATTCATGTATTGTTATACTATATCTTCACATTCAAGTAGGAGCCAACTTTCGGAGTTGGCTCCTTTTTCTTTTTTGAATAACTTGAAATGTTACCCGATCCAACCTTCTCCATGCAGTTTAGGGTTTGAAACATGCGTTTCATCCCATTTCCCCCTGAAATGTATGATAAAGTAGTATATTTGAGAGTGAAACACAGAATTGTCGTCAAATGAAGGGCGGATGTTCAATCATGTTTAATGTTGCCATTTGTGATGATGAGGAGAAACAAAGAGAGCTCGTGAAAGCGATGCTGATCTCCTTATCTCTGAAAACGAATATTGATTTCCAAGTTACATTATTTGCATCCGGTGAGGAGTTGATTGCTCATTACAAAACGGCCGGGGATACCTTCCATATTCTCATTATGGATGTGGAGATGCACGGGATGAACGGCATTCAGGCGGCCAAAGAAATCAGAATGATGAAATTTCTGGATGTACAAATCATGTTTCTGACCAGCTATCCGGAGTATATGGTAGAGAGCTTCGATGTGGTTACTTTTCAATATCTGATCAAACCGATCCAGACACATATCTTCGAGGAGAAAATGATTAAACTATGCCAGTACTTGAGTTCAATGGACAAAAAGTTTGTATTAATCAAATCAGCTTATGAAGAATTGCTGTTGAAATACGATGATATTCTCTGGATTGAAGTGATCAAAAGTCTAACAATCAAAAACAAACTGAATTTTGTGACCAACGAAAGCACGCATGAAAGTAAAGGCATTATTTCGAATTATGCGGATGCTTTGAAGGATCATGGCTTCTTGCAAATTCATCGCTCAATTATCATTAACCTGATGCATGTCCAGAAGTTTAGCGGCTCCCAGGTCGTCATGTTAAATGGCGCTGAATTGCCCATCGGCCGTTCCAAAGTCAAGGAAGTCAAGGATGCCTACACCAAATATATGATTACGAGGATTCAATGATATGGAGCCTTTTACGATTTTGTCTATCATCGTCGTTACGCTGCTTATGGCATTCCAGGTGAATTTTTATTTCAATTCGGTACTGGGCAAGTCCAGGCAAAAGCCGCAGAGAGTGGTCTATTTTGTCCTGTCTATTGTCTTATGTTTTTTCTATCTGGCTTCTACATTGCCTTCGCTCATCTCGTCGTTGGTTGTATTAATATTTATCTTCAGTCTGGCTCAATCCTATGACGTCGAGTTGAAGCTAAAACTGGTTTTCACGGTCCTATATGCCGTACTGATCACCATGGTGAATTATATTGCTGTATATATTATGAGTGTCTGGGACGCTACGGATTACACCACATGGGATCGCTTCAACGAGGGTTATCATGGGGTGTTCTACAAGGTGATGCTGCTTGGCTGCAGTCTCATGTTTATTGTCATTCAGGTTGTTCGTCTTATTGCCAAACGCAGAAGTTTCGCCCTGCACTATCGCTACTATCTTTTATTTCTCATTGTACCGATCATTACGTTATATCAGATTAATGTGGCTTCGAACTACAGTGAGAAGAACATCTATTATATCATTTCCGTGATGGGCTCGCTGTTTCTCAATGTGTTCATTGTCTATGTATTCGATAATATGGTGGAGAAGGTTCAGCTAGCGAATGAGAATGCCCAGCTGCAGCGTCAGATGGATTATCAGGATGCCAACTACGAGAAGACGGTGCACAGTTTCAAAAATGTGAAAGGCATCATCCACGATATTCATCAGCAGTTTCTGTACATTGAAGAATGTATCAAGCAAAACAAACATGAAGCGGCATCTGATCATATAAAGCTTACCTTGAATAAGATTGAAGGCGTGTACCAGCGGGTAAACTCCGGCAATCTCGTGATCGATGCGCTTGTCACGAATACCATTGCCGTAGGACAGGCAAACGGGATCAAGATTGACGCCCGCATTCAGCTTCATTCTCCACAGGTTCATATCGATCGTTATGATCTCTGTGTTGTACTTGGCAATATGCTGGATAATGCAGTCGAGGCTTCCAAGAAAGTCAGACAGGCTGAAGACAGATATATCCTGATCGCCATTCATTCTACTGCATCTGCAATGATCATCCAGGTGCTGAATCATGTAGAGCAATCACTAACCCATTTGAAAAGTGAGAAGCCCAATCCGGAGTTTCACGGAATTGGCCTTACGAATATATCAAGGATTTGCGAGAAGTACGGTGGGCATATGACGATTGAACATCATCATCGGACTTTCAATAACATGGTCGTGCTGCCCTTTGAAGTCAACAGTCTCTGAACATGCCGTTCAGGGATTGTTTTGTTCCATTCAGGGTTTGTTCACGTTCAGGGGTCCTCTTCTCAGTTATGATGAATTCATCTTACGAAAGTACTGAGGGAGGAAGCTGAGGATGAAGAAACTGTTTAGTGTGTTATTTACAGCGGTGCTTGTAATCACTCCGATGACAGACGTCCGGGCAGAGGCGAATAAGAGCACTTCAATTGAAAAGCAGGCAGAACAAATGGCTACAGATCTGGTGCAAAATTATGGAGTCACAAGTCTGCAATATGCCATTAGGGATCAAGGAGAGATCATATTGTCGGGCAGCACTGGCTTTCACGACAAAGCATCCCAGACACCAATCACCAAGGAAAGCATGTACGGCATTGGCTCGGTGAGCAAGATGGTTGTCACCGCTGCCACCATGATGCTGGTGGATTCCGGGAAAGTAAATTTGGATGAGCCTCTTACTACCTATATTCAGGACTTTGAGATGGCGGATGCCCGGTACACCCAAATTACCCCGAGGATGCTGATGAATCATTCATCCGGTCTCTACGGTTCACATTACGGGAACAGCATGCTGTTTGACGACAATGACATGCGCAACCACGATGAACTATTGCACAAACTCAAAACCGAAAAGTTAAAATCGAAGCCTGGTTCATATTCCGTTTATTGTAACGATGGCTTTCAATTGCTTGAGATCCTGGTTGAACGCGTGAGTGGTTTAAGCTACAGCGATTATGTCGCCAAGTTTATCAGCAATCCGTTACAGCTGGAAGCAACCAAAACACCGCTGGATTCATTCGATAGAGATCAATTGTCTGAAGCGTATTGGCCCACGATTGAAACCAAAATGCCAGTTGAAAATGCGAACATTCTCGGTACAGGTGGAATATACTCCACATCCGAAGAATTGACCGAATTCGCAGAAGTATTAATGGGTAACAGACCGGACATATTGTCCGAAACCTCGGCCAAGTCCATGCAAAATCATGAATATCGTCAAGGAATATGGGTCTCAGAGGAACGAAACACATTCAATTACGGCCTGGGATGGGATGCTGTGGATCTTGCTCCGTTTAGCGATTATGGCATTACTGCACTTGCCAAAGGTGGGGACACCATGATGTATCATGCATCACTAATCACTATACCTGAGCATGATATTTCAATAGCCGTTCTGTCCTCAGGTGGGTCCTCCATCTACAATCAGATGTTTGCGAGCAAAGTACTGTTGGAGGTTCTGGAAGATCAGGGTGTCATCGAGAAAATCAAGGAAGATCAGACATTCTCTCCACCCGTAAAAGTGAAGATGCCGACGGAGTTGAATGGGTATTCGGGTTTATATGGTACGGTAGGTACAACACTGGATATCCAGGTCAAAAACGACGAAATCACGCTGCCTGCTTTGCAGGGCGGAATCATTCCAGAGCAGAAGTATGTCTACACAGGAGAGGGCCAATTTACAAGTCCGGATGGAAGTGTGAAGGCCAGTTTCGTGAAGGAACAAAACGGGAAAGTGTATGTTAAGGTTCAGGCAGTGATCACGTTTCCGGGTTTAGGTCAAACGGTGATGAACACGTATGATTATCAAAAATTGGATCCCAACCCTTTGAACACAGCCACAGAAAAGAAATGGGCAGATCGCAGCGGTTCCAAATATTACGCACTAGATGAAAAAATCACATCGATTTTTTATCTGCTTCCTTCGATGCTGATCAAAAATCTGAGCGTTGATACGGAGAGCGGTTATGCAAACGGCACTCAAATTGTAGATTCAGACCATGCAGTGAATGTCGCAGAGATTCCCGTGATGAACGGTAGAGATGCTTTCGATCTGCAATTTTACACCAAGAATAATGCTGAGATTTTGATTCAGGACGGACAGGAATATATTGCAGAGGATGCGATTACACCGATCTTTGGCGGCAAGACAGGTAAGGCCACCATCCCTGCGAGCGGTCAAGCCCGCTGGTATGCTATCGATTCTCATTCTGCGAACAAATCATTGACGGTAGATTCGCCGGAAGGCGGCGGTTACGCTGTATATAATGAGCAGGGCGAAGTGGTTCACTTTTCCGTTGCTACCGATCAACAATCCATTGAGCTTCCCAAAGCCGGCTTTATCGTTTTTGGTGGTGAAGCTGGAGATGTCTTCAAGATCCATTTAAAGTAAATGCGGGTTACATCAAACGAGTTTAATAGAGATAACAGATCACGAGCACAAGTTGCCCGGGGTCTGTTATTTTTTTTGGGACGAATAATGGAATAAACAGGAAGGGTTTCTGAAATAAAGAGAGAAAGTAGTGAAATTATGTTTTGTTTTGGACAGTCTAATTCAAAGGAGAACTGATGACAGATGAAAAATGAAGAACGGTTTTCAAACCGGGTTGATTCCTATACGAACTACCGCCCGAGTTATCCGAAAGAGGCCATTGATTATCTATACAACTCCGTTGGTTTGCATTCAAACAGTAAGATCGCAGATATTGGTGCAGGTACAGGGATCTTCTCAAAATTACTTCTGGAACGTGGAAGCTATGTTATAGCCGTCGAGCCCAATCAGGCCATGCGCACAGCCGCCGAGCAGATGCTTGAGAGTGAACCGAACTTTCAGACGATATCAGGCTCTGCTGAATCTACGGGATTACCTGATCGGTCGGTAGATTTTATTGTGTGCGCACAGGCGTTTCACTGGTTTGACCGCTTGGCAGCGCAGACCGAGTTTAGGAGAATTTTACAGCCCGGAGGTAAAGTCGTATTAATCTGGAATTCCCGTCTTACTACCGGTAACTCGTTTCGTACTGAATACGATCAGCTGCTGCATACATACGGAACCGACTATGAGAAAGTAAATCATAAGAACATTTCTCAGTCCATACTTCATTCCTTTTTCAAGGAAGGCACAATGCAAGAAGCTAGCTTTCAAATGGGTCAGGAGTTCGAGTTCGAGGGCTTGAAAGGCAGATTGCAATCATCTTCCTACAGTCCTGTGCCCGGTCATCCCAATTATACTCCGATGATGACTGAGCTTCAGAATATATTTGATCGAAATAAACGGGAGGGTACCGTTCTTTTTGATTATGAAACAGAGATATTTTGGGGAGAAGTGTGATGGCCCTCAATCTGGCCCTTCAAACGTATGGGAGCTTGTTCAAATGTTTGCTCGTGACTCATGGGCATCGCTGTTAACAATCGGACTTCTTCTTTTGATCGCTTCTGTTTTTGGGCTCCGGTGATGAATGTATGCATTGTTAATGTAAAATGTAGCACTCGTTGAAAAAATAATCTGCAGCCGTTCACAGAGAACCTGAGAGCGGCTGTTTTTTGTGAAATACCGGTAGAACTGCGGGAACCCTCTCATAAGATGTTTGACGAAACAAGAACCTTCATGAAGATGCGTCTCTTAATCTTTTTGCAGCAATAAAGGCTCGATCGCTAGCGCTATACGAATTCGTAGACTTTCAGCGGGATCTTTGAGTTTTACATCCAGGAGTCTTTCACACTTTTCCAATCTGTACACCACCGTATTCCGATGCACGAAGAGCTGTTTGGAGGTTTCGACAAGCTGGCATTGTGTTTCGTAAAATGCGTTCAGGGTACGGAGCAGCTCTTTTCTTTCGGATTCATCGGCGATTTGCAGCAATCCATCTAGAGTCGATTCGTAAAATTGTTTTAGCTCGTCGTGGGGAAGCATATGGAATAAATATCCGATATCCTTGGCTTGGTAGGATTGGACAAATTTTTTGCGTTTAAATCGATAGCCGAATTGCAGCGCATTGACTGCTTCTGTGTAAGAATGGCGAACGCCGAGCACATTCATTGCAGGTTTGCCGATGCCAACCGACATGCTCATTCCATTCTCCTGATGGAGGTGTTTAAGCATTCCAGTGAGATGCTCGGTGAGCTTCGCCTCGTCCCAGCCTGAGTCCGGGATGGATAGCAAAATGCAGTAGGTATCATGTTTGGTAAACATGGTAAATGGATGCTCCAACGCACCGAAATGACGTTTAATGTGCTCGTATTGCTCCTCTTGTTCAGTCAAGTTGTCTCCCTTTAGTACTGCCGCCTCATCATTACGAATAGCCAGCACGACACATGAATAACCCTTTCTAAGCCCGTATCTCTTGCCGCGGTTCAGCGCTTCCTGCTCGAAAGTGATATACCCCTCGATCAAATCGGAAAAAAACTCGTTTTTGTGCCTGCGGGAACGTTCCTTGACTGCTTGAGATTTGGTCAGCTCCATTCCAATGACGTTAGAGGCTTGTTCAAGCGTTAAACCGTACAGACCGGTCCATTGATCCGGCATATGAAAAGATAACAAATAGCCTTCATGACGATACGTTTTTACCGGATATACTAGCATGCAGCTGCGTTCCCGAAGGGATGAGTCGATTAAGCACAATGAAGTCGGGCTAGAGGTATCGGACAAGTCATGAAGTGCTGTAACAGCAGCTGCAGTGAGCTCAGTAATGTTTGCATTCTGATTGTTGGAAGCAATGGTTTTCCATTTGTTGTTTAAAAGGATGACTGGGGATGAAAGCAGTTTGGACAGGGAATGAATTATGCCGGAAATCCCTTTGCCTTGCATGATCATTTCGGAGAATTTTTTGTGAATGCTAAGTGCATATTGGAGTTCGTCGCTCTTATTGTTCAGAATAACACTGGTCGATCGTTGCAAAATCTCACCTAGGGATAGGCATACATCGGAAATTTCGATGATAGGAAATTCGATCCGGTCGGCTTCATGTAATATTTCATCAGGGATCGGAAGTTCAAAACGCTTGGTTTTAATGGCCAAACCCGAGCAGCGAAGCCGCTGCATGTCCCTGATCAGGTGGATGAACTCCTCTGGTTGCTGTTTCATAAAATAGCCGTTGGTCAGCAAGAGCTCGTTTGGCCTCAAAAACCGTATGATATCTGGACAGTCCATGATGTTAACGGTTTGAACCTCGCGCGTAAGACCCTTGTGCCCAGTAATCACTCTGGCATCATCGTAAATGCCGTTATTGAGCAAATCTATCAGCAGCACATCGACCCATCCCTTTCTGGAACAAGTTAAACTATTGTTAAGTAATATAACATTATGATCCTTCCGAGTAAATATCTTTGGCTTGTTCGTCCAATAATCTAAATTATTTTTATCTTTATCATCCAATGACTTCTCCCTGCAGCGTGGAATATGCTTGGATTGTTCTTAACGTGTAACAAAAGCGTACATGATTGGAGGGCTGTCATGGTTGATTTGCTTATTACTGATACCGTGTTATCCAAGGATGGAAGGCGAATGGATGTGGGGGTATCCTCAGGTAAAATTGCATTTATCTCACCATCCGGTGAAGGGATATCGGAAGCGATGAATGTCGTGCAAGCCAAAGGAGGCTTGCTGCTGCCCGGTTTTGTCGAGCCGCACATTCACCTGGAAAAAGCCTGTTTACTGGATGTCATGGATCGGGATGCAGATTCTCTCCAAGACGCAATTCAGATAACGGCTAAACTGAAAAGTTCTTTTACAGACGAGGACATGCACAAGCGCTCGCTTGCTGTCATTCGTCAAGCTGTTCGCAATGGTGTTACCCATATGCGCTGCCATGCCGAGGTTGATCCGATTCTGGGTCTCAAGGCTATGGAGTCGGCTCTCCATCTGAAGCAGTCTTTAAGAGATCAATTGGATTTGCAGGTGGTTGCCTTTCCGCAAGAAGGCGTATTCAGAAGTCCTGGGACTGAAGAGTTAATGGAGGAAGCGCTGCGTATGGGGGCTGACGTCGTCGGAGGAATCACTTATCAGGATGAATGCCTGGAAGATCACTTGGATTTTGCATTTGGTTTGGCAGAAAAATACGGAAAGCCGCTGGATTTTCATACGGATTTTTCGGACAATCCCAAGGACCGTGCAATTGCGGACATAGCCAGAAGAACACTCATCACAGGAATGCAGGGACAGGTATCTGCCGGACATGTAACCTCGCTCGGTTCTCTGCCTGAGCATGAAGCCATGGATATCGCGGAACTTCTGCATCGTGCCGGGATCAGCGTCATTACGCTGCCGATGACCGACCTGTTTTTGAATGGTCGGGGAGATGCGGAAGGACCGCGCAGAGGCTTGACACCTGTGAAATTGCTGCAGGAATGCAGTGTGAATGTAGCAATTGGCGTCAATAATGTCCGCAACGCGTTTACACCCTTTGGCAAAGCGGATCCGTTAGAGGTCGCCTGGCTTCTGGCAGTCACATCGTATATGGGCGGGGAACGGGATGCCCTTGCGTTGATCAGGATGCTGACGTATAACGCAGCTCAGGCTTTGGGTATTAAAAATTATGGAATGAAGGTAGGCGCTCCGGCGGATTTGATATTATTCCAGGAACGATCAGAAAGGGATGTACTGCTGGATAAGCCGGAAACGCGAATGGTTTGGAAATCGGGTGTGCAGGTCGGCAGTATGGTTCAAATGCAATAGAATAGCTGCGGTAATCACAAGCTATGGATACCATTGGAACACGAGTGAAGGGGATGAAGCTATGGAGAAACAGTTAACCATCGTTAAAAACGTCAAATGGGCAGATGATCTGTTCAATCTAACGATTGATAGAACGACGGGAACGATCATCAGCATTGAAACAGCCGCAACCGATGCAGAGTTTGCATCAGGTGGAACCAACCATAAAGAGGCAAATGTCTTCGAAGCGGAAGGTTTGCATTACGTTCCGCCCATGGCAGATATGCATATCCACTTGGACAAACATTTTCTTGGCGAGCCGTGGAAGACACTGCAGCCCTTTGTCACTCTGCCTGGCCAATTGGAATTCGAGAAACGCATGCTGGGAGAACTTTCGACTGGAGCAGGAGAACGCGCTAAACGGTTGTTGGATTTAATGCTGGCCCAAGGTACGGCCAAGATCCGAACGCACGTTGACGTTGATACGCAAATCGGTCTTTCGCATCTGGAGGAGATATTGGAAGTTCGCGAATTATATCGGGGACGCATGGATATGGAGATCGTTGCGTTTCCTCAACAAGGACTACTTCGATCCGAATCTATAGCCGTCATGCGGCAAGCACTCCGGGCTGGAGCCGACTATGTAGGCGGTGTGGATCCGGCCGGGCTGGACTGCCGAGTTGACGCCAGCCTGGAAGCGATGTTTGAGCTGGGGGCAGAATTTGCTGCGGGAATCGACTTACATCTGCATGACCCGGATCACCTCGGAACATACACGAT
The DNA here is from genome assembly GCF_002272715.1 of Paenibacillus sp. 7516. NCBI lineage: Bacteria > Bacillati > Bacillota > Bacilli > Caryophanales > Paenibacillaceae > Paenibacillus > Paenibacillus sp. 7516. The sequence continues at coordinate 210,995 of NZ_NPBI01000002.1, forward strand.
TGATCGTTTCGCTGATTTAACGGAACAAGCAGGCATGTCCGGCCGCACTTCAGTGAGCCACGCTTATTGTTTGGGTCAGGTTAGTGAAGCAGAGGTACGTTCATTGGCAGAAAAGCTGTGTGCGAACGGCGTGTCCATCATGACAAGTGCACCTATCGATAGACCTATGCCGCCCATTAAACTATTGCTGGAAGCGGGAGTAGCTGTATATGTCGGTTCAGATAATATTCTGGATTCGTGGAGTCCATTCGGCAATGGCGACATGCTCTCACGTGGGTCACGTCTCGCTGAAGCATCCGGTTGGGTAGAAGACCACTGGTTGCTTGAGACATACAAGCTTATTTCCAATGCGCCGTTAACTCCAAAAGTGGGTGATCGCGGCGATTTCTCCTTAGTAAATGCCTTGAATGCGATGCATGCGCTGGCAGCGGCACCTCCACGAGAAGCGGTATTCTCGGGTGGTGTGCTTGTTGGAGGCCGTGCGCTCCCAACCAGCAGGCAGATGGCAGAAATCCATTCATAACTATTTTTTGCTAGGAGTAAAAAGCAGCGCGTCCTTGATGCGCTGCTTTATCGTTTGCGGAAATAGGATGTATGAAAAACTAGACATGTTGTGTTGTTACGTAATTATTGTTGACACGGATGCCGAGATAGAGATTTCCTTTTGGTGTATCAGTCCAAAATGCGTTGAATTTTTTAGACGATTACACCAATGACTAGGGAGTGTTTACAGCGTATTATTCTTGTAAGAAGAAAATAACGTTAGATAAACTCACATGAAGAAGAAAAGGAGGGATATATTTGATTTACGACACCAAGTATCGTTACGTGGAAAAGGGGGAGAAGGGCATGCGTCGTAGTACCTTTGCTTCTCGCATCAAAAACATAAAAAGGCATTGGTTGCTATTGGTCATGATCTTACCAGGTATCATCTATCTGTTCATCAACAACTACTTGCCGATGCTTGGCATTATCATTGCGTTTAAAAATGTTAATTTCGCAAAGGGGATATGGGGAAGCGACTGGGTAGGTCTTGATAACTTCGCCTACCTGTTCCAAACGCAGGATGCCTGGGTGATTACCCGAAACACATTATTGTACAATGGCGCGTTTATCGTGCTCGGAACGATACTCTCCATTGCCGTAGCGGTGTTGCTAAACGAAGTAAGAAAAAGATTCGTCTCCCGCTTGTATCAGAGCATTATTTTACTCCCTTACCTTATCTCTATGGTTATCGTCGCTTATTTGGTACTAGCCTTGTTAAACGAGGAGAACGGATTCGTTAACCATTACGTGCTTCCTTGGCTGGGGATCGATTCGGTGTCGTGGTATGCAGACGCAGGGAAATGGCCTTACATATTAAGTGTCGTGTACCTGTGGAAAAATGTGGGTTATACCTGCATCGTCTATCTGGCCTCCATCGTAGGTATCAGCCAGGAGTATTACGAATCGGCTACGCTGGACGGAGCCTCCAGGTGGAGACAAGTTTGGAGCATCACCCTTCCTCTGATTAAACCCACAATGGTCATTCTGGTTCTCCTTTCGGTTGGACGCATCTTCAATTCCGATTTTGGTCTATTCTATCAGGTCCCGTTGAATTCAGGTGCACTGCAAACCACTACGGATGTCATTGACACTTATGTTTACCGCGGATTGATGACTTTCGGGGACTTCGGGATGTCATCTGCAGCAGGACTATACCAGTCCATCGTCGGTTTTGTGTTAGTCTTGACGACCAATGCGTTTGTTCGCCGAAAAGACAAGGATCTGGCTCTGTTTTAGTAAAAGGGGGTGGCCAACTTGTATTCAAATCGAATTTATCAAATAACTGTTCACTTCGTGCTTATCGCGATGGCAATTGCTGCAGCATTTCCGTTTCTGCTCCTCATATCCGCTTCGCTTACCGAGGAACAAGCCATCATTAGAAATGGATATAGCTTGATTCCAGATCAATTCAGTTTAGACGCTTATGTGTACTTGTTCGATCAGTATTCATTGATTCTGCGCTCGTACGGAATTACCACGTTTATTACCATTGTGGGAACCATTCTTGGCCTTCTGATTACAACCCTCATCGCTTATCCATTATCGAGAAATGTGCTTCCGTTTCGTTCGTTCCTGTCCTTCTTTGTATTTTTCACTCTGCTTTTCAATGGCGGGCTCGTGCCGATGTACCTGGTATATACGGACCTCTTTCATTTGAAAGACACCATCTGGTCCTTGATCATCCCGAATTTACTGACGAATGGCTTCTACATTTTATTGATGCGCAGCTTCTTCTCCACGTCAATTCCCGGTGAAGTTGTGGAGTCGGCTTACGTGGATGGTGCGAGTGAATGGGTCATTTATTGCAAAATTGTTCTCCCGCTAGCGCTCCCCAGTCTGGCTACGATTGGTCTGATGCTCATGATTTCGTACTGGAACGATTGGTTTAACGGTCTGATCTTCATCAATGACGGAAGCCTGTACAGTATTCAGAACCTGCTTAACCGCATGTTGTCCGATGTTCAGTATTTGCAGCAGAACAGTTTGTCCGGGCAGACGGCTGTCGTTTCATCCGTACCTCTTGCAAGCGTGAGAATGGCTATTGCCGTCATCGGTGTACTGCCGCTTATCGCAGCATATCCGTTTTTCCAGAAGTTCTTCGTTAAAGGGTTGACCATTGGTGCTGTAAAAGGCTAACAGAGCTCGGCATCAATAGGTTGTTCCAATAGCAAACATGGGGGAGTGAAGAAAGATGTTTACAAAAAAAAGGTTTGTAGGTTTCACGCTGGTGATTTCCTTGTTTGGTGTTTTACTAACAGCATGCGGAAATTCGGGCAGCGAGGAAGAATCGGTACGCGGAAATGACGCAGAAACTGGCTTGTATGAAGTGGCCATGACGTATCCGGCTTTTGGCGACGTGACGGATGTCAAGGAGGTTCAGGACGCCATTAGTGAAATTACAGCTGAGAAAGTAGGTGCAACGGTAAAGCTCCTGCCTGTAAATGGCTCCAATTATGCGAATCAGATGAACTTGATGCTGGCTGGCAGCGACAAACTGGATCTGGTGTATACCAGTGTGTGGTTCGGTCTGGAATCCCAGATCAGCAGGGGGCAGCTGCTGCCTATGGACGAACATTTGAACGAATTCGGCCAAAAGATTCTGGAGACTATTCCGGGAGAAGCGGCGGAAGCCGGAAGAATGAATGGTGAAACCTATGGCGTTCCAAGCATCAAAGCCTGGGCACTATCTCCAAGTTTTGTGATGAGCAAGGAGCTGGCTGATAAGCATGGTATTGACCTTGCGTCCATTAAGACATGGAGCGATATTTCGGGTGTGCTACAGCGTATCAAGGATAAAGAGCCGGGAGTCACACCAATCGTCAGCTATACCTCGCAGGAAACTCCCGGACAGGCCATGCTGAATTTCGATCCATTGGGAACTGCGCCTGGCGTACTGGATTTCAATGGAACGGATTACACCGTGCAGAATCTCTTTGCCACTGAACGTTTCTCAACGATGGCCGATCTGATGCGCGAGTGGTACGAGAAAGGTTATTTCAGCAAAGATGTTGCAACATCCCAGGAAACGGGATCCAACCTGATCAAGGCGGGCAAAGCCTTCTCCTATATCCGGAATATCAATGAGTGTTACTCGGAATCGCTGGCGGCAGGGACAGAGCTTGCATGTGTTCCCCTGGAAGATTCGTATATGACCCGAAATAGCGTAGCTTCCAACATGATGTCCTTGGCGAGGAACAGTGAGCAGCCGGATAAGGCCATTCAGGTTTTGGAACTGTTCTACTCGGACGAGTCGGTCATTAATCTGTTCACGAATGGAATCGAGGGCAAGCACTATGTTAAACAGAGCGATGGCCTCATTGCCAAGCCGGACGGTGTGAGCTCATCAGGATATGATTCCAATCAGTACGCAGTTGGCAACAATTTTCTGTCCTATATCTGGGAAGGGAATGACCCTGATATGTGGGAGGTGTTAAAGAGTGAAAATGAAAGTGCCGTAAAATCAAGGGCGATGGGATTCAGCTTCGATATCAATCCGGTCAAAACGCAAATTACATCGGTAACCAATGTCCAGAATCAGTATGACGCTGGATTTCAGACAGGAACGTTTGACCCGGCAGAATTGCCGGCTTATATCGAAAAATTAAAGAGTGCAGGCGTTGACAAAATATTGGCAGAAAAGCAAAACCAGCTAAACCAATGGCTTGAAAACAAATAAAAGGAGCTGATCGTATATGTTTAATCCTGTTATTGATGTGCATCATCATATCATTTCTAGAGAAATGCAAAGGAAACAGAAGGAGCTGGGCATGGAGATCCCGAGTTTTATGCCGAAGTGGACGCCTGAGATTGGACTTGAGAAAATGGGTGTAGCCGACATTTCGTTTTCGTTTCTTTCGGCCCCGTCAGATCTGACATTCATTGACCGGCCATCTGCCAATACGCTTGCGCGGAAAATGAATGAAGAGCTTGCTTCGTATGCTCAGCAGTATCCAGAAAAATATGGTGCATTTGCTACGCTGCCGCTCCCTGATGCCGAAGCTGCGCTGGAAGAAACCATATATGCGCTAGATATTCTTGGACTGGATGGAGTTGCAATGCTCACTAGTTATCAAGGGAAATATTTAAGTCATCCAGATTACGCTGAACTGCTAAGCGAGTTGGATCGACGTAGTGCGGTTGTGTTTCTTCACCCGATTCTCATTCCCCAGAAAATTGCCGGACTGAGTCCTGCGCTGCTTGAAGGAACCTTTGATACCACGCGTGCTGTGACTACGATGGCGGTTCATCGCATTTTTGACCAATACCCTTCCATTAGGTTTATTCTTCCTCATACAGGAGGCATGGTTCCGTACATCAAATGGAGGATTGCCCTTGCTGCCATAGGGCAGGATTCGATTCAAGTGGAAGCGACACCGGAACTATTCGAAGCCGAAATGGCCAAACTGGACCATCTCTACTATGATTCCACGCTGAACCTCGGCACAATCCAAAAGTTAATTGGGCCTGATCGGATTCTATTTGGTGCAGATATTCCCTGGCCGGCAGACAGCGTACTACGCATGCAGCGGGAGTCGGTACTCCATGAAGCCATGCAGATTAGCGAAGATAACATGAAGGCAATTGCTTACGGCAACGCCTTTCGTCTCTTTCCCCGCATAAGTAAGTTTTACGAAAAAGTGACACTGAACTAACTTCAGGACGACTTTGCGAATGAAGAGTAGAGGGATATATCTGTTGGAAATTAAAAGAGCAGCTTGCCAATGGGCAAACTGCTCTTTTTCAATAGGTTAAAAAGAGATCATTTTTAGTCACTTGAATAAATTGCCAGATGGGATATGAAGTGATACAATAAAAATAAGTTATTTTGAAAAAGGTTACCTAAATCAAAAAAAGGAAATGGAGAGGATTATAATCAACGATAAAAATATAAAAATAGGAGTTTCCAATAAGGAGGGTCAACTAGGTTTCGTGTTCTCCAAAGGAGGGTTGCGTGAGGGCTCTGGCAGGAAGAGCATAGGAACAACCAAGAAGATCTCGTTAACCTTAACCGATGATCTATGGGAGAGACTGGAGAAGGACTGTACTGATAACAATCAATCCCGATCAGAAGTGATCCGTAAAATGGTTGAATCCTTTTATGCTAACTAATTTTATGTGGAAGATAGGTGGAACCTTTGTTCATCGATATTCAAAAGGATTCTCTCATCAGTGCCCTGCAGCTTGTATTAAGAGCTGTACCCTCTAACAACCTATTACCTATCTTAGCAGGCATACATATTGAGGTACGAGCATCCGAAATCATCTTTACTGCAAGTAATACGAAAATGACAATACAGTATAGGTTAACACTGGATGCTCCTTCTTTGTTAATACATAGAACAGGTGAGATTGTTGTGCCTGCACGCCACTTCTTCGAAGTTGTTCGTAAGCTTGGCGAGGGAATGATGACATTAGAGATGAAAGAAGGTCTAGACCTCACCATTGTTTCAAGCGAATCACATATTCGGTTTCGGGGGATGGACCCCCAAGAGTTCCCTTCCATTCATTCCAAAGATGATCATTATCGAGCAAAACTTAGAATAAATAATGCCTTATTGAAGTCAACGATTAAGCAGGTGGCCATTGCAGCTTCGTCGTCCGAAGCACGTCCGGTATTAACGGGAGTATTGTTCAATTTCAATCGAGATGGGTTAAACTTAATGGCTACGGATGGAATTCGTCTGGCTACCCGAAAGATCGTTATTGAAAATGATCAGGACATTGACGCAACATTTTTGATTCCTGCTCAAAATCTAGTTGAAATAACAAAACTGCTGAAAAATGATACGGATACCACTGAAATTGTTACGTATGCAAATCAAGTAAGATTTACTTCGAATGATGTACAGATAGAATCCGTATTAATTGAAGGAGAATTTCCATCATTATCAAACGTCATTCCTACATCTTATATATCAGAAGTTTTGCTTGAAACAAATCGCTTATTAAATGCAGTGGAGTGTGTCTCTGTTCTAGCAAGTGAACGTGTAATTAAAATCGCAGCAACGAAAAATAACTTACTGTTGTTCTCCCAGACAGCCGATGTTGGTGATGTTCAACATCAAGTACCTTTTGCCCAAATGAAAGGAGATGATTTTAACTTTTCGCTTAATGTTAAGCTTCTGGTTGAGATCCTTCGATCTATAGGAGGTGGGGAGGTTAGATTAAGATTTTCCGGGAAATTAAGTCCTATTATGCTAATCCCTGAACATACCGATCCATCAACCATTTTTATAATTACACCCGTCAGAACCCAATAAATGTATAATAATATTAATGTAATTTAACCGAGGGAGATGCAGCTATGTCACAATCACTTATATTTGATATGGATGGAACATTGTTTCAAACAGATAAAATTTTAGAATTATCACTTGAAGATACGTTTAATCATTTAAGAGCACGGCATGAATGGTTTACTTCTACACCAATTGATCAATATCGAGAAATTATGGGGGTGCCGCTGCCCAAGGTATGGGAAACGCTATTACCACAGCATTCTGCAGAGTTGAGGGAATTAACGGATACGTATTTCCTAGAAAGATTAATACAGAATATAAAAAATGGTAAAGGGGCTCTATACCCTAACGTAATAGAAATATTCACCTACTTTAAAAAGAGAGATTTCTCAATTTACATAGCAAGTAATGGGTTGACTGAATATTTAAGAGCCATAGTTGAGTATTATCGATTGGATTATTGGGTTACGGAGACGTTTAGCATTCAGCAAATTCAATCGTTGAATAAATCAGATCTTGTTCAGCAGATTATCGTAAAATATGGAATTTCGAATGGTGCCGTAATAGGGGATCGCCTATCGGATATTCATGCTGCCAAAGACAACGGTTTGCTAGCGATCGGATGTAATTTTGATTTTGCAAAAAGTGACGAGCTTTCACAGGCTGATATCGTTATCGATGATTTAATCGAGTTAAAAGAGTACTTTTCCTTCTGATGGGGTTCATAACGATTAAATTATTCATATGACAATGCAAATAACACATGGTAGATTCTCCATGTGTTTATGGTTATAGTGCTGACTTCATTCTCACGATTCCGTCATGAAAAAATATATACAAAATTCCTATCGGAACGCATGCATTCTGCCGATAATGAAGGTGCATATATTTTTACTTCAGGAGGAATTGTCAATGAAAAAAACGGTCATCTTGTTAACAAGTCTAGCGCTAATGTTAGGCACCGCTGCAGGCACAGCCTCAGCCAAACCGGGAAACACTCCACCCGGAAAACCAAGTAAAGAAGTATCATCAAACGCACCTAAGGACAAGGAGCGGCAAATGGAGGAGCAACAGACCGAAGAAATTGATCCTGCTGAAACGGCCAGCCCGGAAGAAGATGAAGTGAAGGAGCCTGCAGTATCAGAGGCAGAGAATACAGAGAGCCCTACAACCGATTCATCTGAACCCAGTAAAAAAGGACCAAAAGGATACAAAGGGTTGTTAAAAGCGATTCAAAATGTAAAAGACAAGCCGGCAGGTACCGTTTTGGCCGATATTTTGCTCACAAAATATGCAGCTGAATTGACGGACGAACAGAAAAAAGAACTGGAAGCCATCATGGAAGAGGATAAGGCATTGGAAACCGCAGCAGAGATGCTTGAGAATAATGGTAGTGTGACGGATGCTGTATATTTGCAGGAAGAAGCCATCAAAGCTAATTTCAAAAACCTGGATCTGTACAAAACATTGGGGAAACTGAATGAAAAGGCAGGTAAAAAGAATGGAGTGAAGCTGTATGTGAATGGTGAAGGGACAGATAGCGAACCGTTCATCAAAAAAGGTAACACATTCGTTCCTTTTCGCGCCATTGCCGAGACTTTGAACGCCGAAGTCAACTGGAACCCTGAAGAACGCTCCATAACTGTCACCAAGGATGGAGTAAGCATCAAACTTGTGGTTGACAGTAAGACTGCAACTGTCAATGGTCAAAACGTATCATTGGATGCGCCAGCCACCATCACCAAGGGGAGTACTTATGTGCCTGTTCGTTTTATAAGTGAGGCATTGAGAGCAACTGTCCTATGGGAAGAGCAAAGCAGAACCGTTGTAGTCTATGAAGAATAGGATAGTGACGAACGATTAGCATCGAATCAGAGCACATCTAGGATAAGGAGCCGCCACCGTTTAGGCGGCTTTTTTGCGTTTTTCCCGCACAACTACATCAATGTAACCAATCATTCAAACTTGGATGGAGGCACGTTATAGTATTTTTTGAAAGCTTTCGAGAAGGTAAACGGATCCGGATAGCCCAGGAAGCCGGCGATTTGTTGGATCGTATACTTTTTTTCATAGAGATAATCCCTGGCGCGATTCATTCTGATCTGGGAAATGTACTGACCCGGGGTGATCCCGACGGTTTTCTTGAAATAGGATATGAAATACTTCTCGGAGATTCCTGTCATCGCTGCTAGATCATTCATTCGAATCGGACGGTGCAGGTTCGCATCGACATATTGAAATACGTCTTGTAATACTTCCAGGCTACCTTCGGATTTTCGCGGTTTCTTGCCGTTCAGGAATTGACCCACGTAGGCGCCCTGACCGTGAAGCTCGAGAATCTTTGCAATAACAGCAAGAAGAGAGGCCTTTAAGTAGAGTTGGTTCCCTGACGTACCGTTCTCCTGTTTTAATCGACGAAATGCCTTGGTGAACAGCATGGTTTCCTCCTGAATCAGGTTGCCCGGCACAATCCCTGGAAGTTGAAACCCACCCAGAATTCGCTGCTGCTCCCCGATGCCAAAATCGAAATGGATGTATATGAATCGGCAAACGTCCTCGGACGTCGAGGCGATATAGGGCATGTCCGGATAAAAAAATATGGCATCTCCCGGAACTGCCGTATATTCGAACCCGTCGATCATCATCTTGATGGAGCCCTCCTGAATGAACCAAAGATCGTAATCAGGATGCGATTTGTGTTCAGTCCAGTCTTGATTGTGAGTTTGTTCTAGATAGGAGCTCATCCGGAGATGGATATATTCCGAAAGTTCATTAAGGATGCTCATGTTCAATCTGTTTTCACTCATCCGATTTCCTCATCTGCCTTTACCAACTGACATCTTTAAAATTAATTCATTATATCAAAGGTTTTACACGTTGTTAAATATCGTACGATATGACATGTATTGAAAACTATTGCACATTCCGATTATTAGCCACTCTTCTATAATGAACTTATATCACATGAGGAGGGTTATTCATGAACACGACGAACATGCCGCAGCCTAAGGTTGTCGTTATCGGAGCAGGGAGTCTATTCTTTGGTCGTCAGTCCATATGGCAGATGGTTCATTCCCCTTACTTGAACCAGGGGACGCTTGCTCTGGTCGATACGGACGAAGAACGGCTGGCGAAAATGGTAAAACTTGCGGAGATGGTTGCTCGGGAGAACAATGTATCCCTGAAGATTGAGGGCTCGACAGACCGCAGACAGGTGCTTCCGGGGGCCGACTTCGTTGTGCTCAGCTTCGCAGAGCAATCTGTGAAATATCGGGGGATTGATTGCGAGGTATCGTTGAAATATGGCATCCGTATGTGCTCAGGAGATACGATCGGGCCAGGAGGGATTTTCCGTGCGATGCGGGAATTGCCGATCATTATGGAATGCGCCAAAGACATTGAGGAGCTGTGTCCCGATGCTTGGGTGATTAACTATATCAATCCGTCTACCGTCCATGGTATAGCGCTGCACCGTTATGCGCCGAAGCTGAAATCGTTTGCGCTTTGTGACAGTCATCATATGCCTCATAAGAAGGCTTATTATGCTGTGCGGGCAGGGATCATCGGCGACAGAAACGAGTTCACCGAGGAAATCGATCGGAAGTTTGATTTCCGCATTGCCGGGGTCAATCATTTTACGTGGCTCCTAAAGGCGGAGTTCGAAGGCAAGGATGTCATGCCGACGATTGCGGAGGCTATGCGGAAATCGGCCGGTGAGGAGAACAATGGTGGTGATCAAGGTGCCAAAGCTCTCCATAACGATGCCATTACGTATGAGTTGTACGACATTTTTGGATATATCCCTACATGTACTGCACATACGAAGGAATATGTCCGTTATTGGCAAGGTCATGGTAAATCGCAAGATCGTATCCCGCCGTTATCGATCTGGGAGACAGAGGACCGTTATCAGCGTCACGACGAGATGTGGAAGCAAGTAGACGGTTTCCTTTCGGGGGACATTCCGATTGCCGATTACATGAGTACCTTCGGCCCGGATCATGCAACAGACATTATTGAAAATATGGTGGGCAATCTGGGAAAACGCTTCTTCGTGAATACGCTCAACAATGGAGCAGTGACAAATATGAATGATGATTCGTTCCTGGAGCTGTTATGTGATGTAAGCATGGAGGGAGCGAAACCGGTTCATGTCGGTGAGATGCCGAGAGGAATTCGGGGAATGCAGGAGCTTGTACTGGATACCCACGAGCTTACGGCAGAGGGCGTTGTGGAGCAGAGTTATGAGAAGTTAAGAAGAGCGATGTTGACGGATCCGCTTGTCAGTTCCATCGGTGATGCGGATCAGATCATCAAAGAACTTCTGGAATTGGAACGTGAGATGATCCCAGGTGTCTGGTATTCGGATGGACTGATCAAAATCTGAATTTTGGATAATTCATAGAAAAGGGTTTGGTTTTTTATCCTTAATTGTTTACGAATTACCGAAGAAAGTCGCTCGTGTGGCGGCTTTTTTTGGTGTGGTCTGATTCCAGGCATATTAAATCCCAATGTTATGGGATTGTAGACTTATCATACTCTCTTATAATGAAATGAGCAGATGAAAAAAAAGAGGTGTGTAATGATATGTCTTCAAATAAGGTCCGGGATCAGGAAAAGACTGAGCGTTATGACGCGGTCATTCAGGGGTACATAGAATCACGAGAGAAGCAGCGTCAGCTGCAGAAAAGGACATTGGGTATTGTCATCGCATCCCAAATATTTGGCGGTGCAGGTCTCGCTGCCGGCATCACTGTGGGAGCACTGCTTGCTCAGGAAATGCTTGGAACGGATCAATATGCCGGAATTCCTGCCGCACTATTTACGTTAGGTTCTGCCGCAGCCGCGCTGCTCGTTGGACGCCTATCGCAACAAAAGGGCCGCAGAGTTGGTTTGGCCGCAGGATTTCTGGCAGGAGGACTCGGAGCGATCGGTGTCGTGCTTGCTGCTATTTTTGACAACCTTCCGCTGCTCTTCTTGTCTTTATTGGTGTATGGGGGAGGCACGGCCACGAACATGCAGGCGCGATATGCCGGTACCGATTTGGCATTACCAACAGAGCGGGCAAAAGCGATAAGCATGGCTATGGTTTTCACTACATTTGGTGCGGTTGCCGGTCCCAATCTGGTTAACGTAACAGGGCGATTTGCTGAGTCCTTAGGGGCTCCGGTATTGTCGGGTCCATTCATGCTTGCAGCGTTAGCGTACATTGTAGCGGGGGTAATATTGCTTATTTTTTTGCGTCCCGATCCATTCATGGTAGCCAAGGGCATCGCGGAAAAAGAGAATCACAACCAGGCAGAACAATCGGATCATATCACTCCGAGTGTTCATAAGCGAGGCATCATTATTGGCGCAGCAGTCATGATTCTTACTCAGATTGTCATGGTTGCCATAATGACGATGACTCCAGTTCATATGCAGCATCACGGTCATGGAATAGGTGCTGTGGGAATGGTGATTGGTATTCATGTTGCCGCAATGTATCTACCTTCCTTAATTACCGGAATTCTTGTTGATCGGTTTGGACGTACAATGATGTCCTACGCCTCTGGTGTGACGTTGCTAATTGCAGGTTTGCTGGCTGCATTTGCACCGGCTGACTCAATGATTCTTCTTATTCTAGCTTTGGCTTTACTTGGTCTGGGATGGAATTTTGGTCTAATTAGTGGAACAGCAGCCATAGTTGATGCAACTCCTCCTCAGCTTCGTGCGAAAACCCAAGGTAAGGTGGATGTTCTAATCGCTCTGGCAGGGGCGACAGGAGGCGCGATGTCAGGCATGGTTGCAGCACAAACGAGCTATTCCACACTCTCATTACTGGGAGGAGTCTTGTCCTTGCTTCTTATTCCTATGATCATTTGGTCACGTGCCAAACCATAACATTAATCACTCAAGTTACAAAGAACCGAATTGTGTCCGGAATAAGGGAAGCAATTCGGTTTACTTTACTTTGGAGGGTTAGTTCATTTGTTTGACTAAGTCAACTATATTGGGGTAAGGTGTATATAGTTGACTTAGTCAAGTAAACAAACTCCATAAATTATGTTCTGTATGTCAGGAGGACACCATGAAATCACCAACATCGATCATTCCGATCATTCGTGAATTTAACCGCTTTTACACCAGGATACTGGGGTTGCTGGACAAGCACTTGCTCGACAGTGAGTTTTCTCTTTCGGAGGTCCGGGTTCTTTACGAAATAGGCAATGCCCAACACTGCACGGCCAGTGTGCTCACGGAGCAATTGGGACTTGATCCAGGGTACCTTAGCCGGATATTGAAGCGGTTTGAAAAGCTCGGATTAACCTACCGGGTTCAATCCAAGGAGGATGGAAGATCGTCCTTGCTGTATCTCTCGGAACTCGGAGAAGAAACCTTGGCTCGAATGAACGCCTTATCCGATGATCAAATTCGTGACATGATTATCGATTTGCCATCCAAGAGTCGGGCAGATATCGCTCGAAGCATGACCGCCATTCAGAACGAATTATCTGGCCATCCAGCAAAACGGAGAATTCAATTCCGGACCGAACTAAAAGCAGGAGACGCCGGAGCATTGATTCATCTGCACGGGTGGGTATATGCCGAGGAATGCGGCTACAATCATATTTTTGAAGGATATGTCTGCAAAACGTTTTATGAATTGCTGCAAACCTACAATCCGGACAAAGATCGGTTCTGGCTGGCAGAAGCCAATAACGAAATCGTTGGCAGTATTGCTGTGATCGGTCATTCAGATGAAAGAGCTCAGATTCGGTGGTTTATCTTGCATCCAGATTATAGAGGCATGGGGATTGGAAAGAAGCTCATCCAAGACGCCATTGCTTACTGCAGAGAAAAAGGATACCGCAGCGTCGTTCTGGAAACGACGGAGGACCAGGAAACGGCCATAGCCATGTATACCAAGCAAGGTTTTGTCAAAATAAAAGAACAAGAAAACGATGCCTGGGGAGTTCGCCACATTGAACAAACCTATGAACTTGAGCTTTAATGAAAATAGCCGCTGGATTCGCGGCTTTTCTTGATTGAAGGAAACACGAACAAATTTTATGAGTCAGGCGATTAACTTAGTTGATCAGGTGTCGTTGTCTTTCTTACGGCATGTATACACATAGACGATTCTTCCAAATTAATAACCACATCATTCGTTAAACCTTCAAGCCATCTCCAATTAGCACTTTCGTCCTGATGCGTCTGTGTCACCAGTTCCTGGAATTATTGCGAAAGCCAATGATCCTTCAATGTCTACATCACTTCGGAAAAAAATTGAATGGTATGTTTAATTGGTAAATAGATCATAACCATAATAAAAAAACTCTGAATATTTGGGTAGGTTTTTTCTAAAGAATTCCTAAGTATGACGGGATATAGCCGAGATTGGGAGAGTTGTTTTCGTCGAAAATTTCATAGAGAATTTTGTTCTTTATTTTCCATTTTTGTGTTATTCTGTTGATGTTAGGCAACTATTTCATTTGTCTGATCGATATAGAAGGGAGGGACATCTTCTCGATTCATTCAATTGGTATAAAGAGAGTAACGGCACTGCTTGTAAAAAATTAAAAATAAGCGGAGGTTTGGTTATGCTCAAAAAAATGAAGAAATATGGTGTTTGCAGTTTGGCACTTGTATTGTTTGCGGCTGCGGCATTGACCGGGTGGAGTACTAAAGCATCGGCAGCGGATTTCAGATCATTGAACGCTTCACAGATTGTATCGGAGATGGGTGCAGGATGGAATCTGGGGAATCAGCTTGAAGCAACAGTGAATGGCGTCCCTAGTGAAACGGCCTGGGGCAATCCTGTTGTTACTCCAGAGTTGATTAAAAAGGTAAAGGCGGCAGGCTTCAAGACCATTCGCATTCCTGTATCCTATTTGAATCATATTGGAAGCGCTCCCAATTACACCATAAACGCAGCGTGGTTAAATCGAGTCCAAACCGTCGTTGATTATGCATATAATGAAGGTTTATATGTCGTCATTAACATCCATGGAGATGGCTATAATTCCATCCCGGGCGGATGGCTTCTTGTGAATGGCAGCAATCAGGCTGCAATTAAGGAGAAATACCAAAAGGTATGGCAGCAGATAGCTACCAAGTTCAGCAATTATAATGAGCGTCTTATTTTTGAATCGATGAACGAAGTGTTTGACGGAAATTACGGCAATCCGAATGCGGCATACTATGCTAACTTGAACGCTTATAATCAAATCTTTGTGGACACGGTCCGGCAGACTGGGGGCAACAACAACGCCAGATGGTTACTGATTCCTGGCTGGAACACCAATATCGACTATACGGTAGGCAATTATGGCTTTGCTCTTCCAACAGATCATTTCAGATCCTCGGCAATCCCAAGCTCTCAGAAGAGAATTATGATCTCTGCGCATTACTACTCTCCGTGGGATTTTGCTGGTGAGGAGAACGGAAATATCACACAGTGGGGCGCAGCGGCAACAAATCCTTCGAAGAAATCAACCTGGGGTCAGGAAGACTATCTGAATGCACAGTTCAAATCGATGTACGATAAGTTTGTAACACAGGGCTATCCGGTTGTTATTGGCGAATTTGGCTCCATTGATAAAACGGCGTATGACTCCACCAATAACGTATATCGTCAAGCTTATGCCAAGGCGGTAACGGCAACTGCCAAGAAGTACGGGGCTGTGCCGGTGTATTGGGACAATGGACATAACGGTCAGCATGGTTTTGCTTTGTTTAACCGCTCAAACAACACGGTTACCCAGCAAGGCATTATTAATGCCATTATGCAGGGTATGCAGTAATCCAAGCATGCGTTTCATCGTATTAAAGGCATGTCCTCTCATAAGAAAGGACATGCCTTTTTTTATGCATTACTCGTTCGTTATCATTCAAACACAAATACCATATTGCCAAATGAATTTTACATAAGCCACATACAGAATTCATTAAACTCCACAATACCTTTTATATACTTAATTTGCTTATATAGCGAACTAAAAGGACTAGGTGGTAGACAGAATGTTAAAAAAACGCGATTTGCATGAATGCCACGCACTGTACAGCTTATTGAACGACCCCTCAGTGTCACCTTATGTTCGTTACCAATGTCAGTCACCTGAGGAATATTTATTCCTGACCAAACAGTTAATGGACGAGGAAGAACAGAAAACCACGATTTCCCGCACAATTCTAAACGAAGCGGGTCTGCCCATTGGAACCATTGATTTGTATCATATCGTAAACCATACCGGGTTTCTGGCCACATGGATTGGAGCGCCTTACTTCGGTAATGGATACAGTCAACGGGCGAAATCCGTCTTCTTGAGTGAACTATTTCTCGAACATGCCATAGAAACAGTATTTTTGAAGATTCGCAAACAAAATATCCGGTCAAGCAAAGCTGCACAAAAACTGCCCTATGTAAAACTGGCCAATGATTCGCATGATGAATTATACGGATGCATCAATGCCGGGGAGCAGATCTATGATCTGTATCGCGTGGAACGGATCGACTTTATTGAATATAGTATGATCCTGAACCAGGGAGTGGCTACATAACTGCACAGTAAGCCTCATGAATCCTATATAAGGTCATAGATGGGTGTTCATCATACCAATGCATACAATCGAGAGTCGCTGAATCAGCGACTTTTTTTGTTGCTCTTTAGGCCAGGAGATAAAGGATTATGTAATAATTTATAACACATATATTGAATGATTGTGAAAAACAACAAAAAATAATGAAGCTTTTTTATGGAAAACTACAAAGACATCGAGAAATGTTCGTAATATAATATGACACAAGAAGAATGAATGAAGAAATAAGTCAGGTTATATAACATCTAAATTAATTAACACAGGGATCTCAGTCTCTGTTCTGAAAGGAGAATATCTATGCAAATTACAGCAGCACCTTACCGTTGGCCTTACGACGGGAGCATCGATCCCGGTAAAACGGCATTAGTCATTATTGATATGCAAATCGATTTTTGCGGAAAAGGCGGGTATGTGGAACAGATGGGATATGACTTGTCCCTGACGGCCAAACCCATTGAGCCTATTCAAAAACTCTTGCATCGGGTCAGGGAGATAGATGGTTTTCACGTCATTCATACGAGAGAGGGACATAAACCGGACCTATCCGATCTGCCAGCAAACAAACGTTGGCGCAGCAAACAGATCGGGGCAGAGATCGGTTCTTCCGGACCGGCGGGACGCATTTTGGTTCGAGGTGAACCGGGCTGGCAGATTATAGAGGAGCTTGCTCCCATTGAAGGTGAATCGATCATTGATAAGCCGGGTAAAGGCAGTTTTTATGCCACAGACCTGGATCTGATCCTGAAGAATAAAGGCATCACTCATCTGATATTGACGGGAATTACAACGGATGTGTGTGTGCACACAACCATGCGTGAAGCCAACGACAGAGGATATGAATGTCTGATCCTGGAAGACTGCACGGGAGCAACCGATCCTGATAATCATCATGCAGCGCTCCAGATGGTCAAAATGCAGGGAGGTGTGTTCGGCAGCGTCAGTAACTCCAGCGAGGTTTTAAAGGCGCTAGCTGCCTTTTAAGCAACACCACCACAGCAATAGAAAAACAACAGCATGGGAGGAAATCATATGTGGAGATGGTCCAGAAAGTCACTGTTTATCGTAATGTCGGTTTGTTTGCTCGCACTAACCGCTTGCGGGTCGAACGATGTGCCTAGCTCAGCTTCAGGAGATGGAGAATCGGGTGAACTGAAAAAAGTCGTTCTACGTCTAAAATGGGTTCATCAAGCACAGTTTGCCGGCTTCTATACCGCCGTAGAAAAGGGGTTTTACAAAGAAGCGGGTTTGGATGTTGAAATCAGACCAGGCGGCGCGGATTTCCCTTCCGTACAGATGATTGCATCAGGTGCGGAGCAATTCGGCGTGACGGGCGCAGATCAAATACTGATGGCCAGGGAGAAAGGAGTTCCCGTGAAGGCGCTGTCCGCCATTTACAGAAAAACGCCATTTGTATTGTTTAGTCTCAAGGATTCAGGGATCACGACAATGGAGGATCTGGTCGGCCAGAAGATCGGTGTGAAGCTTGGAGGTAATGAAGAGCTGACTTACCGAGCAATGGTGAAGAATGCGGGTATAGACGGAACCAAGGTGGAGGAAATGCCAGCAAAATATGATCTCAGCCCATTGCTCAGTGGACAGGTAAAGGCATGGCCGGGTTATGTCATCAATGAGGTCCTCGCCGTACAGGAGCAGGGGAATGAAGTCAATATTATTGAGCCAAACGATTATGATATTAACTTTTATGCAGATACGTTGTTTACGACAGAGGACATCATCGAGCGTGATCCCGAAATGGTGAAAAGCTTCGTACAGGCTTCCATGAAGGGCTGGAGCTATGCTATTGAGAACCCGGAAGAGGCTGCCGAATTTGGCTTGAAATATGGAGATAAATTGACCATTGATCACGAGGTGAGCATGATGAACGCAAGCATTCCTTTGCTGGAGCCGGAGAATCTTCCACTCGGCAAGATGGAATCAGAGGCGTGGGACGTGCTGCAGCAGAACTTGATCGATCTGGAATTTTTGAAGAAAGAGCAAAACCTTGAAGACGTCTTTTCAAACGAATTTATCGAATAGGGTGTGATTTTATGCTAACAACGACCAGTGGTCTGGAGAAAGAAGCTTCGGGGCTGCATGAACAACAGACAACCATTTCTTCCAAAAGCGACATCGCGGTTACGTTGAAAAATTGCTCCTTATCCTTTGGTGACGTCAACGTATTGAACAATGTGTCGATTGATATTTATAAAAATGAATTTGTATCCATTCTCGGCCCAAGCGGCTGCGGGAA
This sequence comes from Paenibacillus sp. 7516, assembly GCF_002272715.1. Lineage (NCBI taxonomy): Bacteria > Bacillati > Bacillota > Bacilli > Caryophanales > Paenibacillaceae > Paenibacillus > Paenibacillus sp. 7516. The sequence goes on from NZ_NPBI01000002.1 coordinate 229,613, forward strand.
GTCAACGCTGCTCCGGTTAATGCTCGACCTGCTTCAACCCAATGCAGGAGGAGAGATCGTTTATCCATCGAAGGATCTCTCGCTCGGCATGGTGTTTCAGAAACCTGTATTGATGCCCTGGCTAACCGCAATCCAAAATATATCCCTGCCTCTCACGATTGGAGAGAAGAAATTCACCAAAAAAGAGATCAAGGAAAAAGCAGAATCCTCGCTGCGGCTGGTTGGACTTCAGGATTTCATGAATCATTTTCCGCACCAGCTGAGCGGGGGCATGCAGCAGCGGATTGCGATTGCAAGGGCACTCGCTGCAGATCCGACAGTGTTGCTTATGGATGAGCCCTTCGGGGCGCTTGATGAATTTACGAGAGAAAAGCTAAATTTCGAGCTGCTGCGTTTATGGGAGAGTCCCGAAACGAGCCTAAGCACAGTTGTTATGGTTACCCATTCCATTCAGGAATCCGTGCTGCTATCCAACCGCGTGATCATGATGTCACCAAGGCCTGCCGGCGTGGAGGATATTATTTCGGTTCCGCTGCCTTCACCAAGGGAGATTGGCATGGATGAACTTCCGGCCTTCCACCAGACTGTCAATGAGTTAAGAAAGCGGGTCAAACACCTATGAAAACCAAGATCAAAGATGCCATGTATCCTGTCGTATTCGCCATTGCCTTTCTTATCTTATGGGAGCTCATTGTACGCCTTTTCGACATCCCCCTTTATTTGCTTCCATCTCCCACAGGCATCTTATCGGTGATGGACAGCTCCTTATGGTCACATATGCTGGTTACGCTGCTGGAGGCTTTGGCGGGCTTCGTGCTTGCCAATATCCTGGGATTGATTACCGCTGTGATCTTCGTGCATTCCAAGCCGATTGAAAAGGGAGTATTCCCGCTGGCGATTGCACTCAAAACGACCCCGCTCGTCGCTCTGGCTCCGCTTCTGGTGGTATGGATGGGAACGGGATATTCCTCCAAGGTCGTAGCCTCCATGCTAATCTGTTTCTTCCCGATTTTGGTCAACAGCGTAAAGGGTCTGAAAGCCATTGAGCACGAAGCATGGGAGCTGTTCTCCACATATAAAGGCACCAAGTCGGAAATTTTCTGGAAATTACGGCTGCCTGCAAGCTTGCCTTATGTGTTTTCTGCGTTGAAAATCTCGACCTCGCTGGCGATCGTGGGTGCCATTGTCGGCGAATTTGTCGGCGCTAACAAAGGGCTCGGCTATGTCGTCCTGGTATCTTCATACCATATGGATACACCTGTGATGTTCTCCGCAATTATTGCATCCGCACTATGCGGACTGGTTCTCTTTTGGGCCATCAGCTTACTTGAGAGAAGAATTATATTCTGGCAAAGGACGGATGACCTATGATGAGATGCACTGTGAACCGTATTCCAAGCCGTTCGCCTAACGATACGGCTGCAATGGAGAGAGCAATCCAAGGGGGACTCATTGATCCTCAAGATGTGGTTGCGGTATTAGGCAAAACCGAGGGCAATGGCTGCGTGAACGATTTTACGCGTGGTTATGCTGTGCTGGCCTTAAAGCAATTTTTTGGCGAATACCGAAAAGAATCAACCTCTACGATATCCTATGTCATGTCAGGAGGAACCGAGGGCATACTCAGCCCTCACTTTACAGTGATTAGCCGCAAAGGTGCTTACAACCAAGATGGTCAGAGACAAGATCAGAAATCGCTGGCCATTGGCGTCGCAAAAACACGGGATTTTCTTCCCGAGGAGATTGGAAGGCTGGCTCAAGTTGATGAAGTGGCTGCTGCCGTTAAGCGAGCCAAAGCGGAAGCTGGCATCGAATCTTCAGCAGATGTACATTTTGTGCAAATTAAGTGTCCGCTGTTAACGTCCGAGGGTGTGCATGATGCCTTGAGCAGATCTCAAACCACCGTGACAGAAGATACCTACAAATCCATGGGATATTCACGAGGAGCCTCTGCACTAGGTGCGGCAGTTGCTCTTGGCGAGGTGGAACGAGCTGGACTTCAAGATACAGACATCTGCAGTTCATGGCATTTGTTCAGCAGCGTAGCCTCCACGTCGGCAGGCAGCGAGCTGGCGTATTGTGAGGTAATTGTCTTCGGCAATTCCGACTTTGCAGAAGGTCCGTATTTTATCGACCATGCTGTAATGAAAGATTCGATTGACGCCCCTGCACTCAAGCGCCTGCTGGATGTTCATGCAGATGCTGAAATGGTGCAGGTGATGGCTAAGGCAGAGGCTGATCCCACCGGGTTCATCCGGGGTCACAGGCATACGATGCTGGATGATTCAGATATCAACCATACGAGACATGCGCGAGCGGTCGTCGGAGGTGTGCTTGCTTCGGTGTGTGGTGATCCAATGATCTATGTGTCCGGTGGAGCCGAACATCAAGGTCCGGCAGGCGGCGGGCCGGTGGCGGTCGTTTTTAAACGCAGGGATTAGACGGGATACATCCATAAAAAAACAAATGGAGGAATGACACGATGATTACAGCCAAGAAAACTGAGGTTATCACTGGAGAAGACATGCAATGGGGATTAATGCCGAATCATATTCACTTGTATCACCGCGAGATTGTGTCTGCGGAACAGGCGGATCAGATGGGGTTTCGTGCCAGCTCCGTTTTGTGGGAAAAGATTGGAGTAGGCGGTCAGGTACTGCCTCACTATCATGATGTAGCTGAAATCATTCACATCACGGTAGGTAAAGTGAAACTGCTGTGTAATGGAGAATGGAAGAGCTACCAGGCAGGAGATACGTTCCATGTCCCGGCAGGCGTTATTCATTCGGTAGCCAATGACGATGTACAGGCGACAGAGCAGATCAGTATTTTTTTGCCGGTTGAAGAAAATGCTCCGGTTAACTCCTTTTTTAATACGACATTAGTGGAAGATGTCTTTTCCACCAAATTGAAATAGTCAGGCGGGATAGGAGATGGCAGATCACAAGAAGGCAGGATTCACGTGCAGTGATGTTTTGTTGATCCCCGACTTTAAGGAAGCTGTCGTCTTGGCTGGAGCGAGTGGCATGCAGCGAATGATTAACCGTGTCAACGTGATGGAAGTGCCCGATGTGATCGATTGGGTACGCCCGGGGGAGTTTCTGATTACCAGTGGATTTCCATTTCGTGATCAGCCGGAAGCTATTGCGGATATCATACCGCAGCTGGTGGAGAAAGGTGTATCGGCACTGGGGATTAAAACCAAACGATTCATCGATCATATTCCTGACCGTGCACTTGAGCTGGCTGACCAATTGGGCTTTCCGATCTTCGAACTTCCGGCCGCGACTGTATTTTCGGATGTTGTCCGGGATATTATGGAGCGGGTCCTTGTGCAGGAGGCGAGAGAGCTTTCGCTGCTGCAAAGCCGTTTTCAAAAGCTTTCTCAACAGCTCCTGTACGGGAAAGGTTTAGAGGAATTTTTGCAAACGCTGGATGGCATATTGAACAATCCCATTGTATTGCTTGATGACTCGAATCATCTGTTTCTCTCCCCCCAGGCAGAGGAGATTGTGGAGGCGGATAATCCGATGCTGTGGTCCGGTCTGCGGGAGGAGAGCAGCCTCGGTGTGAGTTTCATAACACTAGGCGAGCGCCGAATTCGTGTATATGTATCAGCCGTTAATGACAAGCAATACGACAAATGTTTGCTGGTTCTGCTGGAATGGAATCAGGAGCACTCGGTTGTCGATCGGCTGACAATTGATCGCGTAGGTGTTTTGGTAGGACTCGAGATGATCAATGCCAACGCCAGGCGGGAAGTTGAGCTGAAGTATGTTGATCAGTTTCTGCAGGACTGGATTACGGGCCGAATTGTCACTATTGAGGATTTGAGGCTGCGAGCGGAAGCGTGCGGGCATCCACTTGATGATGAACAAACGCGGCATGTCGCGTTAGTGCGATTTCTGAACGTCAAACCTAGCATCAGGACCATACAGCAGGCGATTAAAAGATTGAGAACCAAGTCCAGATGTGTGGGGCTTCAGGCAACCATACTGGAGGGAGAGCTGGTCCTTCTTTTCGCAGAAGAAATGCATGGGATTCGGAATGTGGCGCTGGAAGCCATTCTCGCTGATATGAAGGTGGTTTTTCCTGCTGAGAGCTATTCTCTCTGTATCGGTAATCGAACCGAAGCTGCAGAGAAGGTGTACGAAAGCTATAACGATGCCAAAAAGATTCATCATATCAGCTCCATTTGCGATTACCGTGAACCCTATGTGGACTATATGAAGCTAGGCGTGTTTCAGCTTTTATACCATCTGCCTGATACGGAGGAGGTTCAGGAGTACCGCGATCGATTCATTCTGCCCTTGCTTGCCTATGATGCGAAGCATAATTCCCAGCTGTTTGAAACGTTGAAGGTATACTTTAAGCATAATCGTAATGTGAAAAAGACGTCGGCGGAGCTTTTTACCCATTATAATACGGTTTCCTATCGTGTAGAGCGGGTGTGTGAATTGCTGGGGATCAGCATGGATCATGGCGATGATGTGCTGCAGCTGCACCTAGCGATGAAGCTGAATGAAATGAGACCAGCCTGATTGATATATGCGCGTCAAGGAGGGATGACGGATGAGTATGCTGGATATGGAAATACCGTGTGAACTGACAATAGACTGGCTGCAAGCGCAATATGGGAGCGGGAAGCTTAAGCCGGAGCAAGTCATTGAAGAGATCATCCGCCGTTCCCGTGAGGACGAAGGGATGAATATTTGGATCACTCCGCCTGTGCTGGAGAGAATCAAGCCGTATTTGGACCGTCTCAAAACAATGGATACTTCCTTGCCGCTGTGGGGTGTACCCTTCGCCATTAAGGACAACATCGATTTGGCTGGCACACCAACAACTGCTGGCTGTCCCGAATATGCATATGTTCCAGACAGGCATGCTGCAGTTGTAGAACGATTGTTAAACGCCGGAGCGATTCCTGTAGGTAAAACCAATATGGATCAATTTGCTACAGGGCTTGTAGGCACCCGGAGTCCTTACGGTGAGACACATAACGCGCTGAACGCTGAATGGATAAGCGGCGGGTCCAGTTCGGGATCTGCCGTAGCGGTAGTGAGGGGGCAGGCGGCATTCGCCCTGGGCACGGATACAGCGGGCTCCGGAAGGGTTCCTGCGGCGCTGAACCGTCTCATCGGCTATAAACCGAGTCTCGGAGCCTGGTCGACAAAAGGTGTTGTTCCCGCTTGTGCCAGTCTGGACTGTGTAACTGTATTTACCCATTCTATACACGAAGCAAGGATTGTCGATAGGCAAGTACGAGGCCTTGAATCATCAGACCCATGGTCCAAGGAAATACCGCGATTGGTCGATAAGCTTCCCAACAAGTTGTATCTCCCTGAAAAACCATTAACGTTTTTTGGTCCGCTGGCGGAAGAATACAGCAAGGCATGGGATTCAGCCGTACAGAGGATCGAACGGTTGGAGCTGCCACTCGAGTATATCGATTACGATCTCTTTGAGAAGGCTGCTGCACTTCTGTATGATGGACCTTGGGTAGCTGAGCGCTGGGCGAGTGTAGGTGAATTCATCGAATCAAGTCCAGGAGTCACTTTCCCGGTGACGGAACAAGTCTTGCGATCAGGCGAATCAGACAAATATGATGCAGCTTCCGTATTTACCGCGATGCATAAGCTTCAGGAGCTGCGAATGATAAGCAACGAGCTTCTCCAGGAAGCGGTGCTTGTCATGCCGACCTGCGGAGGCACATGGACGAGAGGACAGGTTGAGGCGGGCCCAATAACCACGAATTCGGACATGGGACGATACACGAATCATTGCAATCTTCTGGATTTATGCGCGGTGGCTGTACCGGCAGAGGATGCCGCGTCTCAGATGCCTTTTGGAATTACGTTATTTTCGCTGTCGGGAAATGAGCACTTGATGGAAAACGCTGCGGCCTCCTTTCTTGAAGTGAATTTGCCGCCTCTGGAAGCAAACAGGCAAGAAACGATGCTGGTTGCCGTCTGCGGCCTGCACATGAGGGGTTATCCACTGGAGAAGCAAATGCTGGAGCACGGGAGCCGGTTCATTGGTGAGTCGCAAACGGCGGAAAAGTATCAAATGGTGAAGCTGCCTACCATACCGGCTAAGCCTGGATTGCTGAAGAAGAAGGCAGGCGGCAGCAGTTTTACGCTTGAATTGTGGCAGATGCCTGTCGCTTCTTTTGGCGCGTTCGCTGCATTAATTCCGGCCCCGTTAGGCATAGGCAAAATTGAACTGGCAGACGGGACAGACGTACCCGGATTTATATGTGAAGGCTATGCTGAAGAAGAAGCAGAGGATATCTCTGCTTATGGAGGCTGGAGAAACATACCATAGTATGAAGAGAAAGTCGCTTATTGGAGCGGCTTTTTTTGCGTTTTACCGAACCGAGTGAATGCTGCAAATTGAGGACATTTAACACGGTTTCTAGTGAAGGCTCGAAGTGTATTGGGCAATTGCTGAAGGCCCGTCAATTCGCTTTGAAAACCATTAGGTGTGCTGTAATGGCATGGATAATAATTCAGGAGCAGCAAAATTACCCTGCAATTGTCCGGTTAAAAGATGTACTCACATATGTTAGTATGGGAATAAAACGGGTTCTTTCTATAGAGAAAATCATTCCTAAGGGGGAATACGAATGATGAATGTTTTGTTGGTGGATGATGAGCCGTGGGTGCTCGAAGGCTTGAGAACCATGGTGAATTGGGACAAATACGGTTTTCGCATTTGCGGTGAGGCGGAGAATGGCAATGCCGCCTGGTCCATGATCGAAAGTCTTCAACCGGATCTGGTGTTTACAGATATTCATATGCCCTCTGTAAGTGGCCTGGAACTGATCGACCGTTCCAAGCATGAGCTGGCCAAAGCACCTCGATTCGTTATATTAAGTGGATATGACAGCTTCGAGTACGTGAAAACAGCACTGGAGCAAAGAGTAGAGGACTACTTGCTCAAGCCTATTGATGAGATCGAGATCGAAAACGTATTGGAACAGATGGGCCGTAAAATTCAGGAAGAACAGCTTTCGGCAGAAGTACACCAGCGTGATCGTGCTCTGTATGTGAATTGTTTGTTTAATCGCCTGATTCAAGGGGAAGACAGCATGGAGCTGCAGGACGAAGTGAATACCATGCTGCAAATGGAAGGTCATGAGAATATGGCCTGTCTTCTAATTGCCACGGATATCAGTAAAGATGACGTGAAAGGGCGAATACACGCTTTTGGTGGTATCCATTGGTCGGAACCTTTTGTGGATGCTGAAGGAAACCTCGGAGTGTTCGCTGCCGATATCGATAATTCCTTGAAGCTGCTTGAGTCAATGGGCAGAAATATCGTGGAGACCTATGCTGGTCATTCGTCCATGATTGTGGCCGTTGGACATCATTCGGGCACAGAATTCAGTATGCGATCAGCCTACGAGAAAGCTTTGTTCGCTCTGAGATGGAAGCGTTATCAGGGAGGGGGAGGATTTGTTCATCATCAGGATCTGCCGCAGAGTGACCCATTGGCCAGCGTAAATCAAAAAGCTTTAGCCAATCTGATGGAAGTCATTCTTTCTGGTGAGCAGGATAGGTTGGAAGGGAAGATTCAAGGACTTCTTGCTGAGCCTGACTTAGGATTGCCCTTCTCCAATATGGAATACGTCCGGGTTCAATTGCTTGCCCTTGAAATGAGTATTCTCAAGGAGTTGAAAGAGCTGGATGGAGATATGGGCAGTTTTATGCTTCACGTTCAAAATAAGGCAGGCGGCATAACTAAAATCGACTCCTATCCAGCATTTCGGGATTATGCACGTGTGTTATGTTTGAACGCTTTGGAGGCGCTGCAGCAGCAGAGAAAAGAAAAGGAATGCAGCACCATTTTTCGTGTGGTGCAATATGTCAATCAGGAATTCCGTAAGAAGCTGCAGCTTCAGGAGCTAGCACATCAATTTCATATGAACGCCAATTATTTGGGGCAGGCATTCAAGCAGCAGACGGGCAAAACGTTTCGGGAATATTTAAACGATAAACGGATTGAGGAAGCGAAAAGGCTGTTACGCCAAAGCTGCGCATGCGTTGCTGATATTGCAGTACAGTCTGGTTATCCGAATGCAGACTATTTTGTATGTCAGTTCAAGCGAATGACGGGCATGGCACCTTCTGCATATCGTAAGCAGCAATAGATCCCCCGAGAGATGAGAAGTACGAATGAAGGATGGCGATAGCAAACATGTTCAGAACAATCCGTTTTCGCAGCATCGTGAACGATATACCCTTGAATTACAAATTTATATTGATATATGTCATTGGTATCTTGCTTCCTATCTTTGTAAGCAATGTTTTGTTTATGGATCGTATGTCAGGGTTGATCAAGGAACGGGAAGAGCAGAATCTACAAATCTCACTGGAGCGGGCAAGAAAGGATATTCATACCATGATTGATGGTGGCGTCGCCGTCAGTCATGCCTTGATCACGGACAAATTGTTGACCGAATCCATGGATCGGGTGTATGACAGTCAGCTTGATTTCTATAACACACTCGATGATCAGCTTCGTCATCGGGTGACTTCCTATATTCCTGTGAACAACCAAATTCAGCGAATAGGGGTTTACACCGAAAATCCGACCATTGTGCCTGGCGGGGATTATTATGTTTTGGACAACGACGTACGCTCCGGAACCTGGTTCGAGCAGTGGAAGGCCGCTGGGGAAACCCTAAAAGTGCTTGCATACCGTGATCAGGCAACGAATGATCGTGCTGCAACCTCTTCGTATTTAAGCGTGATCGAAAAAATGGATTATTATAACGCCGACAACTCTTATCAGAAGTTGGTACGCATCGATTTTTACCTTAATCGTTTCTATGATGTGATTGCCAGAGAAAAGAGTTCTCTGGATCTGTATCTGGTGAATGCCCAGAATCAAATTATTGTATCTGCGGATGACAAGTATCAGGGCGAGATGGAGAGTAGCTATGCTTTGTTTGATATGAGCAAAGCGGCAGACAAAGACTTACATATCGTCCCTATCGGTAGTGCTAGTTATGTGAAAGGTTGGAAGCTTATTGGTGTTCCTCAGGAAACACGTGTCAAACAAGCAATGTTATCCATGCAGCTTTATTTTGGAATGCTGGCGGGGATTATTACGCTGATCACTTCCATTTTCATTTATGTCATGCTCCGTTCCTACAATTATCGTGTCAAGCGGCTGTCGAGACATATGCAGAAGGTGGGTAATGAGAAATTCGAACTAATCAACATGGATGGTGGACATGACGAGATTGGGCATTTGATTAGCAATTTCAATATGATGACGGCACGAATCCATTCATTGATCAACAACGTGTACAAGCTTGAAATTCAGCAGCGAAGCCAGGAGGCTGAGCGCATTCGAGCTGAGCTTAATCTGCTGCAAAGCCAGATGAATCCTCACTTTTTATTCAATACGTTGAATGCGCTGCTTGTGGTTAGTACCAAAAATAACTATGCGGACGTGAAAGATATTATCAAGGATCTGTCCAAGCTGCTTCGCCGTCTGTTGAACTGGAAGGACGATGTGGTCACGCTGGAGGAGGAAATGAGCTTTACGGTTATGTACCTGGGTATTGAGAAATTCCGTTTCCGGGACAAGTTTGAGTACTATATTGACATCACTGAAGAGGCAAGGAGATATAAAATACCCAAAATGAGTATCCAACAGCTGGCGGAAAATGCATGCAAACATGGCATTCAGGCCATTGAGGGGCTTGGCTATGTGAAAATTCAAGCTGAAATTGTGAACGAGCATCTGCGTGTTGTCGTATCTGACAATGGAAAGGGTATGGACAAGGAACGGCTTCAAGAGGTTCTGTATCACATGAGAAGCAAGGAAGAGAGCGGCGGATACAATATTGGAATACGAAATGTATATCGCCGTCTTGAATTGTACTACGACGATAAAGTGAATTTTAATTTGGTAAGCAGGATCGGGGAGGGGACTGAGGTATCCTTTGAAATCCCGTTGCAATTGCTGGAACGTCAGGATGCAAAAGGAGGCGTGGACGATGGCATTTAAAGTGTTGTTAATTGACGATGAGCCCTTGGCGCTTGAGGGTCTGCAGTTATGGATACCATGGGAAAACCTTGGCTTTGAGGTGTGCGGGGTCTGCGGAAACGGTTCGGAGGGCCTGAAGCAGATGGAGGAGCTGAAGCCCGATCTGGTCATGGTTGATATTCATATGCCGGTGATGAACGGCCTGGAGATGATTGAGGAGTGGAGACGAAGGGGCAACGAGTCTACCAAATTCATTATCCTGACAGGGTACAGTGATTTTGATTATGCACGAAAGGCACTCAAATATCGAGTTTCCCGATATTTGCTTAAACCGCTGGATGAGGAACAGGCCGAGCTGGAGATCCGTCAGGTGGGACAGGAACTGGTTAAGGAGCGGGAACAACTATACGTCGGGCAGGTGGCACAGAGAGAGAAGGAAAATCTGGCGATGAAGGAGGCTCTAATAGGCAAAGGGCTGTCAACAGAAGCTGCTGGTGTACTGGAGTTCTTGTCGCGCTCATCTCATGTTTGGAAAGTATGCCTCGTTCAGATAGCGGCAGAGGATTATTGCAGGTGGAGCACGGTTGCTGCGGAATATTTGGACAGGTCAAAAGCCATGTATGTGATTCGCTTGCGAAATGATCTGGTTTCCATCGTGTTTGGCAGTGCTGAATCAACCTCCCATGGCACGAGCTGCACAGCCAGACAGCGAATGGAGGAACTGGCACGCCGTTTGGCGGACTTTCGCGCATTTATGGCCATTGGTGAAGCAGCATCTTCACTTCTTTTCATTCATCATTCCAGGGTCACAGCAGAAAAAGCGCTCCTGCATACCTTTTATGAAACGAATAGGAACGGCGTGTTGGACTATGAGAGCCTTAAGGATCTTACGTTCCAAAGACATGATGATCAGGTAGAACTCACGGCGAGAATCATGGGGGCATTTCAACTCATTGACCACGATGCCTACAGGTCAGCAGTGGATTATATTGAGCAGTCTTTTCGCCAGTTACGAGTTCACCCGGAAGAGGCCCGCAAATACGTGATCTACCTACTTCATGAGATTCGAGCATATATGAGAGCCGAACTGGCACAGGATTCGGGTGCTCCAAATCGTCTGTTCGATATTCCCAATCTGGATGAACGTCTGCTGACATGGAATGATCTGATCGACATGCTGCAGTCGTGCGGGCGAGTCTGTTTTGAACTTTTGCTTAAGGAGAATGCTTCCGAAGCGCAGGGTATTGTACAGGATATCAACGATTATATTCATGAGCACTACCGGGAAGGGTTAAGCATTAAAATGCTTGCCGAGCGTTTCTTTTTGCATCCAGCCTACCTGGGACAACTGCTTATGCGAAAAAATGGCATTGGTTTCAATGAACTGTTACATAATTTGAGGATTGAGGAAGCTTGCCGTTTACTCCAATTGAATCAATACAAAAATAGCGAGGTCTCAGAAAAAGTTGGATACTCCACCTACCATCATTTTTTGAAGCAATTTGAGAAAAGGCTGAATATGTCTCCGAATGAATATAAGAAACATGTCTAACAAAATACATTTAGAAAATCGCGTATGGTTGAATCTATAGATTATAGAAAGAATACCTGAGTTTTTCTCGGAAAGAGCTATAATTCGGGTGTATTTTCCATTTCGCATTAAATTTATAATGAAATTATTCAAATGAAAGGGCTTTCATGAAGGCGTAATCAAACTTTGGAGGTGCTTTATGGGGGAAAGTAAAAAGAAGTTTTTCCGTATGGGGGCAACCATGTTGTTGTCACTGAGCGTTGTACTGGCTGGTTGTTCCGGCGGTACAAATGACCCAGGCAGCGGAGAAGAGGGAAGTGGTACAGAGGTAGGGCCTGACAATCCGATAGAAATCTCGGTATTCCTTAACGAGGCCGGACAGCAGCCAACCGCTGACAACAAGATTTACAAGAAAATGAAGGATGAGCTTGGTGTATCATTCAAGTTCGAATTTCTGGCCGGTGACAAAAACCAAAAGCTTGGCGTTATGATTGCTGGTGGGGATTATCCAGACCTGATCTCAGCTGATACCAAACTGACAGCTGCAGGTTCAGTCATTCCGCTTGAAGATCTGATTGAGGAACACGCCCCGAATTTGAAAAAACATTACGAAAAGTACTGGAATCAAATGAAGGACCCGAATGATGGACATATCTACTACCTGCCAAACTATGGAGCATATAACGGCGAAGTAGCTGACACCTATTACAGCGGTCCCGCGTTCTGGATTCAAAAAGCCGTACTGAAAGAGTTCGGTTACCCGACTCCAAAAACACTGGATGAATACTTCGACCTGATCGCGAAATACAAAGAGAAATATCCGACTATTGACGGCAAGCCGACCATCGGTTTCGAGGTCCTGAACTATGACTGGAAAAACTGGGGCTTGCTGAACCCGCCTCAGCACTTGATCGGTCATCCGAATGATGGCGGAGTGGTCGTCAACGATGGCAAGGCGGAGATCTTCGCTGATAAGGATTATGCCAAACAGTACTATCAGAAGCTAAATGAAATCAATGCCCAAGGCTTGCTTGATAAGGAAGCGTTTGCACAGAACTACGACCAATATATGGCCAAATTGTCCAGTGGTTCCGTACTCGGCATGTTCGATCAACATTGGAATTTCCAAAGCGCGGAAGATTCCCTCATAACGCAAGACAAAATTGAACGCACTTATGTAGGTTTCCCGCTTGTGTATGACAGCAGCATCAAAGACTATTATCGTGACCGTGCAGCACTGAATCTCAACAATGGTTTCGGTATTACCGTGAGTGCCAAAGACCCTGTAAAAATCCTCAAAGTGCTCGACAAATTGATGGAGGAAGAATGGCAGAAAACACTCACTTGGGGCATTGTGGATGAAGACTATTATGTCAATGAAGAAGGCCGCTTCATGAAGACACAAGAACAACGCGACAATGCAGCAGATGCTGCTTGGAAGCTTGCCAACAAAGCTGACGCATTTTATGGAACTGCGCCGAAAACGGAAGGGTACTTTAGCGATGGCAACGCAACTTCGGCAAGTAATCAGCCAGAAGAATACCAGGCAAGTCTGAAACCGTTTGATAAGGAAGTTTTGGATGCATATGGTTTCAAAAGCTATGTCGATTTCTTCAGTGCTCCACCAGAGAATCCGGTGACTTACCCTGCTTGGTCTGTCGATGTGGTAGAGGGATCTCCAGCCAAGATTGCCAATACGAAGTTGAACGAATTGTCGACCAAATATTTGCCAAAAGCCATCTTGGCCGGTACATCAGAGTTTGACAATGTTTGGAGCGAATACGTTTCCGAGATTCAAAAGCTTGACATCAAGGCGTATGAAGATCGTATCAATGAAGTGTTGAAGTGGAGAATTGATAACTGGTCTGTGAAATAAAAACAACTTATGTCAGGAAGGAAGATAACCTTCCTTCCTGATTCTTTTGAAATATGGTTATGGCAGATGTGTTCTGGTTGTTTCGACGTTTTCCTTTGATTATAAAGATGGATAGGGAGTTTGATATTATGGAGGAAATTGTAGTGGGTACCAAGCCTCTCCGCCCGAAGAAAAAACCGAAAATCAGGCGGATTACTTGGCAGAATATTAAAGCACAGAGACAACTCATTTGGATGTCTGTTCCTCTGCTTGCGTACATTATTGTCTTTGCGTATGTACCTGTATGGGGTTGGACGATGGCCTTTCAGGATTATAAACCGGCCCGGAGTTTCTCGCAGCAGACGTGGGTAGGATTTAAGCATTTCCAATTTTTATTTACCGATGACAATTTTTTGCGAGTGCTTCGCAATACGCTAGCCATGAGTGTCATCAACATGATTCTGGGTTTCGTAACCGCTATTGTTCTGGCATTGCTGCTTAATGAGATCAAGAAGGTCCTGTGGAAGCGGACGGTACAGACGATCTCGTATCTGCCTCACTTCTTATCATGGATTATCGTTACCGGAATCGTTGCGACATCACTTGCTTCTGACGGTATTGTCAACGATATCCTGATGAAGTTGCATTTAATTGATGAGCCTATTTTATGGCTGACGGAAGGCAAGTATTTCTGGGGCGTTGTTGCAAGCTCTCACATTTGGAAAGAAGTCGGTTGGAGTACCATCATTTATTTGGCGGCCATGGCCTCAATTGACCCGGCACAGTACGAAGCTGCCGACATTGATGGAGCTAACCGTTATCAAAAAATGTGGAATGTCACCTTGCCGGGAATCAAGCCTACCATTGTCATCCTGTTGATTATGTCGATCGGGCATATTCTAGAGGCCGGTTTCGAGGTTCAATATTTGCTGGGTAACGGATTGGTTGTTGACTGGGCAGAAACGATTGATATCTTTGTGCTCAAATACGGGATTGCACAGGGTAACTATTCGCTTGCGACTGCAGGCGGTATATTCAAGACCGTGGTCAGCATTACGATGTTGCTTGTAGCGAATTGGACAGCCAAGCGGCTTGGGGAAGAGAGGCTCTTATAAGATGAAAAAAACACCATTGTCCGGTTTAGGAAATACATCGGCGCTTTCGGTACGCCGTCCTGGTGCCAGAGGCCTTGAACCGTTTCTGTTTGGCACCTTTAACACGATCTTCATGATTTTGCTCGTAATTGTGACACTGTATCCATTTTTAAACACCATCGTGGTTTCATTTAATGCAGGGAATGACACCATTCGGGGAGGTTTATATTTATGGCCTCGTGATTTCACCTTGCAGAATTACAAAGCAGTTTTTGCTTCAGGCACGATCTATAATGCGTTTTTAATTTCAGTTGCGCGGACCGTACTTTCCACTCTGCTTAATATTTTCTTGACCACCATGCTGGCCTATACGCTGAGCCGGCGGGATTATATTTTCCGCAAGCTGATTACAACTATTTTTGTACTGACCATGTATTTCAATGCCGGTCTGATTCCAGGATACTTCCTCATGAAGGATCTGCATTTGATTAACTCCTTCTGGGTGTATGTCCTGCCATCACTGGTAAGTGCGTTTAACCTGATCGTCATTCGTACTTATATTTACACGATACCTGAAAGCTTGATTGAATCTGCGAAAATAGACGGTGCAGGAGATTTCCGGATTTTCTGGAAAATTATTTTCCCGCTATGTAAACCTGTGCTGGCGACCATTGCGCTCTTTGTTGCCGTCGGGGCATGGAACTCCTGGTTTGATGCTTTTCTGTACACGTCGTCTCGTCAAGAGCTCAGCACGCTGCAGTACGAATTGATGAAATTGTTGTCTTCCAGTATGAACGCCAACAGCAATCCTTCCGTAGCCAATGGTATAGGGGCGGAGCATTCGACTCAGGTAACCCCAATTTCCATTCGTGCGGCCGTAACCATTGTGGCTTCCGTTCCGATTTTGCTTGTATACCCGTTCATGCAAAAATACTTTGTCGTAGGACTTAATGTAGGGAGTGTGAAGGAATAAATGTCACAGCTTCAAGTACAACAAATTCGCTATGCGAACCCGATTCTTCCCGGATTTTATCCGGATCCGAGCATTGTGAAGGCAGAGGATTACTTTTACCTTGTGTGCAGTTCGTTTGAGTATTTTCCGGGGGTTCCGATTTTTCGGAGCCCGGATCTGATTCATTGGGAGCAGATCGGCAACGTATTAGATCGGGTGAGTCAGCTTGATTTGACTGGTCAGAAGAGCTCGGACGGGATTTATGCCCCTGCGCTTCGATACCACGAAGGTACGTTTTATATGATCACGACAGATGTTAGAGGTATCGGGAATTTCTATGTTACAGCAACCAACCCTGCCGGACCATGGTCTGATCCGATTCGCATTCCGTATGGGGGAATCGACCCCTCTCTGTTTTTTGACGATGACGGAAAAGTGTATGTTACCGCTCAGCAAGGAGCGGACTACGATTCTCATGCCATTCAATATGAGATCGACATCACGACAGGAGAGGCGTTATCCGAACCGCAGGTGGTATGGCACGGAGACGGTGGACCGTGGACCGAGGGGCCGCACTTGTACAAAATCAATGGGATGTACTATATGATGTCTGCTTCCGGAGGGACGGCCAAGGAGCATCGCGAAATCATCGGTCGCAGCGAACATCCGTATGGCCCGTTCGAAAGATATCCAGAGCCGATTCTGACTCACCGCCATTTGGACCACCCTATCCAGTATTTGGGTCATGCCGATCTGGTGGAGGATCATCACGGTGAATGGTGGGCTGTATTCCTTGGTGTCCGCTTGACAGAAGATGGATATAGCGTGCTTGGACGCGAAACATTCCTTGCACCGGTTGTCTGGAATGAGGGCTGGCCGCACATTGACAACAATGAAGGCACGGTAAGTCTGGACATGACGATTCAGCGTGCGCCGATGTCAGTTCCGTCTCAAGCGGATGGTAATACAGCAATTGTTGCAGGCCGAGATGACTTCAATGAAGAACTGGGTCCGCAGTGGATGTTTGTGCGCAATCCGTCAGAAGGAGCATGCTCCATAACCGATAATCCGGGTTCTTTAACGCTTTACGGGCAGGAGGCAAATCTCAGCGACGTTGGTCAGATTACGTTTATTGGCCGTAGACAGCAGCATCTTCAGGCTTGCTACACAACCAGCATGTCATTTATACCGACTGCTGATGGAGAAGAAGCGGGCATGTGCATTCGCCGGGATGAAGATGCGCATTATGAGCTTGGTGTTAAAAGGTCGGAAGGACGCAACCTCATTTTTGCCCGTCTGACGGTACGTGGAGAGTCGAAAATCGTGTACGAGAATGAAACTGAAGCTGAGCAGCTGTTTCTTCGGATTGAATCAACCGAGAAGGACTATAAGCTGAGCTGCTCTTTGGATGAACAGGACTGGGTAAGTCTTGGCACGGGTTCAGCACGGGCCATCTCTCCGGAGGACTTTGTGCATAAAATGTGCTTTACCGGAGCGGTAGTCGGGTTATATGCCACTGGCAACGGCCAGGCAAGTCATACACCTGCACGCTTCGATTGGTTCGATTATGAAATCTAGCTAAATGATCTAACCAGACGAACGAATATTACTTATTCGGTAATCAGGAGGAGGGGAATTTATGGAATCCAGGCGTGATGAGGAATCATTGAAAGCTTTATATAAGGATGCTTTTCATATCGGTGCAGCGGTTAATCCCTTGACGATTGACAGCCAGCGCTCGCTGCTGGCCTACCACTTCAACAGCTTGACAGCAGAAAATGAAATGAAATTTTCAAGCATACACCCGGAGGAGAATCTCTACACGTTCGAGAACGCAGACGTCATAGCTGCATTTGCCAGAGAGCAAGGCATGGCACTGCGAGGACATACGTTGGTCTGGCATAATCAGACTCCCGATTGGTTGTTCGAAAACGAAACGGGCGGAAAGGCGGAGCGGGATCTACTGCTTGAACGGCTTCGCTCGCATATTCAGACTGTCGTTGGCAGATATAAGGATGTTATTTACTGCTGGGATGTTGTGAATGAGGTCATCTCGGATGAGAATGATGAAAATGCATTTCTGCGGCCTTCCAAATGGCTGGATATTGCCGGGGAGGACTTTATTGCCAAAGCATTCGCGTTCGCTCATGAAGCAGATCCACAGGCTCTCTTGTTTTATAACGACTACAACGAGTCCAACCCGCATAAGCGGGAGCGCATCTACCGGCTTGTTCGTTCTCTGCTGGATCAAGGCGTACCGATTCATGGGGTAGGTTTGCAGGCACACTGGAATTTGTACGACCCCACGCTGGACGACATGCGCGCTGCAATTGAGCGTTATGCCCAGCTTGGCCTTCAGCTTCAGCTCACTGAACTTGACGTATCGGTATTTCGCTTTGACGACCGACGTACGGATCTGACTCGTCCTGAGAAGGGGATGCTGGAACTGCAAGCCGAGCGTTATGAATCCATTTTCCGTCTCCTTTACGAATATCGTGAACACATCAGCGCCGTCACATTCTGGGGAGCAGCCGATGATTATACCTGGCTTGATCATTTCCCGGTCAGAGGCAGGAAAAATTGGCCATTTTTGTTCGATGAGTCGCATGCTCCCAAACCGGCTTATGAGCGCGTCGCTCAGATTCCGAAGCGTGCTGCAATGGAGAAAAAGTGATACTTATATCGTTCAAACGTCCGAAAAAATATGTTGAAATTGAATCATCTCTTTTGAAAGGGAGTATTTGAATGTCTGAAGTGCCTAAACCGCATCAACCGTTAGTCACCCACATCTATACTGCAGATCCATCAGCGCATGTTTTTGAGGATCGGATCTATATCTATCCATCTCATGATCTGGATCATGACGGTCCGGTGAATGACAACGGAGACCAATACAAAATGGAGGATTATCATGTCTTGTCCATGGCCGATCTGAATTCGCCGGTCGTGGATCATGGCGAAGTGCTGCATGTTAAGGATGTCCCGTGGGCATCCAGTCAGATGTGGGCGCCAGATGCTGCATACAAAAACGGAAAATATTATCTGTTTTTCCCCGCACGCGATCATGATGGCATCTTCCGGATCGGCGTAGCAACAAGCTCTTCTCCCCAAGGTCCATTCCATCCGGAGGAGCAGTACATCCCAGGCAGCTTCAGCATTGACCCTGCCGTATTCATTGATGAGGACGACGAGGCCTACATGCTCTTTGGCGGGCTGTGGGGCGGACAGTTGGAGAAATGGCAGACGGGAAGCTACGTTGAAGATGCCGAAGGTCCTGCTCCGGATGCACCTGCCCTTGGCCCACGAATTGCCAAGCTGAGTGAGGATATGCTATCTATGTCTTCGGAGGCTATGGAGATTATGATCGTGGACCAGGAAGGCAAGCCGCTTACCGCCAGCAACGAAGAATGCAGATATTTCGAAGGACCATGGATGCACAAGTATAATGGCAAGTATTATTTGTCTTACTCCACGGGAACAACGCACAAGCTGGTGTACGCTACAGGGGACAATCCTAAGGGACCATTCACGTTCCAGGGCACCATATTACCGCCTGTTTTGGGATGGACAACACATCATTCCATTGTTCAATTTGAGGACAAATGGTATTTATTTTATCATGACTGTTCCCTGTCCGGCGGTGTCGATTACAAGCGCTGTGTCAAATTTGCCGAACTGACGTATAACTCCGATGGAACCATTTGCATGATTGATCCATACCCGGAAAAATAACAAGTTGTAAGGGGGGGCCTAATAGGCCTCCCTGGTTATATAATCATACCTTGAAGCCGCCCTTTAAAATCTTCTTTTTGGGCATGTATTTGGTTTTAAAGAGAAGGTCACATTAGCTTATCTATTTTTGAAAGCGCTTAATTTGAGGAATCAAGCTTCATTATAATGGAGAAAGATGTTATTTTTTTCTGTCGCTTCTGGATTAAAACATGTAAAATGGGTTTGACTGAGGAGTCAGTGTTTGGATTGCTATTTCTAACGATATTTTTACAATATACAAAATAAGCGGGGTGTATTAAGGCATGGTTCATCACAATCCGATTCTATGGGCCGATTATCCGGATCTCGATGTCATCCGCGTAGAAGATACGTATTACATGGTGAGTACGACGATGCATATGATGCCAGGATGTGTCATCCTGCGTTCATATGATCTGATGCATTGGGAAGTGGCAACTCATGTGTATGATAGACTGGATGACACGCCTGCCCAAAGACTGGAAGACGGTAAGCAGATTTATAGTAAAGGAATGTGGGCAGCTTCACTTCGGTATCATCAAGGGACTTTTTATGTAATCTTTGTAGCTAATGATACGCGAAAGACATATTTGTACACATCTTCATCTATTTCCGGGCCATGGGATAAACACATTGTTGAGGGCTTTTATCATGATTGCTCTCTTTTCTTCGACGATGACAATCGGGTATATCTTGTACATGGCAATACCGAAATTCATTTGATCGAGTTAAAGGCTGATCTGTCAGGACCTAAACCGGGGGGATTGCAGCGTTTAATCGTAAAAGAGCGAGAACCTTACCATCTGGGGTACGAGGGTGCCCATTTCTATAAAATAGATGGAACGTATTATGTGTTCCTGATTCACATTTCCAAAGAGGCGGGACGAAGAACCCAGGCATACTTTATGGCGGATTCGTTAGATGGTGAATTTGTCGGTGGAGACTGTTTTAACGACGATATGGGGTATTTCAATTCTGGTGTTGCTCAAGGAGGGATCGTCGATACTCCGGATGGTGAGTGGTATGCCATGCTGTTTCAGGATCATGGAGCCGTGGGTCGGATTCCGGTACTTGTTCCCATGCATTTCGAAGACAGCATTCCTGTTTTTGCAAGCAAAGCACCAAGAGAAATAGATATTCCCAGCACAAGACCAGATTATCGTTATAGCCCGCTGGTAGGAAGTGACGACTTTCAGTATCACATCGGAGAGGACGGAAAGGTACGCCTCCGTGATATTTGGCAGTGGAACCATACGCCACATGATGAGCTGTGGTCCGTAACCGAGAAGCCGGGAGTTTACCGAATTCAGACTGGTCAGCTCAGTCCGAACCTTACTTTTGCCGTAAACACTTTAACCCAGCGTGCGATGGGGCCCGCTTGTACGGCAAACGTCACACTGGACGGCAGCGGACTGAATGATGGTGATTATGCAGGGATTGGTTTTCTCATAGGTACTTACGGTCTGATTGCGCTAACAAGGGATGAGGGACAGTTTTACCTTGTCATGCAGGCGCGGGAAAGTCAGGATCCCAGCATATTTGGTAATTTGGTTGATCAGGAGCCTGCGACGGAACATGCACGAATTCCCGTAGCCGGGCCGGTCGTTACGCTCCAGGCGTCAGGTCATTTTGTGAACAATCAGGATGAGTGTTCTTTTGCCTATCTTGATGGTACGGAGTGGAGGCCACTTGGCATCCCTCACAAGATGTTCTATAAACTGGATCATTTCATGGGCTGCAGAATTGGCTTATTCCTGTATTCAACGAAGGTTATTGGAGGAACAGCCGATTTTTCCAATTTTCATTATCGGATCAGTCAGGCAACGAACACATGATGGTAGGGATAAAAGTCGCCTGGTGGCGGCTTTTTGTACGCCTATAGGTCAATTTGATCATCGAATAATGGATTCGGGATGACCCGAAAAGGGGTAGCATAATTGATTCCAATAGAAATGGGGGCAAGTCGCCGTGTCTAATCAACGGAAATACAGAACAAAATGGACTCTAATTCTGCTCCTTGCGGTGCTCATGTCTGTAAGCCTGATGCAAGGAATTTCGGAGCAAAAGCAGCCCGGGCCTGTTGGGCAGCAGGTACAGCCTCCTGAAGAGAACGAAAGGTATGTTCCACCTGTAAAAGTTACTTTTGTCAGGGAAACCGGGGAGGACCTGCAGCGTATGATTGACCAATTACCCGGTGAGAGTTTGACGGATAATCGCTGGACACGCCTATATGAAGAGGAACTCGGCATTAAAATTCACTATGACTGGATCTCCATGGGTGACGTATATAATCAGAAGCTGGGGGTGTCCCTTGCGTCAGGCCGTTTTCCCGATGTAGTCAAAGTTAACCCTTATCAGCTCAGGCAGTTAAGCAATGCCGGCTTGATTGAAGATCTGACAGAAGTGTATCAGACACAAGCCTCACCGCTTACGAAGAAAATATTGGAGGCTGAGGGTAGAGGTGCATTCGATGCCGCTACAATTGACGGCAAACTGATGGCTATTCCGGAATCGTCCTCTTCCATCGAAACAGCCCAGTATCTGTGGATTAGAAGCGATTGGCTGGAAAAGTTGGACTTGCAGCCGCCTAAAACGATGGAGGACATCCTGCAGATATCGAAGGCGTTCACAGAAGGAGATCCCAACGGAAACGGTAAACAGGACACGTATGGACTTGCCATGACAAGTTATTTGTGGGATCCCGTCATGGGTGTATCTGGATTCATGGCTGGTTACGGAGCGTACCCGAACATATGGGTTAAGGACAAGGATGGAAATCTGGTCTACGGTGGCATCCAACCGGAGGTAAGAAAAGCACTGAAAATGTTGCAAACGCTATATCGTGAAGGGCAGCTTGATCCGGAATTTGCCTACAAAAACGGTAGTAAGGAGTACCGACTGATTCAGGACGGTAAAATAGGCATGCTCTATGGTGAACAGTGGACCCCCTTCATGCTGCAGACTACGCGTGATACAGACCCCGATGCGGAATGGCAAGCTTACCCTCTTGTTGCGGAGTCTGGGCGAAACATAAGGGTCCCGCTTCGCTCCAATACAGGACAATACTTCGCAGTAAAGAAAGGATTTGCCTATCCTGAGGTCATCGTAAAACTCATGAATCTGCATCTGGATAAAAACTGGGGGGAGCAAGCTGAATATGAAACGTATTACAATGATGATTCTCAAGCCGTTTGGATGCTTTCGCCGGTAACACCCTTTCCCGGGACAAAAAATATGGATGCTTACAGAGACATACGTGACGCCAGAAAGACAGGGGATTTCTCAGGTCTGGAGAACGAGGCACTTGCGATCCATAAACGGATTGTTGCTTATGAATCAGAAGGCATGAAGAGTGGATGGGGATGGAAACAAACCTATGGATCCTCGGGGGCCTTTAGCATTGCCGATGCCTATGACCGGAACGGACAGCTTTTATATGATGAATTCACAGGCGGAATAACCGAAACCATGGTCGATCGACAAATCATTCTCAGAGATCTCCAGCTTGAAGCATACATGAATATTATTCTTGGTTCGCCCATCGAAGAATTTGATCAGTTTGTAGACGATTGGGACAAATTGGGCGGGGAAGAAATTACAGCGGAGGTGAATGCGTGGTTCAGAACCAATGGTGCAAGAGATCATTCTTCATTCGCCTCTTCCTATTAACCCGAAATTCTAGTTCAGCCTGGTGGACAGGAGGTGAAAGGGTTGTTTAGAATTCCTGCCCAGTCGTGGCTCAACAGCATATTTGCTAGATTAATCATGACCTATCTGGTGTTTGTGATTCCACTGATTCTTCTTGGAGTTTATCTCTATCACTGGAGTTACGATACGGCAAGCCAGGAAATATCGCTTTCGACGGATCGGCGTTTGAACCAATTTGCCACGGAGCTGAACAGGGAGATTGAATGGATGGAGCTGCAGCAGTTCGACATTGCGGAAGACCGCAAACTGAACCGGCTTGCCATTCTATGGAACATGATGGATCAAGTGGAACGACGTGAATCGTTGAATTATTTATCGGAACGATTGGCTGCTTTCAAAAACAGCAGTTCATACATCAGGAACGTTTACGTACATATCCCTTCAGTCAACAAGAGCGTATCGGCCGTGCAGGGCATTGATGACTTTGATCAGGAATCCTTTAGCTACTTTAGCTCAACTCGAGAAGAAAAAGGGATTCGCTTTACTGTGAAAGGTGACAACCTGAATCTTAGCGCTGTGCGACTAACTGGTCAAAGAGGTAAGGAACCGCTGTTTGTTGTCCAAGTTGAACTGGATAACGCTGAAGTTCAGAATGAATTGTCACAGCTTAATCTGTATCCCGAGAGCGCAACATTGCTGATTGAGGACCAAACGGGGCTTGCCATCTCGGACCAGCCGCGTGATGCCATTCTATCCAGTCACCGCAAGTCCAGCCTTACGAATCCGCAAAGCAACTTTCAGGTGAGTGTGGACGATACCATGTATCATGTGAACCAGCTTCATATAAGTACGCTGGGCTTGTCCGTAGCCACCTATTTGCCGGAGGAAATCGTAACCAAACCTCTCAGCAGATTTGTTCAATGGGCTTGGATTTTTGCCATCACTTCATTCATCGCCATTGCGGCGTATCTGTATTCCAGCTACAAGTTGATCCACATGCCGCTGCTGCTGCTTGTCAAAAGATTCAAGAAAATGGAGGGAGGCGTGCTGGACATTCCAATCAACCATCATCGAAAAGATGAATTCGGTTTTTTGTACAGCCGTTTCAATCTTATGATCGAAAATCTTCGACAGCTGATTGACCGTGATTTCAAAATGACCATGATGATGCAGCGGGCCGAATTAAAACAGCTTCAATCCCAGATTAATCCGCATTTTCTGTACAATAGCTTCTTTATTTTGAATTCCCTAGCCAGAACAGGAGATACGGATCGCATTGAACAATTTACGAACATGCTTGGCGAGTATTTCCGCTTCATCACCCGAAACGGGACAGATCATGTTCCCTTGAAGGAGGAGGTGGAGCATTCGAGAATCTATACGGAAATTCAGCAGCTACGATTCTCCAGACGCATCAAGGTGGACTTCGGGCAGGTACCCCTGGAGATGGAACAGATTCAGGTGCCCAGGCTGATTATTCAGCCGATTATTGAGAATGCTTACGAGCACAGTCTTGAAAAAAATACAGACATGGGTCTCTTGCGCGTACATTTCTATATGGAGGAATCCTATATCGAAATTGTCGTGGAAGACAACGGAAACGAGCTGCGAATGGAAGATATTGAGCTCCTCCAGGAGCGGCTACTTAATGAAACAAGTACAGATGAAATGACCGGATTAATGAATATACACCGGCGCCTTAGACTGACCTATGGGGAAAAAAGCGGTCTTTTTCTCTCAAGGAGTGAGCTGCAGGGGCTCAGAGTCGCTGTTCGGATTCAGGCGGAAGGAAGGGGAGACGAATAACGAATGTATAGACTTTTGATCGTGGACGATGAGGAGATTATAACGGATAGTCTGTATGAGACGTTTGCCAGATATATGCCAGACAACCTTGACGTGTGTAAGGCATACTCTGCTGCGGAGGCGTTATCTTGGATGCGGCGCTCCAGAATAGACATTGTACTGACAGATATCCGCATGCCGGGAACAAGCGGCCTGGAGCTTACCGAGGAGATTAAGGCCCGATGGCCGCAATGCCGCGTTATTTTCTTGACAGGACATAGTGATTTTGATTATGCCTACAAGGCTTTTCAAATGGGCAACGTAAGGTATTTACTCAAAACGGAGGGCTATGACAAAGTGATGACCGTGGTCGAACAGGTGATCGAAGAGATTCGGCAAAGTCATACCATGAATGAAGTGCTGGAACAGTCTGATGAGATTACTTCCAGATTAGCCGCGCTGCAGCAGGAGGAATATGTGCGTAAGCTTCTTCAGCAGTGTAAGCCGCCCGGTTCAGCAGATGAGATCCAAGCTGAGCTGACCCGAAGAAACATTGAATTGCAAGCCGACTCCCCGGTGTTCCTGGTGCTTGGACGATTCAACACGATTCCTGTAAACCCGGCTGATCTCGAACATGTTCAAACATCCATTCGAGTGATCGGCTCTTCACTTATCCGTGAACATGCGATATCTGCCAGCGTAACCGATCATTATGGCGATGCGGTCTGGCTGATTCAACCGAATAGAGAGAACGTCAGCCCGGACGATCATTTTGTCACCTATGTCGAAGGTACATTGGAACTTGTACAAGAAGCTTGCCAGTCTTCCTTAGGTGTATCCATTGCATTCGCATTAAGCGGACAGGGCTGTCCATGGTCCCGAATTCCAAGACAATACGAACGGTTGCGTCTCCTGCAATGGATGAAGATCGGGGATGGGGTATCCATGGTGTTAACAGATAAAACTGAAGAACCTGCAGTGGGGGCTTCTAAGGATTACTTCCGCATTTCAAGCCGGATCGAATTAATGATCGGTTATTTGGAAACCGGCAGGTTCCAGGCTTTTTATGACGTCTTTGAAGAGTTGATCAACGAATTGCTGCATCAGGACATGATCATGGAGCGAGCGATGGAGACTTACTATCACCTGGCACTGATGCTGTACACCACATTCAATCGTTGGGGGCTTCCGCATGAGATCCCTGATCACCGAAGCCTTCTTCATCTCGGAGATTATCGAAGTATAAGGGAGGCCGTACACAACCTGTACCAGGCAGCTGATCAGTTGGTTCAATTCAAACAGGCCAATGAAGCGGAACGGGCTAATTTGGTGACCCAAACGATATGCACGTACATCAAAAATAATCTTGAGAAGGATTTATCCTTGGTCCGACTGGCTGAATTGAATCATTTCAACCCATCCTATCTCTCCCGGTTCTTCAAGCAGGAAACCGGGATCAACTTGTCCGAGTTTATTGACGATTGCCGCATTCGAAGAGCCAAGGAGCTGCTGGCCCATACAGATCTTATGGTGCGGGAGATCGCGCTGCAAGTCGGTTATGAAGCAGCTCATTCGTTTACTCGTTTGTTCAAGAAGCTGACAGGTATGACACCGCAGGAATATCGCGAATCCTTGCTGGTTCGATAGCGGCAATGCAAGAAAACAGAAATGATTGGCTGGGACAACTTACAAGAGTCAACTATGCTTTCGTACATTTACGATAGGTTAACTGTCTTCATCAGATGTTATAAGGATCCGGATATGATAAAAACGCAGGAGCAGTTGCTCCTGCGTTTTTTTGGTTTTGACTGGAAGAGTTCCAAATAGTAAACAGATTAATTCATACCTATGCCGTATGGGTTTTCTGTCTCCGGTAGGCATTGGGACTTGAACCGGTATACGATTTGAACTTTTTGTAAAACCAATCAATATCCTTATAACCGACCTCTACAGCTATTTCGTATATTCGCAAACTGGTAGAGGATAGAAGCTGCATAGCTTTCTCCATACGCTGCTGAAGCAAGTAATCCGTGAAAGACATATTTTCCTCCAGCTTGAACTTCTGGCCCAGGTAGGCGCAATTGAAATGCAGCATATCGGAAATTTTCCTTAACGTGATTTCATCCCCCAGATGATCCCGGATATAGGCTTTGACAAGTCGGATGACATGACTGGAGTTCATTGCTTTTCCGTAGATTGGAATAGGGGCTTTACTAGGCATACTTTGTTTGATTGGTTCAGAGCTCAGCCTGCTCTGCATTCCAAGTAAACTGTTCAGCAAATCAGAGGGACGTACTGGACCAGACAAATAGTCATTTACCTGATAAGCCAGTGCTTTCCGCACAAGTCGGTAGTGATCTCTTCCACCTAGCAGAAGGATTGGAATATCACTTGTTTTCCGTATGTGGTGACATAACCACAGCCCGGCCGTATCATACTGCTCCGTAAATACAACAACAATGGCAAATTGGCGTTCAGACAAAGCAGTCAGGGCTGCAGGAGCAGAGTGGACACATTCACCGATCACAAACTGCGATTTGTTTTGGTTCAGCAGATGCTGAAGTTCTCTGCACCAACGGCGACTGTAATCGACAAGCAGCATACTGTACAAGAAGCATGACCTCACCTTCCTGAATTTCGTGCGGGCGGTTCATCTCTGGATAAAGGCATATTTTTATTATGGGAATAAAAGAAAGCGCATACAATGTGCAACTTTTTGCAGACAGTGCATTTCTTTACCAATTCACATTAAAAAGACAGCGTATCTCTTCAAAAACTCGCATTTCTATAATTTGACAGGGTAAATATCTAAGTTTCATCAGGTTGTTTGCGCTTTCATTCGAGAGATACACTGTGGGAGCAAACGACAATCAGGGGGGAAGACGATGAGAAAAAACAAGTTTATGCTGCTGAGCCTGGTGTTCGCGGTCATGCTGTTCATTGCTGCATGCAGTTCTACGCCAACCGCGCAACCTGAACCGGAGAAACCGGCACCTCAGGAGGAACAACAACCTGCCGAAAATGAGCCCGTGAATCCAAACTCCACGCCGGAGATGGATTTTGATATGGGCGGCCGGACCATCAAAGTGGTTGCTTGGTGGGATATGGAGATTCAGGACAATAACCCGGACAATATTCAGCGCCTCGAAAATCTGGAAGCACTGAAGAAAAAACACAACTTTAACATCGAATATATTTCCATCGACTTTGGTGAGTATCAGGAGAAAGTGGTGGCTTCCCTGATGGCAGGTGAACCGCTTGGGGACTTTGTAAGGCTCGGTAAGGACTACGCCATCCCCGCATTAACCAAACAGGATCTGTTGTGGCCAGTAGATGACTATATCAAAAACGACAAGGTATTCAACCAGAAAACGACCAAGGAATATATGCAGTACGAAGGCAAGGGATATGGGTTTACCGAAGATCAGTCTTCGTTTATCAATGGCATTTTCTATAATCGGACCCTTATGCAAGAACTGGGCATGAAGCCATTGCAGGAATATGTGGATGCCGATGAATGGAACTGGGATACATTCCTCAGCGTCGCAAAAGAAGCAAACAAGGATCGTAACAATGATGGCAAGCTGGATACGTGGGGACTTGCTCAGACGGGCCTTCTTGAACCCATTTTGTATTCCAACGAAGCTTCTCTGACCAAAGAGGATAAGCAGAACCTAGAAGATCCGAAAACCAAAGAAGCATTAAACTTCCTGTCCAAACTAGCAACTGAGAAAGTCGGCAGAGCTTCAGAAGGCGGTGACTGGACAGAACCATCCACCTTCTTCCGTCAAGGTAATACGCTGATGTATTCAGGGGCAATGTACGAAGTGGAAGGCATTATGACGGATATGAAGGACTATGATATCGGCTTTGTACCTTTTCCCAAAGGGCCAAGTGCTTCGGCATATCACTCCGGTGAATCACGATACCAAGCAATTACAATTCCTAAAGCGGTGGAGAACCCGGAACAACTGATGTACATCTGGGAGAAAATTAACGAGATCGATTCGATCTACGAGTATCCCGGCCAATCCACGCTGGAGACACACCTGACGGATGAGGCAGACATCAATAACGCCAGAGAGGTTGCAGAGGGCATGCTTGTACTCGACCACAATACATTCCCGTCCCTGCCATTCTGGGACTTTGATGCAGAGCTTAAAGAGGGCGTATCCGTCTCTACGCTGATTGAGAAATACAAGGCTCCCTTCCAGGCAGCGATTGATGAGGTATATAAATAAGCACCTACACTATACACGGGCAGAACGCATCAGTATCGGTGTGGTCTGTCCGGGTTAGTTAGTCAACCGATTTATGGTCGCTACGCTTACAGGAAAGGGGATACATTCGAACATGCGGTCACGTAAGAAAATGGGGCTGATTCTGGTGCTTGTCCTGGCCTTAGTGTTCTCGATCTGGACGATCTATCCATCGCGTGATCAAAGCACGGGAACGGTACATGCGCTCGAAGATTTTGAAGCGGTCTCGAACACGGACGACGAAAGCAGCTATGAACATTATCTGAGTATGCATGCCAGCAGTGCCAAGCCGGATACCGTCATACGAATTGAAGGCGAATCTTATGTTCAGGCCGAAGGCGGAGCATTCGAAGTTGTACAGGGATATGAAGGATTGGATGGCAAAGCCGTCATTACGCCTGAAACCGGAAGCATTCGCTGGGATGTGCCCGTACAATCGAGTGGTCTGTACCATGTCCGCATCCATTATTATCCCGTTGAAGGCAAGAGTTCAGGGATTGAACGCAGGCTGGAGCTAAACGGGCAGGTTCCATTCAGGGGTGCTGACGTCCTGCTGTTCGACAGGGTGTGGGGCAATCGGGAAGAAGACATCAGGCGGGATGACCGCGGCAACGATCTCAGGCCAAGACAGGTGGAACAGCCCGAGTGGCAGCTCGCTTCCTTCAGGGATAGCGCAGGTTACTTCGAGGAGCCGTTCCAATTTTATTTTGAAAAGGGAACACAGGATTTAACGCTCACCTCGCTAAGAGAGAGCATGGCCATTGATTATATCGAACTGTATCAGGAAGAGGACGTCCCTTCCTATGCGGATTTGCAGGCAAGTTATGAGACACGTGGCTTGAAACCGGCTGCTCCTGTCATGCTGAAGGTTCAGGCAGAGCAGGCAGCGAGCAAGTCCTCGCCGACACTGTCACCCATCTCGGATCGATCCAGTCCTTCACTCGAGCCATATCACGTTTCGAAGATTCGGATTAACGCCATTGGAGGGATAAACTGGAAACTGCCTGGTGAATGGATTGAGTGGGAAATTGACGTGCCGGAAGACGGGTTATATCAGATCGGGCTGAAGGTGAAGCAGGATCAACTGCGCGGCATTTATGCCACCCGCAGTCTGACCATTGACGGCAAGGTACCCTTCAAGGAAATGAAACGCATTCGTTTTAATTACAGTCCTTCCTGGCAAACGCAAGTCCTCGGAGCCGGAGAAGAACAGCCCTATCAGTTCCATCTTGAAAAAGGGAAACACCGCATTCGGATGACGGTCACACTGGGTGATATTGCCCCGCTGCTTCGTACGGTGGAGTCCAGCGTGCTGGAACTGAACGAGATGTACCGCAAAATATTAATGATTACTTCGAACCAGCCTGATCCGCTGCGGGACTATCAGCTCGAACGCCGTATTCCGGAGATGACGGAGGTGTTTGAACGACAGGCGGATACACTTAGCTCGGTCGCAGCCTATCTGGAGCAGGCCACGGGTGAGCAGAGCGATAAAGTTGCGATTCTGAATGCAATGGTCATTCAGCTTAAGGATATGGTGGCCAGACCGGAGACGGTACCGAAACGATTGGATACGTTCAAGATTAACGTGGGCGGACTTGGCACCTGGATTCTGACCGTGCGAGAGCAGCCCATTACGATGGATTACCTTGTCGTATCCCAGCCAGGTGGGTCTTTGCCGGATGCGAATTCTTCAGCTATCCAGCAAGTAAAGCATGAACTGGGTGCCTATGTGGCTTCCTATACGGAAGATTACGACAGTATCGGCAACGTGGAGCAAAAGAAAGACGCGATTACCGTCTGGATTACGACCGGACGGGATCAGGCCCAGGTGCTTAAGGGTCTGATCGATGATTCGTTTACCCCGGATACCGATGTCTCGGTACAATTGCGTCTTGTTCCGCCCAACATTCTGCTGCCTGCAACGCTTTCGGGGGAAGGACCGGACGTGGCCATGCAGATGGGCGAGGACATTCCCGTGAACTATGCGATGAGAAATGCGGCAGCGGATCTGAGCAAGTTCCCGGACTTTGAAGAGATTTCCGAACGTTTCCGTGAAAGCGGACTGACGCCTTACCGTTACAATGACGGGGTCTACGCGCTGCCGGAGCAGCAGCACTTCCCGATGCTTTTCTACCGTAAAGATATCCTGAACGAGCTGGGCCTTGAACCCCCGAAGACATGGCAGGACGTCTATAACGCCATCGCGGTTCTGCAAAAACACAACATGGAGTTCTATCTGCCCATCGAGGATACGCTGAACAATGCAAACCTTGTACCGAACTCTACTTTTGCCATGCTGTTGTATCAGAATGATGGCACCTTCTATACGGAAGATCAGAAGAAGAGTGCACTGGATTCGGAGATTTCAATGGATGCTTTTAAACGCTGGACCCAGTTCTATACCAATTACAAATTTCCGCTCAAGGCAGACTTTCCAAACCGGTTCCGTACCGGGGAAATGCCGATTGGCATCGCCGATTATACGACGTACAACATGCTGACGGTTATGGCACCGGAAATTCGCAACCTCTGGGATTTTACCATTGTTCCGGGTACTGAGCTTCCCGACGGTACGATAAGGCATGAGGTAGCCAGTGCGACCAGCGCCGTGATGATGCTCGAAAATGCAGGCAACAAGGAAGCTGCATGGAAATTCATGAAGTGGTGGACCGATGAGCAGACCCAGATCGAATACGGAAGAGAAATGGAAGGCCTGATGGGAGCGGCTGCCCGCTACCCGACGGCGAATATTAAGGCATTGCAGCAGCTGCCTTGGCCTGTGAAGGATTATCAAAATCTGGAGAAACAATGGAAATGGGTACAAGGTATCCCACAGCTTCCGGGAGGTTATTTCACAGGCAGGCATCTGGACAATGCATTCCGTAAGGTGGTTAACGCCAACGAAAACCCGCGTGAGGCACTGTCGGACTATGTCCTGTATATCGATGATGAAATCGAGTTAAAGCGCAAGGAATTCAATCTGAAGTAGAAGGAAGGGAGGGTAACGGTTGCAAGCCAAAACAACCAAGACAGCAGCCGCTCCTGCCATCCATACGCGTCCAGCGAGCCGGTGGTCCCTTTTGAAGCGGGATCTGTATCTCAGCAGACACTATTACGTATTGATGGCACCGTTTATGTTGATCTTTTTCATGTTCACTGTCATACCGGTCGGCATTTCGCTTGGTCTCAGTTTCTTCCATTTCAATATGCTGGAGCTGCCCCGTTTTATCGGCTGGCAAAACTATTCACGCCTGTTCCTGGGGGACGATGTCTTTTTAATTGCTCTGAAAAATACGCTGCTGTTTGCCGTCATCACCGGCCCAGTCAGTTATATTGCTTGCTTTTTGTTTGCGTGGATCATCAATGAACTGTCGCCCAAAATCCGGGCAGTCATGACGCTGGTATTCTACGCTCCGTCCATATCCGGTAACGTGTTTTTCATCTGGCTGATCATCTTCTCCGGTGACAGCTACGGGTACATGAATGGCTTCCTGATGCGTCTAGGTGTCACCCTGGAACCCATCCAATGGCTCGCAGATGAGAGATACGTGCTGGCCATCGTCATTATCGTTCAACTATGGCTCAGTCTCGGAACCAGCTTCCTGGCTTTTATCGCAGGTTTGCAGACGATTGACCGCTCGCTGGTGGAAGCCGGTACCGTGGATGGGATCAAAAATCGCTGGCAGGAGCTCTGGTATATTACCCTGCCATCGATGAGACCCCAACTCATGTTTGGCGCCGTCATGCAGATTACGGCTTCATTTGCGGTAGCCGAAATTTCGATTGCCCTGGCCGGTTTCCCAAGTGTTAACTATGCAGCGCATACGGTCGTTACTCACTTGATGGACTTCGGCACCATTCGCTTCGAGATGGGATATGCCTCGGCCATTGCAACGGTGCTGTTTGCACTGATGCTTGGTACGAACGTCTTGACGCAAAAAATGCTGAGAAAGATAGGTGAATGACAATGACCAGCAAAGTACGTGCCGTGTTCGGCATGCCCAAAAGACTGAATCGGTCATTTACCGTCAGCCTGATGCTGTTTGCCCTGCTGGCCGTGTTTGGATCATTTATGGTATTACCTCTCATCTATGCTGTTAACAACGCATTTAAGCCACTGGATGAATTGTTTATATTTCCACCGCGCTTCTGGGTGAACAACCCGACAACGGAGAATTTCGCGGATCTGATCAATCTGATGGGCAATTCGTGGGTACCATTATCCCGCTATATTGCCAATACATTGCTCATTACGATCCTGGGGACGGCAGGACATATCCTTCTGGCCTCAGCGGCGGCTTATCCACTAGCGAAATATCGTTTTCCCGGTTCTAAGGTGTTGTTCACAATTGTCATTCTGTCCCTCATGTTTTCGCCGCATGTCACTGCCATCCCGAACTACATGGTTATGTCCTGGCTCGGCTGGATTAACAGTCATGCTTCGATTATCGTGCCATCCCTGGCGTTCTCTTTGGGACTGTTCCTGATGAAACAGTTTATGGAACAGATCCCGGATGCACTGCTGGAGGCAGCGAAGATTGATGGCGCGAATGAATACCGGATTTTCTGGAGTATTGTGATGCCTAATGTGAAGCCGGCTTGGCTTACTCTGATGATATTGCAGTTTCCCGCCCTCTGGGGTACAGACGGTGGAAGTTTTATTTACAGTGAAAATCTTAAAACATTGCACTACGCGCTCAGCCAGATTGTTCAGGGAGGAATAGCGAGAGCGGGGGTTGGTGCAGCGGTTGCACTGCTGCTTATGATCGTACCGATTACCCTGTTCATCATCTCCCAGAGCAGCGTCATGCAGACGATGGCTACTTCGGGCATGAAAGAGTAGAAAGGAGGCAGCGAGGTGCGGAAAAGCACATGGAACAAGCAGGGCTGGATCATCATGGGCATGGTCTGCCTCCTGTGGTTCAGCCAGGAGGCAGCACCCGCGAGTGCAGATGGCAAGCAGGATGCTTACCAATATTCCTACTGGGGCGATTCCGTTCCGGCTCCTGCAGCATACGAGGCCACGTCCATCATTACGGGAAAAAAAGTGAACGCCGGTGCATTCAAAGAACCCAGTGACATGCATGTCACAGCGGATCAGCGGGTGTTCGTACTGGATTCCGGCAATGGTCGCATTGTGGAAATGGATCGTAATTTGAAGCTAGTCCGGACGATTGATTCCTTTAAACGTGAGGGAAAGAAGGAGCAGTTCAATAATCCGCAAGGGCTGTATGTAAGTGAAAAAGGGGATCTTCTCATTGCGGATACCGACAATCAACGGGTCGTTCATCTGAATGAACAAGGCCAATTGGTCAAGGTTGTGGCTGAACCGAAATCGGATCTGTTACAAGCGGATTTTCAATTCAAACCCGTTCGGGTTGTCATGGATAAAGGAGACCGCATTTACGTCATGGCGGCGGGTGTATTTGACGGATTCATGGAGTTCAGTGCCGACGGTACATTTTCCTCCTTTATCGGGGCGAACAGGGTTCAAGTTGACCCGGTAGAGTATTTGTGGAAACGATTTGCCACGCGCGAGCAGCGCAGTCAGATGGTCATGTTCACGCCGACGGAATTCACCAACCTGGATATGGATGAAGAGGGATTCATCTACGCCACGAGCGGTGACCGCGGCAAAGATCCAATCAAGAAGCTGAATGCCCAAGGGACCGATATCTTGCGCAGACAAGGTTATCATTACCCACAAGGTGATCTGATGTACACAAATGAAGCAGGGCCATCGCGCCTGATTGATGTAGACGTGGGAGACAGTGACATGTATTCGGTGCTTGACTCCAACAGAGGGAGAATATTCACCTATAACGGTGATGGATATCTGCTCCATATATTTGGGGGGTTAGGCAATCGGTTGGGACAGTTTAACACACCAGTTGCATTGGAACGTGCAGGAGACCGAATGCTTGTGCTGGATAAGGCGCTCGGTGAGATTACGGTATTCGAGATAACGGAATATGGACGTACGCTGCACGAAGCAGTACGCAGTTATTACAACGGAGATGAAGATCAATCCTCGGTGCTGTTCGCCAAGGCCGCCGAGATGAATGCGAACCTGGAGTATGCCTATGCGGGTATTGGCAAGTCGCTGCTTCGCCAGAAGGATTACGCCGAGTCTGCGCAATACTTCAAACGGAGCATGGAGCGGCAGGGTTACTCCAAAGCTTTTCTTTTGTTCCGCAAGGAACTGATGCGTGAGCATTTTTCGTGGATGATGTCCGGTCTATTCCTTGCTGTTGCTGCGTTTGTAACCGTCGTCATCGTTCGCAGGCAGAAAAGGAGGACAACAAATGCAAGCGCCAAGTAAGCAGCTATACCAGTATCCGTTGCATCTCATCTTTCACCCGTTCGATGGGTACTGGGAACTGAAATATGAACGTAATCAACGAACGACATTGCTGATTGCCTGTATGATTATGCTGCTGCTGACGGTTACCAAGATTTTGCATGCCC
Source organism: Paenibacillus sp. 7516 (assembly GCF_002272715.1). Classification (NCBI taxonomy): domain Bacteria; kingdom Bacillati; phylum Bacillota; class Bacilli; order Caryophanales; family Paenibacillaceae; genus Paenibacillus; species Paenibacillus sp. 7516. The sequence continues at coordinate 264,963 of NZ_NPBI01000002.1, forward strand.
AGTACAGCGGATTTCTCATTAATTTTAACAATCCCAAGTATCTAAACAGCCTGCTTGAAGTGTTGTATGTCATGATCCCGGTACTGTTCTGGTGTGTGGCCAACTGGTCGTTAACGACCCTTATGGATGGAGAAGGCAAGTTTTCGGAGATTTTCATGTCGACGTGTTTTGCACTGGTGCCGCTGCTCCTGATTCATTTCCCGTGGATCTGGCTGAGTCTCGTCATTTCCGCGCAGGAGACAGCCTTTTATTATTTCTCCAACGCACTTGCTGTGGCTTGGACGGTGTATCTGTTATTCGTGGGCAACATGACCGTTCATCAGTACACACCGGCTAAGACGGTACTTACGATGCTGCTTACCCTGGTAGCCATGGCTTTTATGGCTTTTCTGTGCTTGCTTTTCTTCAGTCTGGTGCAGCAGATCGTATCGTTTGTCGTAACCATCTATCAAGAAATCGTGCTTCGGGGCTAAGGAAGGAGGACATCCAGTGAAATATGCTGTAGCAAAAAAAATAACCGGAATGCTGCTGATTGGCAGTCTGCTTCTAAGTGGTTGCCAGTTCTCGCTATCACCGCAAGCTCGTGAGGGAGCAGCAGCTGTAGATCAGGCCGATCTTCCCTCCCTGCCTCCCGGAGAACAACTGAAATCTTCTTTCAGCGATCCTCGCCTGCCAGGCATGATTGGTATTGCCAGGAATGAAGCCTTGCAGCTGTTTATCGATGAAAAGACGGCAGAGATTGCTGTCCTGGACAGAAAGAGCGGACAGATCTGGCGCAGCAATCCGGCAGATCGAGAGCAGGACGGGATTGCAGCCGGCATTAACAAAGATCTTCTGTCATCCCAAGCCAGACTTAGCTTTTTCAACAACCAGGGTCAGAGCAGTACGGTGAACTCTTATACGGATAGCATCGGTCACAAGCAGGTTAGCTATGAGGCTATGCCAAGCGGGGTCCGGGTTCACTATCAGTTCGGGAGCACCGAGCGCTCCATTGAAGATTTGCCGGTCAAAATCAGCAAGGAACGATTTGAGCAAAAGTTGTTAGCGCAGCTCGACAAGGCAGGAGAACGCGCCTTGAAGATCGGGTATACCGAAGACAAAGAAGAAGGTGTCTATGTTCGAATCGATAAGGCCCTGCAGGGACTTCAGCTGTCTCGTGCTCTCAAGGCATTTGACACGGCTGGTTATACGGAAGAAGACCTGGCACAGGACCATGCCGAACACGGGATCGATCAGGAGCGAAGTGGACCGCGGCTTTTCATGATGACTCTGGAGTACGAACTGGATGGTGAGAATCTGCTGGTGCGTGTTCCTGCATCCGGCATTCATTTTCCGGAAGAATATCCGATCAACACGATATCCGTACTGGAATATTTCGGAGCCGGAGGCACGAATGAAGAGGGCTCGATATTTGTACCGGACGGCTCGGGAGCACTGATCCATTTTAACAATGGCAAGCTCCAGTATCCCGGTTATCAACAAGATGTTTACGGCCCTGACTTGACAATGAAGCTGCGGGAAGCCGGCTCGAATGAAGCCAAAGCCCGGTTGCCGGTCTTTGGACTGATTCGCAAAGAGGGAGCTTTCCTTGGCATTATCGAGGAAGGGGACGCTGTGGCAGTGGTGAATGCGGATATCAGCGGCAAGCTGAACAGCTACAACAACGTATATCCAAGCTTCTATGTCATGAACAAGAGCGATGTAACGCTTCAGGCAAGTGACATGGTGCGAACACTTCCCAAATTCCAGAAGAAACCGACAGCGTCAGACTTTGTTGTCCGATACGCCTTTGTCGGCGAGGAGAAGGCTTCCTACTCTGGGCTGGCCGAACTCTATCGGAATTATCTGCTGCAAACCGGCGGACTTCCCGAGCAGCAAGTAGGTAAAGAACAGGCCGGAATTCCATTTTATCTGAAATTGTTCGGCGGGATGACAACCCGGCAGCATATGATGGGTATTCCTTATGATTCGACAGAGGCTCTTACGACCTTTGAGGAAGCCAAGCAGATTCTGTCCACGCTGACGGAGAAAAATGTATCCGACATTCAGGTTCGCTACGCCGGATGGTTCAATGATGGATTGCACCACAGGCTGCCGGATTCCATTTCGGTGGATGGAGCTATTGGTGGCAAGAAGGGCATGCGCGAATTTAGTAATTACGCACGGGAAGCGGGTATCGGATTTTATCCGGATATAGCTCTTCTGAATGTGCAGTCGAAGAAAGGGTTTAAACCAAATAGAGAGGCTTCACGAACGTTAACCCAGGAACCGGCTGTTGTGTATCCGATGAATCAAGCCTTACAGCGCCGTGACCGCGAAAGGTCACCATCCTATGTACTTTCGCCCAACGAGCTGGATCAAGTTACAACAGATATGCTGGATGAGATGAAGTCTATTTCACAAGAAGCGCAGGCACAATCATTGAGCCTGCAGGATTTAGCTGAACAGCTGAACAGCGATATGAATCCCAAGAAGCTGCTGGATCGAACGGAAGCGTTGGGCGTGGTCACCAAAGCGCTGGAACAGATCAAACAGCAGGCAGGCTCCGTTGTTGCCGAAGGTGGAAATGGCTACGCCCTGCCTTATGTTACCGGACTGACGGATGCTCCAATGAGCAGCAGTCAGTTCAAACTGGAGGATGAGGAGATTCCATTCTTTCAATTGGTGGTTCATGGAAATATTAGTTACACGGGATCTCCTTACAATCTGTCGACGTATACGAACCCGAGACAATATGTGCTGAAGCTGATCGAATACGGTGCGAGTCCGTACTTTGCCTGGTTTAATGCGCCTAATCATGTAGTTAAACAGACCGATTATGACGATCTGTACGCAGCAAATTACGAGCAGTGGGTGGATTTGGCTGCCGAGATGTACAGCGAGGTCAATCAGACCAATCTTCCATTTGCCAAGCGTTCCATGCAGTCGCATGAAGCATTGGCGGAAGGTGTGTACCGAACAACCTATGATGGCGGGGGCTTCGTGATCGTGAATTATAATGATTTTCCTGTAGAGATTGAGGGCCAATCCGTGGAAGCCCAAGGTTATGTGACGGGTGGTGAGCAGCTCTGAAGACACTCCTGAAATGGAAATCGGGAAGTCGTACGTATGCTCAGCAGAAAGCCATGTGGGGCGTCATCTACGTGCTTCCATGGCTGGTCGGGTTTGTATTATTTTTCTTCATCCCGCTGCTCGCGTCGCTGCGTTACAGCATGAGCACGATTCAGGCCAATGCGGAAGGTATTGCCATTCAATTCACCGGGGTTGCCAACTATATTCAGGCGCTCACCGTTAATACCAGTTTTAACCGGGCGTTGATCGAGTCGATTACCGATGTGCTTGTCAATGTGCCGCTAATTGTCATATTTAGCCTGTTTCTCGCCGTTATCCTGAACCAGAAGTTCAGAGGCCGGGCTATGGCACGTTCCATATTCTTCTTGCCCGTTATTTTGGCATCCGGTGTCATCATGTCACTGGAGAGCACCAGCTTGATTGATGCTGTTAATCAGAACAGTACTGGAGGAAGCGCACTAGGTACATTTGAGCTTGAAAATCTGATGTTGGATGCCGGGGTGAGCGAATGGATCGTGACGTATCTGAGCAGTGCCGTGGATCGGATCTATCAGATTGTCAGCCAGTCGGGCGTGCAGATTTTGATCTTTTTGGCTGGCATCCAGACCATTTCGCCTCAGCTCTATGAGGCATCCAAAATGGAAGGTGCTACCGGGTACGAGGCATTCTGGAAGATTACATTCCCGATGGTCAGTCCGCTGATCTTTGTCAATGCGATCTACACCATTATCGACTCGTTTGCCAATAACGCCATGACTGAACTGATCCGGGATACCGGATTCGTGAAATTTGACTTTGGCCTCAGCTCGGCGATGGCATGGGTGTATTTTCTGGCGATTGCCATCATTCTCGTGATTGTATCCATTATTTTCTCGAAACGAGTCTTCTATCAAGATTAGAAAGGAGGACGTTCAGCGTGACGACTTCTCGATTATTATCGCTGGAACACTGGAAAGGCTGGCTCTGGTCTGTGATTCGGTTCGTACTGATTACTGGACTTTCCTTTGTTATCCTCTTTCCCATATTTCAGAAAATCTCAACGTCCATCAAAGATAAGGGTGACCTGTATTCCGCAGTGGTGGTATGGATCCCCCAGAATTTCTCGATCGATAACTTTCAGCAGGCTATCCGGGTTATGGATTACTGGGCGACTCTGTTCAATACCTTCGCGCTGTCAGCGACAACAACACTGTTAACGACAGCATCCTGTGCCCTTGCAGGGTATGGCTTCGCCCGGTTGAAGTTCAAAGGGAGCAACTTGCTGTTCGCAGGTGTGATTCTCACGATTCTCGTTCCGCCCACGACGATTTTGATTCCGGTGTATCTGAATCTGAAAAGCTTCGACCTGATGGGCTTGATGACACTGATTACCGGGAAACCGTTGAACCTGCTGAATACCTACTGGCCGTTCATTCTGACGGCCATTACGGCCAATTCGCTTAAAGCCGGATTGTATATTTTCATCTTTCGTCAGTTCTTCCGCGGCATTCCGAAGGAAGTGGAAGAGGCGGCATATGTGGACGGGGCAGGCATTGGGCGGACATTTGCCCGAATCATGCTGCCGAATGCAATTCCATCCATGGTGACCGTGATGCTGTTTTCCTTTGTATGGCAGTGGAATGATAGCTTCTACACGACCACGTATCTGACTTCAAGTAAGGTCATGTCGACCCAACTGTCTTCGCTTCCGTATAATCTGGCACAACAAGTTAGTGACGGGGCCTCTAAGGCTGATCCTTTTTATCTAAGCATGATCCAGGATACGGGAATATTGCTCGCCATTCTTCCTTTGATTGTCATCTATCTCTTCGTGCAGCGTTATTTCGTGGAAAGTGTAGAACGTACAGGAATCGTTGGCTAAAACGCTGGGCTTAACTGTGAAGAAAGATCCGAGACAGATCGATACCGATCTGAAGAGAGGAGGAGGAGTCTTGCGCCTGAACGTTTGGAACGGGTTACGGAAGCGTGCGCCAACGAATGCTTAGTCCACTCTTAGGCTTTGCTGCAATTCATCGGATATTGCATTGAGGAAAAGCAATCGATCATGACAGGAGGATATAAAGTGAAAAAGATGTGGATGTCTTGTAAACTTTTACTCGTTTTGGCTTTACTGATTACGATTGCTCCATGGGGAGGAAGCCGCGCAGAGGCGTGGGTTGGCATGCCTATGGGCAAGCTTCACGTAAATGGCAAGAATCTGGTGAACAGCAACAATCAGCCTGTGCTTCTAAACGGATGGCATCAACCTTCAGGTGCCTACTGGACATATCAGGACAGCAATTATTATCTTAATCTGCACGGCAACAATCGTCATGCGGCTACACTGGCCTACCTGAAAGACATCACCGATACGTTTGCGGACACGAGTCCGAAATACGGCAGCAATCATGGCTGGAATATGAATCAGGTACGTCTGTTCATTGATCGTCAGGACATGGGTGATGTGGCGGCGGGTACATACAATTTTGCCGGTGTGCAGACGGTTACGCAGAACGTCATTATCCCCTACATTCAATATGCCAAAACCAAGGGTGTGTATGTAGTCCTGGGACTTGACTTTACGTTGAAGGATGACCAGGCAACCACAGCTTCCAACCTGCAGAAATTCAATGAAATCTGGGGATATCTTGCCTCTCGTCCCGAGATTAAAAGTGCGGACAACGTTCACTTCGAGCTCATTAACGAGCCAGTGAAATCATATGCGAATGGACATTGGGGCGGATACAACGGGGAAAATGATTTTGTGGATCACTGGAATGACCTGCGCAATTTCCAGAACTCCATCATCTCCACGATTCGTAACCAGGGTGCCGATAACGTAATCTGGGCTGCAGGTCTGGGGTATAACCAGTTCTACAGTCTGACGGCAAGCCATCCATTGACGGATCCCCTGAACAACTACGGATATGCGGTTCACTGGTATCCGGGTTACGGCGCGTACGATAACTTCTCCATTTTGCAGGATCAGTGGAATACCAATGTGAAAGCAGCTGCAGACAAGTATCCGATCAATATCACGGAAGTAACCTGGTTTAAGAACAAACCTGGTGATTCGGCCTATTGGAACCTGTTTAATGGCAGCAACGAAGGTTTCGGTACCAATACCAAAACCATTTTCAATGCGGCTGGAAACGTTAGTATTGCAGCTCACATGAACGGCTTCATTCTTGAGCCGGGGCAGCGCAGCTCTTTTGCCGATCCAACGGCTGGACTGAAATGGGATGGCGATGCTTCACGAAGTGCCATGGGACGATTCCTGTTCAACTGGTACCATGAACGTGCTCAATCATATCCTGGTAGTGGAAATGGTGGTGGACCAACAACCGGGCTTGTGTCAGGTGCAACCTACAAAATTGTGGCCAGACATTCGGGTAAGGTCATTGACGTTCCTGGGGGGCAAAATCAAAACAATCTTCAGCTTCAGCAATGGAGCGATCTGGGCGGCAATCCTCAGAAGTGGGTTCTGACCTCCATTGGGGGTGGCAGCTATACACTAACCAGCGTGAACTCACCGGACAAAGTGATTGATATTCGCAACGGTACCCTCACGAACGGTGAAGCGGTTCAGCTCATGAGCAATCTGAACACGACCGCACAGCATTTCAAAGTCAACGATCTGGGGAATGGATACTGGAGCATCATTAACGTAAACAGCAACAAAGCGATTGAAGTAGAAAACGCTTCCACATCCGATGGTGCCAAGTTGCAGCAGAATACGTACACGGGCGCAACGAATCAACAATGGAAATTTATCGCGGTTAGTAATTAACGTTATTGTACAAAAGGACCTCCACGGCTGTTATCGCCAGAAAGGTCCTCTTTACGTTGAGATTTCAGTCTGTGAGATTCGCTGTGTTGCAAATGAACTCGTTTGTACGATGACTCATTGTAGAGAGTGATTAATATATCCGATATCTGCCGCTTAAAGCCAGCAAGCTGAAAAAATACAGACAGTTATCATAATAGCGGCGCTCACCCTGACGCAGGGGGGTGTTCCAAAAGAGGCGTACGAAATGTTCCGTATGTGGACCATCTGCAGCCAGTGAGGCCATCGCGTTGGTAGCGAGCAGACCGATCGGATGCAAGGAAGGTTCATCGAACGGTTCACCCTCAATGGTATATCTGCGATATTCGGCGACATCAATGCTGCGGAAGAAGGACTGAATTCGATTGGATTGTTCCACCTGCCAGGGATCCTGACGGAACCATTCCCAGTCCAGAGCAATATTCGCGGCAACCCGGTAAGCATCGCTGTAAAAGTGTCTAAAATCACCATGCGGCTGAACAGGTGCGGGCGACCCGTCATAGTTCGCATACTCAGGCGAAAGCCCGGTTACAGAATGACAGGCGGTATGCAGATAAGCTCGACTTGCCGCCGCTGCTTCTCTCCAGAAGGCTTGATCGTCTTCATCCGCATATAATGCGAACAACTCATAGAAATGGGGGAGATGGTAGGATGGATCGCTGAATGGAGATTCCGGTACAAATTTGATCAGCTTGGTTTCCGGGTCCCACATCGGATCCCCCTCGCCATTTTCACCTTGATGAATGCATGCGCGGAGGATTCTTCTGGCTTGTTCCTTATAGTTATATGGGGCATCTCCATCACCCCAGCGGTTAGAAGCAAAGAACAGAGCCATGGCGAAAAACTCCTCACCATCAGGTGCAGGACCTTGAGATATGCGGGTTCCATCAGGTTTGCAGTGCCAGGCAAAATAATCTTTGTATCGACCTTCAGCATGCTGCATGAACGTATGGGAATAATTCCAGAGCCGATCGAATTCTTCTTTTTTGTCCATCTGCACAGCCATCATCATGCCATAAGACATGCCTTCGGAGCGAACATCGTTATTACCGGTGTCGAGTAAATAGCCTTTGTCCTCACCCATCGGGTAATAGATTCGCGTATTCTCTTCCCCATAAAACAGCTCGTTCCATGACGCCTCCAGCCGTGCATTTATTTCCTGTTCCTCATAACCAAACTTGTGAAAGAGATTGTTATATGTATTTGTATCATAGGCGCCTTGACCGGTGATATTCATGGGTTTTCCTCCTTTTAATGCAAACGTTAAACCAATTATAACACGGTAAATGTGTATAAATTAAAGCGTTTACATTGGAAATCTTAGTTCTTTCCTTTTTCCGATTATCATGACCAAAATGAAATGATATGATGGCTGCAAGTCCTATACTTCATCGGGTATCTGTAAAATTATGTAAGTGTTACACTCGTGAAGAAGGACCCACCAAGCATAAAGTTTTACCCGTTTGGATTCCTTCAAATGACTATGAACTTTATGATCGAAGAAAGGATGGTGGTAAACATGGTTCGCGATGCAGGAGATACACCAGAAGCAGATATACACCAAGGGATAACTGCACCGCGCGATCCCGTTGGAGTGAAGGAGACGAATAACGAGGCAACGTTCGATTACTGCTCCCCTGAATATCACAACATGATTAGCCAATCTATTTTGAACAAAGGTCACAATGCCAGATTAAAACGGGCGATTCAGAAGGCTGGGCAGGGTGAACCTGTTGTTATGGCTTATATCGGTGGTTCGATCACCCACGGCGCTGGCGCAATCCCTATTCATCTCCGTAGTTACGCCTATCGATCGTATGAGCGGTTCAAGGCGATGTTTGCTCCATCAGACAGTCGTTCCATTCAGCTGGTTAAAGCCGGAGTAGGCGGAACGCCTTCCGAACTGGGAATGATACGCTATGATCGTGATGTGCTTGGAGATGGTCAAATTCAACCGGATATCGTCGTTATTGAGTTTGCAGTTAATGATGCGGACGATGAAACCCGGGGGAACTGTTACGAAAGTTTAATATTGAAAGCGCTTGCTGCAGATAACAAGCCTGCAGTCATCCTTTTGTTCAGTGTCTTTGAGAACGACTGGAATCTACAGGATCGCCTAGCTCCGGTGGGCTGGCATTACAATCTGCCCATGGTGAGCATGAAGGATGCTCTTGTCGAGCAATTCCACAAGACCAAGCAAGAAGGTAACGTCGTAACCAAAGAGCAATATTTTCATGATATATATCATCCGACCAACCTGGGACATCAGATCATGGCCGATGCACTGGGTCACCTGTTTGATGCAGTGAATCATGCCGAACTGGACCAGGACGATCATGATCTGAGAAGGCCGCCTCTGATTGGGGACGATTTCGTCCACGTGAAACTTCTGGATCGGAAAAATGGCAATCAGCTTGCCAAAATCGACCCCGGGTGCTTCGCGCAGACGGATATCGACCTGCAGATGGCCGAGATGGATGATCACGATTATGCTACGCCGCTCTTTCCGCACAATTGGATGTATACCCGCGGTGAGAGGGCCGAAGCACAAAAGTTCAAGCTGCAAATGCGTTGCAGATGTCTACTTTTAATCTTCAAAGACTCCGGAAGCGACGAGTTCGGAACAGCCCGGATCAAAGTGGATGGTGTTCTCACCAAAACTGCCGATCCGCATGAAGTAAATTGGACACGCTGTCATGCCATGCTCCTGATTCAAGAGAAGCACGTCAGCGAGCATACGATCGAGATCGAAATGGCAGACGGGCACGAGGATAAACGTTTCACGATTCTTGGTTTTGGCTATGTCAGCTAACAAAAAAAGGCCGGAGATTAATCCAATAACTAAATGCACCTATGAAGGGAGTACTGTACATGATATCTTCAGCACCGGCTGGATTTGACCAATACCGCAATGATATACCTCGCGGAGCAATAGAGACGATAGAGTATGATTCCACTACGGTAGGGAATACACGGAAAGCGCTGGTGTACACACCTCCAGGATTTTCTTCCGAAAACACATACCCTGTTCTTTACTTGCTTCACGGGATCGGTGGAGATGAGATGGAATGGCAGCAGCATGGTAGCCCGCAGATCATCTTGGACAATCTGTACAACGATAACCTGCTGGAGCCCATGATTGTTGTTTTGCCCAACGGTCGCGCCATGCCCAACGATCGAGCCGAGGGAGATCTATTTGACCCGGAGAAAATAAAAGCCTTTGAGCGATTTGAATCCGACTTGATTGATGACCTTATTCCTTATATTGAAGCCAATTATTCCGCAAGTACAACCAGGGATAATAGGGCAATCGCCGGCTTATCCATGGGCGGAGGACAGTCCTTAAACATAGGACTGGGCAATCTCAACCATTTCGCTTGGGTCGGTGCCTTCTCTCCCGCTCCAAACACCAAAGCGCCAGAGCTGCTCCTTCCTAATCCGCAGGAAGCATCCTCGCTTTTGTCGCTTCTTTGGATCTCCTGTGGCGATCAGGATAACCTTATCCAAATTAGCGTTGATGTACATCAATATTTGGAACAGCAGGGCGTACCGCACATCTGGTATGAAGAGAGCGGAGGTCATGACTGGCCAGTGTGGAAAAATGATCTGTATCTGTTTTCCAAACGTCTATTCAAATAAATACCAATTCAACTCCAACTCCAGTGCCTACCCAAAAAGTACCGAATTTTTCAAAACCTAACCCAAATATCAGGAGGTTTTTCCATGTTTAAATTCGGAAAAAAATTGTTAACTGTTGTCCTTGCCGCTTCCATGAGTTTTGGTGTATTCGCTGCTACGACAGGTGCTACAGATTACTGGCAGAACTGGACAGATGGCGGGGGTACTGTTAATGCCGTGAACGGTTCGGGAGGAAACTACAGTGTAAACTGGCAGAACACGGGGAACTTTGTTGTCGGTAAAGGGTGGACTTACGGTACACCTAATCGTGTAGTGAATTACAATGCGGGTGTATTCTCTCCATCCGGCAACGGATATTTGACGTTTTACGGGTGGACACGGAATGCACTAATTGAATACTACGTGGTGGATAACTGGGGAACATACCGTCCAACTGGAACATACAAAGGCACAGTAACCAGTGATGGTGGCACATATGACATCTATACTACGATGAGATACAATCAGCCATCCATTGACGGGTATTCAACATTCCCGCAATACTGGAGTGTTAGACAATCCAAACGTCCAATCGGTGTAAACTCCCAAATTACGTTCCAGAATCACGTAAATGCGTGGGCGAGCAAGGGCATGTACTTGGGTAACAGCTGGTCCTATCAAGTGATGGCGACCGAAGGATATCAAAGTAGCGGTAGTTCGAATGTGACTGTTTGGTAAGCGCTCTCTTTTCAATCGGCTAGTCTAAAACTTAGGCAAGGCAGGTCTATGGATCTGTCTTGCTCTCCATTCCCGTTTTAAAGGAGACCTACAGATGAGAAAGTGGATGATATTTCTGCTCATCGCAGCTTTTGTTGGATTAAGTGCTTGTTCGACAGGCAGCAGTACTACCGTGAGTGATGATCTTGTATTGGTAGAGGGTGGGGCATTCAAGAGCAGTAAAAGCACTTATAGTGGCAAAGACATCATACTGTCTGACTTTTATATCGGCAAATATGAAGTGACCCAGAAACAATGGGCTGACGTTATGGGAGACAATCCCTCTGGTTTTAAAGGGGAAGAACGGCCCGTTGAAAGGGTGAGCTGGTATGATGCGATCGAATACTGTAATGCACGCAGCATGAAGGAAAACCTTAAACCGTATTATACCATTGATAAAGAAACGCTGGATCCGAATAATAAGAATGAAAATGATAATGTTAAATGGACTGTAACCATCAATGAAGATGCGAATGGATATCGTCTGCCAACGGCAGAAGAGTGGGAATATGCCGCAAGTGGCGGACAAAAGAGTGAGAATTTTACTTATAGCGGAGGCAACAATCCAGACGAAGTGGCGTGGTACTGGATGAATGCCGGTGAAAAGCCGTTAACAGGAGACTGGAACTGGCCAGCCATTGAAAACAATCGGAATCAAACCAAGCCAGTAGGTCAGCAGAGGGCCAATGAACTTGGTATCTATGATATGTCTGGTAATGTTAGAGAATGGTGCTGGGAATGGCACAGCCATCCGGAGACGCCGGACAACACCTGGAGAGTCAGCAAGGGTGGGGGCTGGGTCAGTAGTGTAAATACAGCAGAGATTTCCTATCCAGGAAAATTCGATGCGAATGGCATTGGTCCCGATCAGGGATTACGAGTCGTACGTAGTAAATAACGAGGCCCATTCTTTTAAAATGGGCTTTTATACATGACAACTGAAAAAGGAAGAACGATCTTAAAAAATGAATATGTTTTCTTTAAACTTTGCTATAGTTCACCCATTATGGACCATATAAAATGGAAATACCAACCAATGTAAGCGCTTTTATGAAATGATTAAATCAAGCACTGGCTGTTGAAACGAATCTAGGAGCGAAGGGAGTTTCAGAAAATTGTTTACACGGTTGGAATACGAAATGGAGGTGTATTGATGAAGAGGAAGACTTGGTTCACATTGATGGTATCTGGAGTGGTTTCATTATTTATTTCGGTAAGCGCTTTTGCTGGGTGGGTGTTTTGGGAACCGCTGACGTATCACAATGCAAGTACCTGGCAGAAGGCAGATGGGTATTCCAACGGTTCCATGTTCAACTGCACGTGGCGGGCGAATAATGCTAATTTTACGAATGATGGCAAGCTGCGCTTGAGTCTGACAAGTCCTTCATACAACAAGTTTGATTGTGGAGAATATCGGTCAACGAATACTTACGGCTATGGTCTCTATGAAGTAAGTATGAAGCCTGCTAAAAATACAGGGATTGTATCCTCTTTTTTCACCTATACCGGTCCTTCTGATGGCACACAATGGGATGAGATTGATATCGAGTTCCTTGGCAAAGACACAACGAAAGTACAATTCAATTATTATACAAACGGCGTTGGAAATCATGAGAAAATCGTGAATCTGGGCTTCGATGCGTCCCAGGGATTCCACACGTATGCGTTCGATTGGCAACCAGGTCACATTAAGTGGTACGTCGATGGCGTGCTGAAACATACAGCCACAACCAATATTCCGAAAACACCAGGTAAAATTATGATGAATATCTGGAATGGAACGGGTGTGGACAGCTGGCTCGGGCCTTATAATGGTGCTAATCCATTGCATGCCGAATATGATTGGGTGAAATATACGAGTAATTAACAGAAACTCACGATCAGGTCCAACTAGTGCAATAAACTGCAAGAAACAGAGGAGCGGATTACGTCCGCAATCCTCTGTTTTTTTATGAACATTTTCAACCTTTACAGAACAATCGAAACGTAAGATGATGAGGGAAAAGGGTGGGAATGAACTTGCTGGAACCTTTCGGTCACCCTGACAAACAAGAGAGACAAGAGTAAGACGTTGTACTAATACAACATCCATATTCACTTTTTAATATCCTAAATTAATACAATAAATGTTGCAATATTAGTATGGGCATTCATATGGTTCATTCATTATGATGGACTCTGTAGACAACATCACTACATACAGGGGGACTCACAAGTTGAAAACAATCAAGAAAAGAAAGATTGGCGGTTTGGCTTTGGCAGGAATGTTGGCGCTTACAGCAGTTCTTAGCGGATGTAACAGTGGAGCAAGCAAAGAGGCTGCACCGAGCACACCGAGTACTGCACTGGAATTGAAGGACGGGAAGTATGATCCACCCGTAACACTTACTTATTTACGTCCCTGGGGACCCGAAATCAAATTCAAATCTGGTGAAGATCAGGACAATAACGTGCACACCAAATGGGCAAAAGACAAGCTCGGCATTGAATTAAAAAATCAGTGGGTATCACCGTCCACCAACAATGCGTTTGAAACGAAGCTGCGCTTGTCGCTGGCTTCCAATGCAGAAATGCCGGACATCATTTCGTATCGCGGCGATTTCAATCTGGCACGTGAGTTGATTGAAACAGGCAAGTTCGTTGATGCTGGTGAATTGTTTGATCAATATGCAAGTGATACCTGGAAAGCTGCCGTGAATGAAGATCCTTCCGTATGGTATCCGTACATGCAGGATGGTAAACGAATTGGTATTCCGATTCTGGATTACTCCTACAATAGTGATCCAGTGATGTGGATTCGCGAGGATTGGATGAAGAAGTTTAATTTGAAGGCACCTGAAACGCTGGCTGATCTTGAAGTGATTATGGAAACGTTTACGAATAAAGACCCGGATGGCAATGGTAAAAAAGACACCTACGGTCTGACCATCGGATTCAAAAACTGGCTCAGCACATGGATGTCTGATGCTGGTTGGGTCTTCGGAGCCTACGGCACGATGCCAAATCAGTGGAATCTGAACGAAGAAGGCCAACTGGAGTACGGTTCTATAAATCCAGGAGCAAAACAAGCTTTGGCAACACTGGCTGACTGGATGAAAAAAGGGTATATTCCAGAAGAAGCTGGGGTATATGATGAAACCAAAGCAGCAGAAGAGTTTACAGCAGGTAAAGCCGGGATTGTTGTCGGGCCTCACTGGATGCCGTCATGGCCGCTCGAAGATGTGAAGAAAAACAATCCGGAAGCGGAGTACAAAGCTTACCCGATTCCATCTGGACCTGATGGCAAGGCAGGCAGACGCGGTACCGCGAACGACAACGGTGTAATTCTGATTAACAAAGATATGAAGAACCCAGAAGTCTTTTTCACTTATCAAAACTATCTGTTTGATCACTTTGCTAATCCAAAAGCAGGTGATGAATTCGAAAATGGCTTCGCTGAAGGATATGACTGGGCAATGAAAGACGGCAAAGTAACAACGGATGCTAGTGTGACAGGCGGTTATGCACCTGAGAAATACACATTAACGTTTGATGGTGCACGTATCCCGAGTCTGAACATGACTACGCTTGCGAAGTTTGCTAACGGTGAAGAAGCAACAACACCTTTCGAGAAAAAACTTAAGTCTGGTGTACCGGTACCAATGGTGGAAGCGGCCAAGATTGTTCAGGATCAAAAAGATATCGCTTTAAAACAGATGTTCACTGGTGCACCAACGATGTCAATGCAAATGAACAACGACATCTTAACCAAAATGGAGAAGGACCTGTTCTCGCAAATCATCTATGGTAAAGCTCCGATCGATGCTTTTGATACGTTTGTAGAGAAGTGGAGATCTTCCGGTGGAGATCAAAATACGAAGGAAGTTAATGAGTGGTACCAATCCGTTACGAGCGGAAAGTAAGTACGAGCCAAGTAATTAAATCTTATCCGTTATTTCGTTCTAACCAAGCTGCTAAAGCAGGTGGGAAAGTACAAAGAAAAGGCCTTGCTGGAAATCATTCCAGCGAGGCCTTTTTGCTTCAAACCGGCAGATTCTCTCTATATTCCTGCGGTGTAAGATCGTAAAACTTTTTAAATACCCGAATAAAATATGCCGTGTTGTTGTAGCCGACAAGCTCCGCAATTTCGAATACTTTGGCGCTGGACGAACGCAAATAATAAGCTGCTTTCTCCATCCGTAACCGATAGACATAGGCCGTCAGCGCTTCTCCTGTCTCCGCCTTATATACTTTGGATAGATACACTGGGTGCAGGTGGACATGCTCTGCAATAGCAGGTAAGGAAACATCGGAAGCCAGATGCAGATCCACAAAGCTTTTGACACTGCGAACGATGGTACTGTGATTGTCCTTCAGCTCCTGTTCTGCGTCATCACTGATGGAATGCAGTGTGCGGATCGACCAGTCTTTCAACTGCTGGGCAGTAGCATAGCTTGGAGCTTGAAAGTATCTATACATTTCGGCAGGGAGGACAGAAGAAATTTGTTTCCCATTCTTATGGATGATATAAGCAAAAGCCCCAGCCAAAGCATGATAAACCTCAATTGTCGTTTCCGCGATATCATGATGCTGCGCCGATTCGAGTAATTCCTCGAAAATGACCTCAATCTTCTGTTCCACATCGTCAAAGCGACCGGCTTCCAGAAGACTGAATAGGGTTGGAGGCTTGTACAGAGAGCGGATGGCAGGAAGGGGGTGTACATCCTTATCGTCTGAAGCCGTGATGAACAAACCCTGCGCATGTCCCATACGCTTCCGCATGGATCTGACAGCACTCTCATAAATCTCACCAATCTCATTAGGGAATTTGCCCCAGTGAGAGACTGCGATTGAAATAGCCCCTTTTAAATATAACTGAACGTTTGTCTGAATTTGGGCAGCGTAATGTTCCAGCAGCACTTGAGGTTTTTCCTCTTTGCTCACACTTTGTGTGTTGCCTTTTTTGACACTAACCAGCACAACCAGATAATCATGGACATCCCGCGTATGCCACATATGAAAATGCTGCTGCGTCACCTCGCTGATAATGTTGCTAATGGCATACTGCATCAGCGAAAGATCATGGTCAGCCATCTCGGATAGATGCTCTTCCATTCGAATAACAAGCATGCCCAGCTCCTCACCAACCGAATAGGGCAGATGTAGTAATTCGAGCTTGTCTGCGAGCGTTGAGGGAGAATAGGTTTTGCCTGTCAGCAATTCATGGAGCATCGTAGATTGCAATAAAGGCAAGTTATCCTGGAATGCATGCAAGGCACGTTGATAGGAGGCAGCCGCTTCCCATTTTTGTTTGATCCGGTCAACAAGCCGCTGTACGGTTTCGATTAGATCCTCATCACTTACAGGTTTCAGCAAATAATCAAAGCTTTCCTGAGCCATCGCTTGTTTGGCGTATTCGAAGTCAGCAAAGCCCGAGAGTAAAATGGTCTGCACATGCGACCATTTCTCGTGAATTGCCGTGATTAACTCAATACCGGACATCTCCGGCATGCGAATATCAGTAATTACAATATCAATATCATGATTCTCCATAATTTCCAGTGCTACGGCACCTGACAAAGCTTCGTGTACAGTGCCGATTCCGCAGCTTTCCCACGGAATGGTTTCCGCCAGCGTTTCTACAACGGAACGTTCATCATCAACTAACAACATTTGTAACATGTACTTCACCTACTCATTGATATTGTTGTACCATGTAATGCTTACCTTAACGCCTCCTCCAGGCGTATGTTCATAGCTTAGACCCGCGTCTTCACCATACAAAAAAGACAAACGCTGATGAACATTCCAAGTTCCGCATCCCATGTTGCCATCGAGCGGTTTGTTAAGATTATCAACCAATTCTTGCATCTGATTCTCCGTCATACCCAGCCCGCTGTCCTCGACGGTTATCGTACACAATTCATCCGTATGATAACCTGTTATGTTGATATGACCGTCTTCAGTACGGGGTTCAATGCCATGAATGATAGCGTTCTCAACGATAGGTTGTAAGCTTAAACGGGGTAACGTTTTATGAAGCATATCATCCGGTACATCGATGCTAAAATGCATGCGTTCCAGCCGGAGTGCCTGGATTTCCAGGTAATTTTTCACCATGTTCAACTCTTCTTTGACGGTGGCCTGATCATTCTCGGATCTGGTGATGTACCGATAATACTCACCTAAATTAAGCGCCATCGCCACAACGGCTTTCTCATTTTTCATCCTCGCCATATTTTTGATGTAGAAGAGGCAGTTGTATAGGAAATGCGGATTAATCTGTGATTGCAACTGCTTCAATGTGGCCTCACGTCTTCGGAGTTGTTCTTCGTACACGTTCTCAATCAACTCCTGAATTCGCTGTGCCATGATGTTAAATCGTGCAAACAATAAACTGAATTCATTACGTGAAGAATGATGTAATCGAACAGAGAAATCTCCAGTCGACAAACGGTTCGTTCCCTTCACCAGTTGAAGCAATGGGAGCTGCACGCTACGATACAGCACATACAAAACCACAACACTCATGGCAATTAGAACGGCTATGGAAGCGTAGAAGAGATTACGACTATTTGTGATCGGCCCTAGAATTTGCTGCATAGGCACGTAGTCTACATAGTACCATCCCAGACTGCCTGACTGTATGTACGAAACATAGTATTCTGTGCGGTCAAGCGTCGTGGTGAATCCGCCTTTTTCCTGCAAAGGCATCTCTTTCAGCTTGGTCTGAATTGCAGTCAATGTGTCATTTCCACTAGTGTTGCTAATTAAGCCAAACTCGGGATGGAACATAAAAGGGTCACCTTTGTTATTCAATTTGTTCTGGTCCAGCATACTGATCAAATGATGCACTGGAAAGCTGATCTTGGTAATGAGTCTCGATTTCCCAGGGGTGGCGATCGCTGTTGTTGGATCGGTCGTGTACCACACAAATTGATTATGCTTATATGCCCATGATTTCGAAAGTGGCTTGGAAAATTCATCCTCTTCATACGGGATATAAGCATAATAATCCGTGGAAATGACTTTTTGCAACCTTGGAAAATAAAGGGTGATGGTGGAATGCCATTTGCTGGCTGCATTATACAGATTCATTTTTTCAAGAATGGCACTTCCAACTTTGACACGTTCATAAGGCACATCTTTGTAATCCGGCCGCTGATATTCCTGTATGCTCGAATCTTGCCCAATGGACATCCCATACAGAGATAATTGGTAAATATTAGATTCTACAGAGTCGGCAAAAGTGGACAAATGATTCATGGTATTGTTCTGAATTTCGTGTTCGATTACACGTACACTTTCCCGGTTTGAATAGGTGTACAGGAACAAAACCAGGACAAGCAGTGCTACAAACAACAGTGTAATTTTGGTGAAGACGTTCAGACGTGCGAACAATGCTGGGCCTCCCTCAACTCATTAAAATATTGTTATCGTTGTTGCAATATTAGGATATAGATTGCTAATAACCGTTGCTATAATTTTAATATACAAGTTCATATGCACTTGTAAAATACAAATTTTTAGAACATGGGGGATGTAGGGGTGAAGGAACATACGTTAGAAACGCCTCGCAAGGGGCGTGCCATCAAGGCGAGACAGCGCTGGAACATGCAACGGAATTGGTCCTTGCATTTGATGCTCGTACCAGCGGTTTTGCTGGCAATTGTATTTCAGTACATACCAATGGGCGGGATTGTGATTGCTTTCCAGGATTTTAAACCATACCTCGGATTTACCGAATCCAAATGGGTAGGTTGGGATAATTTCAAGTATTTATTCTTATACCCGGACGTAGGCCAGGTCATATGGAACACACTGGTGATTGCATTTTTCAAAATAATCGCAGGTTTAATTGCTCCATTCCTGTTTGCGATTTTGTTGAACGAAGTTCGTTTGAATGCCTTTAAAAGGGTCAGTCAAACACTGGTGTATCTTCCGCATTTTCTGTCATGGGTTATCCTGGGCGGAATATTGCTTGATATTCTTTCGCCGCAGGGCGGCATGGTGAACAAGCTGGTGGTTGCATTAGGCGGGGATCCGATCTTTTTCCTGGGGGATGGAACATGGTTTCGGATAACACTGATAGTTAGTGATGTCTGGAAAGAATTTGGTTTTGGCACGATTGTGTTTTTGGCTTCTCTGTCCGGTATTAACCCGGCACTGTACGAGGCTGCGGAAGTGGACGGTGCAAACCGGTTCAAACAAACACTGCACATTACGATTCCGGCCCTGATGCCGATCACGATCGTACTCATGACACTTTCCATCGGAAACATCTTGAATGCAGGATTCGATCAGGTGTTCAACCTGTACAATCCGCTCGTTTACGACAAAGGTGATATCATCGATACCTTCGTCTACCGTCTTGGTATCTTGAACGGCAAAATGAGCTTCGCAACGGCTGTAGGATTGTTCAAATCGGTCGTGGCAACCATTCTGATCGTTATCTCATATCGCATGGCTTACAAGTTGGCGAATTACCGCGTGTTCTAGTAGAGAGGAGAAAAGGGCTTGTATTACAAAACAAAAGGCTATCGAATATTCAGCGTTGCGAACTATATTTTTCTGGGCGTTTTATCACTGCTTTGCATTCTGCCTATTATTCATATTTTGGCCGTTTCGTTCAGCAGCATGGCACCGGCCTCAGCCAATCTTGTCGGCTTCTGGCCGATTGGCTTTACGACAGATGCATATGTCAAAACGTTCGGCAATTCAAATTTCATTAATTCCTTGCTGGTCTCGGTTAAACGAACAGTCATTGCTACGGTGATTGGTATGGTGATTATGCTTCTCACTGCATTTCCACTGTCGAAGGAAGATATTAATTTCAAAGGCCGTTCGATCTACACCTGGTTCTTTGTATTTACGATTTTGTTCAGCGGAGGTCTAATTCCAAGTTATATCTTGGTCCAGAAACTAGGACTGATGGATACGATCTGGGCACTGGTGCTGCCAGGTGCATTGTCCGTGTGGAATGTTATCCTGATGATGAACTTCTTCCGTGGTCTGCCTAAAGAGCTGGAGGAAGCAGCTTATCTGGATGGAGCAGGTCACATTAAAACCCTGGCACTGGTATATGTACCGCTATCCATGCCTGCGATTGCAACCTTGTCCTTGTTTACCATGGTAGGTCAGTGGAACTCTTGGTTCGATGGCATGATCTATATGTCCGATGTCAAAAATTACCCACTGGCTTCCTTGCTACAAACCATCATCGTGCAGCAAGACCTCAGTAAAATCAACGTGGACCCATCCATGCTGGAAAATGTTTCACAGCGTACGGTTCGCGCAGCACAGATTTTCATCGGGGCATTGCCGATTTTGGTCATATATCCATTCTTACAACGCTTTTTCGTTAAAGGTATCGTCATTGGGGCAGTAAAAGAGTAGTACTGCCCTGCAAGTACCACACATTCTAGGGAGGAATATGAGTGAAAAAAGGGTTGGCTTGTCTCGTAGCAGGAAGCATGATCGTTTCATTGGCAGCTCCGGCTACAGTCGGGGCAGAACAGATGAAGCAGCAAACGGTAACGGAGCAGGAGCAGGCGTCAAGCCTGCTTCGGGCACCGTACAAAGATTTGCAGGGACATTGGGCTGAAAATGCAGTGATGCGTATGCAGGATATGGCGCTCACTAAAGGTTATACGGACGGCACATTCAGACCGAGTGAACGTATCAGCCGTGCCGAATTTGTAGTAATGCTCGATCGGGTGTTCGGATTCGCTGG
The DNA here is from genome assembly GCF_002272715.1 of Paenibacillus sp. 7516. Lineage (NCBI taxonomy): Bacteria > Bacillati > Bacillota > Bacilli > Caryophanales > Paenibacillaceae > Paenibacillus > Paenibacillus sp. 7516. The sequence goes on from NZ_NPBI01000002.1 coordinate 285,947, forward strand.
AGGCCCCGGCGCGGCGTCATACACAGACATTAGTGAAAAAGACTGGTACTATGATGCGATCACACGAGCAAGTGGATCTGGCATTATTCAGGGAACAGATGCAACACATCTGTCCCCCCAGCTTCCGATTACCCGGCAGGATGCTGTCGTAATGGCAGATCGTGCGTTTCAGTTATCGACAGGCAGTGAGAATAAATCGCTTGGTTCTGCGTTTAAAGACGACAAAGATGTAGCTGACTATGCTAGGAATGCGATGAACTACTTTGTAAACAATAAAATTGTAAACGGATACAACGGAAATCTTGCACCTGAATCCAACATTACGAGAGCAGAAGCTGCTATGATCATGTCCACATTAATAGCTGATATTAAAAGCAAACCAGGTACCTATGAATCCAAAGTAGAAGGTAATCTGATTGTCCGCTCAATCGATGTGACGCTGAAGAACACAACAGTTAATGGAAACTTGTTACTTACAGAAGCTATTGGAGAAGGTACAGTGAAGCTCGACGGAGTAACGGTCACTGGAAGTGTAATCGTGAAAGGCGGAGGAAACCACTCGATCGATATTCATAACTCTAAATTGAATCGAGTTGTGGTAGACAAAAACACCAGTCCGGTACATGTGAAGATCACAGGGACAACTCAAATTGAAAACATGTTTATTGAACAAAAGGCTACAGTTGAGTTGTCTGCTGAGAGTACGATTAATACATTAAAAGTAAGCAGCAAAGCCCGTAATACCATGATTGACAGCAAAGGTAAAATCAATCTGCTGGACGTAGATGCAGACAACGTATTGCTTAATGGGAAAGCGGTTGCACCAGGACAATACAAGGATAGCATTATGCCTGGGACAGGACAGTCCGAGCAACCAAACGCTGCTACACCAGGTACTTCTAACGGTGGCAACAATTCTAGTACAGGTGGGGGCGGCTCTTCCAATTCAGGCGGAACGACACCATCCGTACCGGGCAATCCTTCAGGTGAAAAACCGATTCCTGCAACGACGATTCCGGATGAGCAATGGCAGATGGTCTGGAATGATGAATTCAATGCGCCTTCCGTGGATGCATCCAAATGGACTGTTCAGGATACGGAGCTTGTGTACAACAATGAGTTGCAATATTACAGCCCGAATAACACACGTATTGTGAAAGATGGCAACCGCAATGTACTGCAGATTGAAGCAAAGCGGGAGCAGAAGGGCAGCAAAAATTATACTTCTGGTAAACTGATTACGAAAGAGAAGGGCGATTGGACGTACGGAAAAGTGGTCGTACGAGCGAAATTGCCCGCGCAGCAGGGCATGTGGCCTGCAATCTGGATGATGCCTACGGACGAAGCTCATTATGGAGGATGGCCTGCTTCTGGTGAGATCGACATTATGGAGTTGATTGGTGGTACAAACAAAGATCATGAAATATACAGTACGATCCATTACGATTCCCCAAAACCAGACGGTTCACACGGGCATGATCAAGGCAAGTTTAGCTTGCCACAAGGTGAATCGTTCGCAGATGATTATCATGATTTTCAGGTGGAATGGCTGCCTGGCATGATTCGTTTCTATGTTGACGGCAAACTGCATCATCAGGTAAATAACTGGGAGACGACTGCAGCGGGACAGCCGGAAAGCTACACTTTTCCTGCTCCGTTTGATCGTCCGTTCTATTTAATTCTGAATCTTGCCGTTGGGGGAGACTGGCCTGGATCGCCGGAAAGTGATTTTGTCTCTGAGAAGATGAGTGTTGATTTCGTTCGGGTTTACGAGTACAAGAAATTGAGCGAATGGCCGGACGTAACATCTAATCCGATCGAACCTGAATGGCAGCGAGAACCGCAAGCGGATGGAAACCAGATCTACAATGAACGCTTTTCTGAAGGTGTGGATTTAAATGGTGTACCAAACGAATGGAACTTCATCACGAATGCAGGCGGGGCTGGTAAGGTAGAGGTTATTGATGATGTGCAGAAGGGCAAGGCAGCGAAAGTAACGATCTCACAAGCCGGAACCGAAAGTTATTCCGTACAACTGACACAAATGCCGATGTATATGAAGAAAAATAGAAAATACAAGGTGCAGTTCGATGCCAAGGCATCTGCTGATCGTGTCATTCTTTCGAAAGTGACGCAGTTTGAAAAAAGCTGGACAAATTACTCCGACGATAAGAGCTTCTCATTAACTACAGATTGGCAACCGTATGAATACACCTTCAACATGCGGAATGGGGCAGACAACAATGCAAGGTTTGAATTCAATCTGGGATTGAATGAAGGGGAAGTTACGGTGACCAATGTGCGGTTGACGGATATCGGTGAAGCCGACTCTCTTCCGGTGGAACGCAAAGCACTGCCGGATGGAAACTATGTCTTTAATGGCACATTTGATCAAGGGAAGGATCGCCTCGGCTTCTGGTCCAAACAGGTTCAGTCTGATGCTGAAGCACTGATTACCGTGAACAACTTCCTGAAGTTTCCGATCATGGAACGGCAGCTCGTGGTCGACGTTCTACGAACGAATGGCCATCCTGATCAGGTGGCTGTGGTACAGCCGGGAATGAAGCTGGAAGCGGGCACAACCTATGGATTCTCTTTTGATGCAAAGGCAGATACGCCACGTACGATGGATTTGAGTTTGTCTACCGCAGAGGGGCATGATGTGCAGGTGAATCAAGGGCAGCAGATCCAACTTGGTCAGGAACTCAAGAATTATTCGGGTGAAATTGTGATTGGACAGAACGCAACGTCAGCAGCAACGGTAACAGCCGAACTGAAGCTTTTATTCGGCAGTTCCGAAGGGAAGGTCTACATCGACAATGTGAAGCTGACCAAACGAGGTAAGCCGGTAACAATCCATGGCTATACTCATATTCCTGCTACGGATGCATGGATGATGCAAGGTCTGCAGCTCGAAAATTCCGATGAAGGCGGCAAACATGTCAGCTATATGGACGAAGGTGATCTGCTGCAATTTAAAATCGATGCAGCAAATGATGGCGTATATGCATTCTCCACAAGGATGGCAAGTGCCAAAGCCGATTCAAAAGTCCGATTCAGTGTGCAGGATGAACAAGGCACAACGGTTGCAAGCTCCGAACTTCTGCTTGGAGATACGGGGGGATGGCAATCCTATAAGACGGTATATCTGCCAGCAGTTTCACTGAAAGCCGGAACATCGTATTATGTGAATTTTGAAGGAAACGAATATAATACACGTTGGTTGGACGTTTCACAGAATAAAGTAAGGAATGGCGAACTGACCGCAGATGGAACGGATTGGACGCTAATTCCCGACGTGCTCTCGGCTACGTATGGGAAAGACCATGGTATTAGTATTACGTTGCCGGCTGCAACCGACGATGGGTGGGATTCGTTTTTCCAGCAGGGTTCAATTGCTCTTGAGGCTGACAAAACTTATCGTCTGAGCTTTGATGCTTCAGCCTCTGCACCCAAATCAATACAGGCAGTGGTCTCGCAAGGTAATGGCGGCGAAGCCAAGTATATGGATGAAAAGGTAGATCTGACTGAAATTAAGCAGCCCTACACCTTCACATTTACAATGGGAGAAACAGCGGATGCGGCGGCCTTACTGAACTTAGGTCTTGGCAGACCGCTAGCGGAAGAGCACAGTGTATCCATTCAAAATGTGATGTTGTTCGAGGTGAACCCGGGTGCGGATCAGGGAGGACAGCCGGTACACGTCAATCTGATCCCGAATGGGGACTTTGCCAAAGGAATCGAAGGCTGGTTCAAATATGCAGCCGGTGTTGAATCTGACCTTGCGATTCATGTTGAGAATCAGCAGCTGCATGCTGTAATCGGTCAGGCGGGAACGAATCCGTGGGACCGGCAGGTTATTAATGAAGGTTTTGCAATGCAGCAGGGAACCAAGTATAAGCTGACGTTCAAGGCCAAAGCGGATAAAGCGCGCAAAATGGGGGTTGGTATCGGCTGGGTGGATGTTCCCGCTGGATACGCGTGGCATGGATTTTATGGACAGCAAGTGAGCTTATCCACGGAAGAACAAGAGTACACCTTCACATTCGATACAACCGAACCAAGCTATGCAAACAGCCGTATCGTATTTGATATGGGGAATATTACAGGTGCCGAAGACGGTAACACCACAATTACGTTGTCTGGTGTTAGCCTGACCAATCTTGGCCCGGTGCAGACAGCCGTAGCTGATTAAATCATCATTAATGGAAGATGGGTAAAAATGAAGAAGGCAGCCGGGTGAATCCCGCTGCCTTTTTGTCATGAATTCTTTCGGTTCTTAACCACCGTAAAGAGGTCAGCATTCAATTCATAATACATAGAGATAAAATCGCGAAAATGTTGAACTGAAGGAGACAATGATTTTTGTTTCGTCCAGGATAAACTAATCGGGTAGATCGCTGAATCATCAGCAATTTTTATATAGTGCAACCCCAGTTTTCTACATACGGAAACAGGTAACAAAGCAACTCCCTGATCAAGCTTGATGATTTCAAGCAGTGTGTGTGAATCCACTTCAAAGGCCTGATTGGGTACGAAGCCTGCTTTCCCGCAGAGCATGGTGGTAAAGTTGCTGTACTCCACATTATCGGCAAGAGATATGAAGGGTTCGTTTGCAACAAGATGTAACGAGATGTTTGTCTTTCCAGCGTACGGATGATGGGAAGGCACAACAAGAACAATATCCTCATTAACCAGTACACAACTCTCAATTTCCTCATCCTGGATCGGGTGACCCGTTATTCCTACATCGATGTCTCCTTTTTGCAAGCTTGTGATGATTTCGCTCTTCGTTCCAATACCTTGATGAATCTGGGTTTGCGGGTTGCTATGAATATATTCGCTAATCAGCCCGGTAAGGAATCTAGGATTCGTAATCGAAATTCGGATGATATTAGAAACGTGTTGTTCTTCCGATTGGATCTCCAGTTGAGCATTTTCAATTTCGTTAAAGATCCGATTAACATGCTTCAATAGAATTTTCCCTGACGAATTCAATTGAATGTTTCTGCCTTTTCGATCAAACAAGGTTGTACCGAGCTCATCCTCCAGTCTTTTGATCGTCAGGCTTAAGGAGGGCTGAGCAATATTCAGTTGTTGAGCTGCTTTGGAGATATGTTCGGTATAGGCAACGGTTTGAAAATATTTGAGCTGCAGCAATTCCATTCGTTTCGCACCCCTTATTTATTTCAATAAATATATATAGTAGTTATTATGTATTATATTAAATTTAATTATTAATGTAGAATTTTATTTGTGAGAGAGAAGAAAACATAACATAAAAGGTAGGTGTCCTTCATGAAAATCGATGTGAATAACATAGCCAAAAATCTGAATACACCCCTAACGGCACCGGCTTACCCCATGCCACCCTATAAATTTGTGAATCGGGAATACTTAAACATTATTTATCGAACGGATGAAAAAGCTCTGCGGGCAGCGGTGCCTGAACCACTGGAAATTACTGAACCGCTGGTTAAATTTGAAGTGATGTGGATGCCGGATGTCTCCGGATTAGGTGCATATACCGAAGCTGGGCAGGTTATCCCTGTGCGATTCAATGGTGAGGATGGTGACTATGTGCATTCAATGTACGTGGACAACTTTCCTGCGATTGCAAGTGGCAGAGAGCTTACGGCGTATCCCAAAAAGTTAGGTGCACCCAAACTATATATTGATTCAGATACACTTGTGGGTACGCTTGATTACGGAACGCTTCGTGTTGCAACTGCAACGATGGGATATAAGCATGTTCCGATGGATAAGGAACTCGCCAGAAATGAAATCTGCCGACCTAACTTTATGATGAAAATTGCTACGGATTACAGTGGGAATTTAAGAATATGTGATTTGATTCGAACTCAAATTACGGATATCGAAGTGAAGGAAGCATGGACGGGACCAGCACGACTTCAGCTTTTTGAACATGCACTCGCACCCCTTGCCGACTTACCAGTATTGGAAGTTGTTTCAGCTTCACATATCCTGACAGACCTGACCTTGAATGCAGCACAGCCTGTATATAACTATCTTGAGCAGAAATAAGGAGGAAATTATAATGAGAATCGCAATCTTAGGAGCAGGATCTCTAGGAACCATCGTAGGCGCATACCTGGCGGATGGCGGCATGGATGTGGAGTTAATTGATGCATATCAGGAGCATGTCGATGCCTTGAATCAAACGGGAGCTAAAGTGGTCGGTACAACGGAGTTTCATGCAAAAGTTAAAGCCATTACTCCTGACCAAAAATCTGGGACATATGATCTTGTACTGCTATTGACCAAACAATTATCCAACGATACCATCCTTCGGGAATTGCTTCCGTTCTTACATGAGGAGAGTATCGTGTGTTCCTTGCAGAACGGGATTCCTGAAGAGGACGTGGCTTCCATAGTGGGTGCAGCTCGCGTAATTGCCGGATCCGTTGAATTTGGTGCCACGTTCATGGAACCAGGTGTATCAAGCCTCACAACGGAGTACACACAATTCAAGAAGTATGCTTTTCAGATTGGCGAATTAAATGGAGAAACGTCCGATCGCATTCAGCGTGTAAAATCGGTTTTGGATCTGGTAGGTGGAACACACATTTCCGACAACTTAGTGGGTACTAAATGGTCCAAGCTGCTGATCAATAATGCCTTCAGTGGTCTGTCGGCGGCATTGAACGGAGAATACGGAGACATTCTGGATGATGAAGTCGGTATTGTGAGTGCTGTTCATATCGCGGACGAAACGATTAAGGTCGGACATGCGAACGGGATTGAATTTGTCAAAATGAACGGATTCGATATCGCCTCCCTTGAACTCCAAAATGAACAGGATATTCCTGAACGGATTAAAACGTTGAAATATGTGATGGAACCTTCCCGGCTGCTCAAAGCAAGCATGCTTCAAGATCTGGAGAAAAAGCGCAAAACCGAGATTGATTACATTAATGGAGTTGTTTCGAGCAAAGCGGAAGGTACAGGAATTGCGACACCGTATAATGACTTGGTTGTGAAGCTGGTCCAAGCTGCTGAAGAGACACAAACGGTTCCTGATTTTCAGACGAACATTGAAGAATTTAAACATCTGGTAGACAGACGTTAATTTGTTGAAATCAATGCCTTGCCTGATAGAGAATAGAATTCCATGAAAAGCCGCGATTTGCGGCTTTTTTTGTTATGTCTGTTCAACTCTAGTTAATTGAGAAAGGGTAATATCGTTAACTTTCAATTTACTTAGGGAGCGCACTCTCCTAACAAATCCCACTTATGATAAAACAATGTTTGTCAAAGTGGAGTAAGCAAAAATGGATTAGAAGGAGATGCGGGTTAAATTGAACAGAAGAAGGATTCTTCAGCGAAGTATTGCAATCGCTTTATTAAGCAGCATGATCTTGACAACCGGGATGCCTCTCACATCATTGCCAGCAGTTCATGCAGAAAGCATGCCGCAGGAAGACAGCCAGGAACAGACACAAGTCACTCAAGCTGTAAACGTTCAGGTAGACCACACCCCGGCGGATTGGATTTACGAAATGCAGGATTACACGGTTACTGCAACGGTATATGGCACCGACCAGTCATGGACCGGGCGTATCTCTTATTCGGTAGACGGTCAAATGCATACTCCGGTGGAACTTGTACCCTTAGAGCAGAATCCGGATACCTATGTGGGGAACATTCCTGGTGAGAATTTGATCGGCAGTGAGTTAGACTATGCCATTGACAGTATGGATAAGGAAGGAAAAATCATTCAATCGACAGGATACTCGGCGGCCATTCGGCCATCCACGTCTCTAATGCAGCAGTCCTCAGGACCTGATTTGCTGATTACCGAGATGGTACCAGACACGACCAATCTGCCTAACCTCAGTACGGATGCGTATGAGTTTGTTGAGGTGTATAACAACACGGATCAAGAGATTAATTTTAAAGACTATACTTTCTTCTACAATAATAAGGATACTTGGAAAACAGAAGAAGATGCGGACATCCTGATTCCTGCTCACAGTCCGGTCGTATTCTGGATTTTGAACGGAAGCAATAACGATCTTACGGCTGAGCAATTTAATCAAAATTATGGAACATCTCTGACCGAAGGAGAGCACTTATTCCGTATACAGGGTGGAGCTGGTATGGCGAATGGAAGTGCCAGGTCACTTGTGATCAAAAATCAAGCCAACGAGAGTATCGTTTCAGCAGCTTATGAACCGGCTCAGGTTAAAGCGAATATGGGGATATTCTTCAAACATCCGGCAGCTGGAAGCACTCAGATGAGTGTTATGGAGAATTCCGGGAAAATCTCAGCCACACCCGGATCCATTGATCCGGCACAGGCAGTTCCGCCAGTTGTGGAAGAAGGGTCCCAAATCGAAATTCTGCATACGGCTCCAACTGACGCCTTGGCCATTCAGGATGTTGAGATAAAGGCGCAGATCAAGAATCTGGGTACAAATGCAGATGGAAGCCAGCCTGCGGTCAAGCTATTGTACAAGACGCCTTCCCAGAACAGATACAGTGTTGCAGTCATGATGAATATAGTTGAAACAGATGAGTATACAGCAACAATTCCGGCGTCGGCACTTACCGAGCCCGAATTGCAATACCGGATACAAGCAGGCAGCATGGACAAGCCGTATTCGGCACAGGTTCAATTGAATGCATTCGATCCGGCTAAAGCACCAACGCTGCTTATTACTGAGCTTGTACCGAATACAACGAATGTACCGGGTACGTCTTCGGATGCTTATGAGTATATCGAGATATATAACAATACAGACCAACCGGTTAACTTTAAAAATTACAGCCTGTACTATCGTTATCCGGACAAAGGACCAAGCGCGGATGTGGAATGGGGGGCAGCTCATCCCGATTTTGTTATTCCTGCGCAGCAATCGGTTGTATTTTGGATCAAAAATAGCGTCAACACTGCTTATACCGAGGAAGATTTCAACCAATTTTATCAAACCAACCTCATCCCCAATATTACGCTGCACTCGATCCAGAGTGATGGCATGGCGAATTCTGGCCGCAGAGCGCTCGTAATCAAAACGAATACGGGCAAGGAAATCTCTTCTGCCTATTACGATGCTGATCAGACTTATGAAAATGGAACCAAAAGTGATGAAACGAAGGAAGATAAAGCGATCACTTACACCTATCCTAGAAACGGCAGCACAATGATGATCAAGTCAAGTTCTGGAGTCGAAACACCTTCGCCAGCCAGTATTTTGCCGGGACAAGTTCCTTCCGTACCCGTTCATATCGAGTTGGATGCCGTACCCCCAACGGTTCAGGACATGACAAATGTGACCGAGGCGGATCAATCGAACGGATTAGAGCTGATCGTTGATGCCAAAGATGACCGTGAGGTAACATCTGTAGAGGTATTCGTTCGTTCAGATAAACAGTCTGAATTTACGGCACATCGTTTGACAGAAGACTACGATGACATGATGTACCACTATAACATGTCACCCGCCGACCTCATCGGACGCAAAACCATGGAGTATTATTTCGTTGCTTCGGACGGTATTAACGAAACGAGAACTGAGCCTGCTGTTATATCCGTGACCGGAGGAGTAAGCGATGAACCGCTTCGACTGAATGTGAAGGAACTGGATACCATTCGCGGTATGCACACCATTAAAGGAACCTCGCAAGCTGTGGGGATGGACGTCAGGCTCAGTATTGACGGTGAAGTTCTGCCTGATGACAGTACTTATGCTGCGCTTGAGGATGATGCATATTTCGTATTTGAAGCCGTTAATGTCGATTATTATTTTAAAAACGCAGTAACCATGGGACCACCAGAGCTGGAGGACAAGTCGATTCTCTATACGTTCATGAACCCGATTACAAGCTATACGACATTATCCTTTCCTATTGATTCGGAACGTTTGCTTCAGGGTGATAATGTGATCTACATACGGGCTGGTTCCAAAACCTCGCCGTTTGATCAACGTCCGGAAGAGAACAAAGATGACTTTGAAGTCAAAAACGTCCGTTTGCTCTTGGCTGATGGGACTGAAATATGGGATCCTGCCTACGCCGAAAAAGAAAAACAGATTAAAATGGGTGATTCTGCCGGGAAAAGCGAATCAATCGGCTTCCATTTTGAGCTGAAATCGGAACATCTTACAGCTAAAGCCTATGCATGGGACACAACCCACACCTCGGACGGTGCTCATGAAGTAGCCGTAACGGATGGTTCAGAGCAGGTAACGGCCAAAGTGATGGTGGACAATACGGCACCTGACATTAAGCCAACCGTTGAAGATGGTAAGACATATCGCGGAGAATTCGTCATTGATGCCGAAATTGAGGATGCGATAGCTGGCGTGGACAAGGTTAGTGTGAAGCTGGATGACAAAGTAATTACTCTTCCGTTAAGAACCTCGTCGGGAGAGATGCAGGGCGGGAAGCATGTCCTGCATATTCAGGCAGCCGATAAGGTGGGTAACGTTGCGGAGAGAACGGTAAAGTTTGAAGTGCCCGATGAGAACCCGCTACCACCGGAATTGGTGGCGCCTAAGCAAAATCAAACCAATGTTGGCATAGACGCCAACCTGACAGTTAAAGTTCAGGACCCAAGCAGAGACGACATGAATGTAACCTTTTACAAAGGTTATAAATACGATGCAACCCGAGCCGAAGGTTTTGCAGGATACCTGAATACTTCCGTTACGGAGCCGCCTAGAGAAATGGTTCCTTCCGGAGAAAAGGACATGAATGCAGAGGATTACAAAAAAATTGCTGCGGTAGACGGAACATATCTCGTCAATGATTCGGTTGAGCAATTTCCTTACCAACGCTTCGAAGTGAAGCTTGATCCATCCGTGAAAAGTACAGATCGTGTTGAAATCGAATGGCAGGGCAAGTCGCTTGAAGGAAGGAAAGTAAGCTTGTATGCCTGGAGCATAAGCGAGCAAAAATGGAATCAGCTGGATCAGGTTATTGCCGGTACAGAGGACTTTGAATTAAAGGCTGTGGTACAGGCGGGTGATTATGAAAACGAAGATGTGATTCAGATTATGGTGCAGGACGAACTAGCGGAAACAGCTGCTGCTGCAGGCAATAAGCCTTCACCGGAATCACAGGACCCGTACGATTTTTCATTTGTTTGGATGTCGGATACGCAGTACTATTCCCAGAGCTATCCACTAATTTATCAAAACATCGTCAACTGGATCGCCGGGCAAAAAGAAAACATGAACATCAAGTACGTTATTCATACCGGGGATGTCGTCGATAAGGCAGACCAGGAATACCAGTGGATTGAAGCAGACAAAAACATGAAGGTACTTGAAGATGCTTCGATACCTTATGGAGTATTGGCAGGAAATCACGACGTGGGACATCAGGATAACGATTACGCGAAGTTCCAGCAGTATTTTGGAGCGAACCGGTTCATCAATAATGAGGTATTTAGTGGTTCATACGAGAATAACCGTGGACACTATGATTTGGTTTCAGCGAACGGCAATGATTTTGTCATTGTGTATATGGGATGGGGACTCGGTGAAAAAGAGATTGAGTGGATGAACGACATCGTTTCCAAGTACCCGGAACGTAAAGCAATTCTCTGTTTGCATGAGTATTTGCTCGTATCCAATAACCGTTCACCGATTGCGGATCAGATTTTTGAGAAGGTTGTTAAACCGAACAAAAACGTGATTGCTGCTCTTTCCGGGCACTATCACGATGCCGAGCTTAAGGTTGATCAGCTGGATGATAACGGAGATGGCATTCCTGACCGTAACGTCTATCAAATGCTGGCAGATTATCAAGGTGCTCCTGAAGGAGGACTTGGTTATATCCGGCTTATGCAGTTTGATATGGCAAACAACAAGCTCCATATCAAGACGTATTCACCTTATCTAGATGACTACAACTATTACGATCCAGAGACCGAACAAGGCAAAGATGAGTTTAGCCTGGATCTTGGTTTGGCACCAACAACAAAGCGAGTAGCCACGGATTATATCGGGGTTAAAGTTTACACAGATGAGAAAATCGGTTCAAAAACGAACGTAGCGAGTGGACGAGAAGCCTCTATGGTATGGAAGGGACTCTCTAACGAAAGCTACTATCAATGGTACGCCAAAGCTGAAGACCAGCATAGTGGAAGTGCTCTATCCGATATTTGGGGATTCTATACAGGGACCTCGGCTCCTGGGGGACAGACTCCGGGTAATGGAGGAGGCTCAGGTAACAGTAATCCGGCAGTTCCAGCAGATAATAATAGTGTGACGAAGCCAGCAGCACCGATCAGCAATGGTGAAATTACGCTTAATCCATCTTCGGATGGTACTTATCGTGCTGAAGCACAAGCGCTGGAGCAAGCCGCGAGTTCAGCGAGTGGGGGGAAAGTAGTCATTACACTTGCTGGCATACAAGAGCAGAACGATAACGGGGAGTTTGATGTATACCTACCTGCCAGTGCCGTGAAAAAGGTGAAAGCAGACGGCCTCTCCGTAGTAATCTCATCACCTGTATTAAAAGTCACGCTCCCGGCTGGATCCCTGCCGCAAGAATGGGGAGAGACAGACCAGCTGCTGCTGCGTTTCAGTACTGTATCTAACGATAGTGCGAAGCAGATATTGGATAACCATCTATTGGAGGAGCAGCATTACTCCCGCACGGAGTTAGTGCAATCGCTTCGTATGTTCCTCATTCATGGAGAGAACGAGACGGAGGTTACGAAGTTCGGCAGTCCGGTCGAGATTAATCGAATCTTGACGGCTGAACAGCAAAAACAGATTCAATCTGAATATGCAGGTGTATATCTGCTTGGGCAAGGAATGGAATATCAAGGCGGTCGCTTCGCAGGCGGATCGGTGACGTTTGAGGCGGAGCAACCAGGTTTGTACGCAATCCTGGAATATCATAAACCATTCAAGGATATGAAAGACTCCTGGGCTGAGCGTTACGTCCATACGTTGGCGGCAAAACATTTGATCCAGGGGATGGACAATGAGAACTACGGTCCTGCTCTGCAGGTAAGTCGAGGCGACTTCATTACCCTGATCATGCGTGCAGCAGGGCTGAATTCTTCGGGGAAAACCGAGGTATATGCCGATGTACCAGCCAATGCATATTATGCAGCAGCCGTTGCTCAGGCGACCGAACTTGGCATTGTACAAGGAAACGGTAATCTCTTCAGGCCGAAGGATTCGATCAGCCGCGAAGAGGCAGCCGTGATGTTGATGAAAGCTCAGCAAGTATTGTTTATGGAGAAGCAGGAATCGACGGTAAGAGCAGAATTCTCTGACCAAGGCCAGGTATCTGCTTGGGCTCAAGATGCTGTAGAGCATGTGAATGCGCTGGGACTGATGACAGGCAAAGCGAACCTTCGCTTTGATCCGAAAGGTAAAGTCACACGGGCAGAAATGGCTAAAATAGTGTATATGCTGATTCATGAATAAACATCTTGCAATGCAACTCGCACATGTAATTCACACAGAGGAAGTCGCCTGAATGGCGGCTTTTTTTGTTTTATCGGATAGTATTTTATATGTGCAGCCAATTTGCCTTGTGAAGCATGATGTTCGACATGACTCTCAACGGATAGCGAGCAGGAATAAACTTGCACTGGGAGAGTTGTTTTTGCAGGAGAGACAAATTCATAATTTGAAATTACATTAAGAAGCCAGAAAGATTGAATCGAGGGAAGCTTAAGATAGACAAGGAGTCGCGCGAGACGCGGCTTCTTGTTTTTTTAAACCCTTTAGGGTTAGGGTTGAAAATCCAGTGTTATTGTCATTTATGGCACGTGTTAATATTGTCCTGATTTGGTTAATACGGTATATTGAAAGTGGTTCATTTCCTATAATACAGGAGATTCCATTCATAAGAATCAGCAAAGTAAATGACTAGGAGGAATCAGACTACATGGAAGCAACTGAAAAGAGATGTCATGATTGTGGAGGAAATTCATTTGTACAAGCTTCAGACTTTATCAACCTCCGTCCGGTGGATAAGAAACTAGCGATTGGATCTGAAAAGGTGTATACCGTTTGTCTGAACTGCGGAGAAGTGGTATCGATCAAAGTGAAGAATCCTGAAAAGTTAAACCAATAGTTGTATCATTTCTTATTATTCTCTCATTAGGTTTTATGAAGATAAAGAAGAATAAGCCCTTCTTCGATTCCTGTCGGAAATAGAGAAGGGCTACTGGTGAGAGGCAGATTGTTATTTATGCTTCTTTAAAATATCAAATATGATCTCTGCATTATTGGTATTGTCGATCAGGCCGGAGAATCGATGACTTGCCGGACCGTAAGCGTAGACTGGCACGTCGTCTCCCGTATGTCCGCCTGTCGTCCAGCCAGTGAACGAGCGGTTATCAATAATGGCTTCGATGGCATTGTCGATCGTCGTGACATCTGCGTCTTTAGCTGCATTTTTAACCGATTGAATCTCCTCGGAAGTTAACTCAAGTTTGAGATAACTCTTAAGTGTTTCTTCCACGGAAGCCCCTTTAGCGATTTGAGCTGCCATGAAGTCAGGAGTGCGTACAGCTGCTTTGATCGGATCCACGAAAAAGTTATATTCTCCATCTTTCCCGAGCGTAAGTCCACCAGTGGAATGGTCGGCGGTTGCTACGACAAGTGTCTCTCCATCTTCTTTGGCAAAATCAATAGCCGCCTCGAATGCTGCAGCAAAATCCTCCATTTCGCTCATAGCACCAACGATGTCATTATCATGACCCGCCCAGTCGATCTGGCTTCCTTCAACCATGAGGAAAAACCCATTTTCGTTTGAGCTCAGGCGATCAATGGCTGAATTTGTCATCTCGGCCAGCGAAGGCGTTTCGCTAGTACGGTCAATCAACTTGTCCATACCTCCGTCAGCAAATAGTCCGAGAATCTGTTTATTTGTATCCTTGAGAAGGGCACTGCGATCCGTCACGTAGCTAAAACCGGCTTTTTCAAACTCATTGGTCAAGTCACGATCTTCACGTACAAAATTGGTTTTTCCTCCACCTAAAAGTACATCGACTTTGTGCGCCCCATTGATCAATTCATCATAATAATCATCTGCGATTGCATCCATGTTCTTCCGGCTTATATCATGAGCACCGAAGGCAGCAGGTGTGGCATGAGTGATCTCTGAGGTAGCTACAAGCCCGGTGGACTTTCCATTTTCCTTGGCTTGCTCCAAAACCGTTTTCACTTCAGTATGGTCATTATCGACAGCAATAGCTGCGTTATACGTTTTCACACCAGCAGACATTGCGGTCGCCGCGGAAGCCGAGTCCGTTACGTTTTGTGTGTCGTCATCCGGATAGGTCATTTGAGCGCCCACAAGATAAGGGTCAAATACCGTTTTCTCCATGATCTTAGTCGAAGGGTCATCCTTCATATAACGGTAAGCGGAAGTATAAGCCGTTCCCATGCCGTCACCGATGAGGAAGATGATATTCTTGATTTTTTTTGTCTCTACACTAACGGCTTGCACCGCGTGGGCTTGACCGGCAGACAAGACGGTAGAAGCGGCAAAGACCAGGCTGAGTGCAGCTGCAGGAAGTACTTTTTTGGATAATTTCACGTTAATTCCTCCTTTTAGTATTAAACATGAACATATGTATCTTTATTCATTTGTCGGTCAATATGAAGATTATCATTCGACTGTAAAAGAAGTCCCTGTCCTCTGTATTCGTTGTGTAAAATAATTACAAAAAAAGAGGACCTGCAAGTGCAGATCCCCAATTCATCCTATTATAAAAACGTTATTTAAAATAATCGTGTTATGCTCACAACAAATACGTTGACAAAGTATAGTGAGAATCCAAGCAGCATAACTCAGGCAATGACGGATACCACCGGATCATTATTTATTAATTTACTTGATAAGTAAGTTAATATCAAGAAATTATTAACAGGAGATGGAAGGAAGCGCTGCGGAGAAATGTTGCGAGGGTCATGCCTGAAGTATACTCATGATTTACTACCAAACCGGATGTAAATGGTTTATGATCAATTCATTACAATGACAAGCGGCGAGGGCAGAAGATGAAACAAGTAAAATGGATCGATAAAGTAAAAGCCATGGCGAGGGAGATCAAACGAAATGTATTCGTTTTGTACCTGGCGTACAAGGATCCTCGGGTATCTTGGTATGCAAAATTATTTGCGGTCGGCGTAGTAGCTTATGCCTTCAGTCCAATAGACCTGATCCCTGATTTTATACCTGTACTTGGGTATCTTGATGACCTGATTATAGTGCCCCTCGGCATTACAATAGCTTTGAAGCTGATTCCTCAAGAAGTCATCCGGGATTGCAGAGACAAAGCGGAGGAGATCCGAAAGAAAGGTAAACCCACGAATTGGATTACAGGAGGATTGTTTATCCTTGTGTGGATCGTCTTTGCCGTCTGGATTGGTTCGATCTGCTATAAACTTTTCACCTAAATGAAGAGGCCCACCTGAACCAGCAGATTCAGATGGGCTCTTTTTTTATAAAATATGAAGCAATCGATATGCTATTTGGAGTCGATGTGAAAGATGCCAATTTCGTTATAATGCTCCAGCTTATAGTCAATGGTACCAAGACTGCAGTTCAGCACATCCAGTTGTTTCAGTATATTTTGTCGATGCTGCTCCAGCATAACCTTTCGCTGTTCACTCGTGGAAGAACCCTCCAGGCATAACAGCATAAATGCTTTGATATCCTCCAGGGACATGCCACTGTCCTTCAGGCAGCGGACTAACTCCAGCCAGCAGATATCCATTTCGGAATATTGGCGGGTGCCGTATTCTGTCTTTTTCAACAAAGGCATTAAACCTGCCCTGTCATAGAAGCGTAACGTGGAAGGCGGTAATTGGGTGCGTTCCGCGACTTGTTTAATCGTAAATTCCAAACAAATCTTCCTTTCAAAAAAATCGATTGAATGGCTTGACTTAAACCTAAGTTTAACCACTATCCTAAGATTGTTCAATAGAGCGTTTTCAGGAGATAAGCTCTCATTTTAATATTCAATGAAGGAGTGATTGGGTTGAAGTACAGAAGACTGGGCAGAAGCGGATTGAAAGTGAGCGAAATCGGATTGGGGAGCTGGCTGACCTACGGATCGGCTACATCGGAGGAAGCTGCGCGTGCCTGCATGCATCAGGCATATGAACTAGGCATTAACTTTTTCGATACTTCCAATTCCTATCCCGGTGCGGAGCAGGTAATGGGCAGTACATTGAAGCAGTATCCACGCAGCAGTTACGTACTGGCTACAAAGCTCTTTTTCCCACAAGGACCGGGTCCAAACGATCGTGGATTGTCCCGCAAACATATTATGGAGCAGTGCGAAGCGAGCTTAAAGCGATTAGGTACCGATTATATTGATTTGTATCAATGTCACCGCTTTGATTCCGAAACACCAATTGATGAAACGCTGAGAGCTTTAGATGACTTGCAGGCACAGGGCAAAATATTGTATGCGGGTGTCAGCGAATGGACCGCAGCACAGATTGCGGAAGCCTCCGGGATCGGCAAACGCCTGAATCTGCGTCCAATCATATCCAATCAGCCGATTTACAACATGTTTGAACGTTATATCGAGAGAGAAGGTATTATTGAACAATGTGAGCAAGAAGGACTGGGACTTATCGTATTTTCTCCATTAGCACAAGGTGTGTTGACGGGCAAATACAAACCTGGACAGCAGATTCCAGAAGGAACAAGGGCTTCCAATGATCAGACCAATGGAGTTATCAACAGTTACTTACGTGAAGATGTGCTCCAATGTACTGCACAGCTGTCGGAACTGGCCAATGAGCTTGGGGCAACGTTATCCCAGTTTGCTCTGGCATGGATTCTGCGTCAGTCTGCTGTAAGTTCAGCAATCATCGGATCCAGTAGACCGGCACAAATTGAAGAAAACATCAAAGCGACCGAACTGGAACTACCTTCTGAGATCATCGAACGAACAGAGAAGATTCTATCGTCAATCAGCCATTTTGCACCACTGAGATAGATGTGAAAAATCGGTTATAGGTGGCAGACGACGTAGAAGATGGAGAGCTGAACAACAAACGTAGGGACTGAAAGTTTTTAGTAGAAATCAGAATGCTGACCATTTAGAAAAATGAAGGATGTAAAAGGCCCTGCCGTTTCTCAGCAGGGCCTTTTACATATCGTTTCAAGTAAAAAAATGGCGTTTCACTTATCTTTAGAGGTGAGTTTCCGGTTTATTGTTGCAATCGGTAGATGCAAGTCTAGGGAAAGTCAGTTTGATCATCGAACCTTCGCCAATACTGGACTCCACCATGATCGTGCCTTTGTGCGCCGCCACCACTGCGTAAGCGATGCTCATGCCGAGTCCCGCTCCATCGCTTCCCTCGTCGGTGTTGGTCCCTCGGTAATAACGATCGAAGAGACGGGACTGCGTCTCCTCGTCCATACCTACCCCATTGTCACGGACGATAATGAAGGCAAGCTCTCCTTCGCTTATAACGCTCAGTGTGATTTTCGTTCCTGGCGGGTTATGCTTGACAGCGTTGGAGATCAAGTTATCGAGCAAACGTTGGAACCATTTTGGATTGGCTAAAATACGAAGAGAAGCCGGGCTTTCTTCGAAATCGAAAACCACGTTTTTCAACGTTACATCGTTAACATAGCGTAGAACGGCACGTCGAACGAATTCATTAAGTTCAAGCGGCTCCAGCTTTTCTCCTGGCGTATGATTTTTAAGTTCAAACGTAAGGGAGAAGTCCTGTAACAGTTCCAACATATATGTACTCTTTTCGCGGATTGTGCCTCCAACCTCTCTCAGTTCATCCTCACTCCAGCTGAACTGTCCACTCTCTAACAGATGACCGTAACCCTGAACGGTTGTAAGTGGTGTACGTAGATCGTGGGAAATGCCGGTCATCCATTCTTCGCGAGATTGCTCGAGACGCAGGCGCTCATTACGGGCATAGGCTAATTTATCTGCCATTTCAGAGAAGCCCGCGATTACCTCATGGTACAGCTTATAACGGGCACGAAAACGGCCTTTTCTGCCAAAAATCTTCTTGCGCTCTTTCTCGGTAAAGACCTCCTCGTACTCGCCCCGGCCCATTCGCTCGAAACCCCTCATGAACAATAGCAGGGGACCGCCATACCGATAGCCGTGCCAGACAGCAAGCCCAAGGGACAGCAATAAAATCGCTAAGCCGATGGTAACCAACACGATGAGCATGGTACGTAATATCGGCTGGTTTGTTGATTCTGCTTCCTCTCGTGGACGTTCAATCAGCCATGTATATTGGGAAGCGGGGTCGTAATGATAGGAGACGTCAATCTTCGATTTGGCTGGTTGCTGGCTCATTTCAATCAGAGCGAGGGCCCCGTATGCCTCATGGCCTGAAGGGAGCCCGAAGCTCTGAACGATATGGCCGCTCTCGTTCAGAACAATAAGTGAAACTCCGATTGATTTCACTTCATTTTCTAATATTCTAGCCGCGGAGTCCGGTACCTTTCCATTCTCGGAGTAAAGTTTGTACCACTCTTCAAGCTTCGTTCCGTCCACGTCTTTCCGCCCGAGCAGATAGAGATTTCGGTCACCCAGTATCTCTTCGTATAAGGTTGTAACCTGGTATTCATTCAGTCTTCTAGTATCACTGATGCGTAGTAGATCAGCAGCAGAGTACTGCTCCGGCACGTCTTCAGGTACGTTTAGATTATAAACTTCCCGACCACTTTCGTTGACGATCTGGAGCCAATATCCCTTTTGCTCAAGCTGGCCGGGCCAGAAAGAAGGAAGCTCCACGCTGTCACCTTCGATCGTGGTCTCAATCACCAGTGAATCCAGCACATCTGAGGGAATGTCGGTCTTCAGCTGTTCGTTACTTATGTGATACATAATGGTGAATAAAGAAATTAATACGATGGCTAGAACCAACAGCCAAATGGTGAAGAACTGGATGGTAAAATGTAACCCCAAACGCCTCGTAAAGCGGCTATGTTTCTTTTTGGCTTGCTTTTTCATACGTTTTCGCCCTTCACCAGCTTATATCCGAGACCCCGAACAGTCAAAAGATAACGTGGTGAGCTCGGATCGGGCTCAATGCGTTCACGTATTTTGCGGACATGAACCATAACCGTATTATCGTCGCCGAGTCCGTCAAAGCCCCAGACTGATTCGTACAATTGGGATTTGGAGAAGACAATGTTTGGATTACGGCACAGGAACAGCAGCAGTTGGTAAGCTTGAGCAGGGCAGGGCATGTTTTGGTCGCCAACAAGCAGCTCGCCTGCCCGTTCATCAAGAATAAAACCGCCGAAATCATATCGTTGACGTGGATCCGCGTTAGGTGTGGCTAAGGATTGGACTGTTGATTCGGCAATTCCTCGTCTCAAGCGGGCTTTAATTCGGGCGGCTATCTCCAGGGGATTGAACGGCTTGGTAACATAATCGTCGCCACCTACAGCAAAGCCCGTCAGTCTATCCAGATCTGTTGCTCGAGCGGTCAAATAGATCAGATGTGCGTCAGATTGTGCCCGAATCTGCGGTCCAAGCTCAAAACCAGTGCGGTCAGGCAGCATCACGTCGAGAAGGATAATGTCAGCGCCATATTCCGCTAAAAGACGCATTCCTTCTTCCGCATTGTCTGCTGTATAGATATACTCGAAGCCTTCCTTGCGCAGTACGAACTCGATCATCTGCACGATGGCTTTTTCGTCGTCCACGATTAGAATTTTTGCAGAATTCATTGGGAATTTCCTCCTTGTCTTCATATTGCATTAGTCATTGTACCAGAGAAACCTTAACGATGCTTAAAGTAAGCAGGTTGTTTTCATGGCTGCGTTAAGGAAATGTTAAGGAAGACTTTAGCGCTCATTTAGGGCGGACTACTATGCTGTATACAGAGGTGATTGAATTGATTATTAATAAAAAGCGCGTTCAATTAATCGATGGACTGCGCGGATTCAGCCTGGTAGGCATTGTATTGGCGAATATGTTGATTTTTCAATACGGTCTGTTTGGCGAGAGCGAACCGCAATTGTTTGGGATTGAAGGGACGGACCTGGCTTTTCATTCATTCCTGCATATCACGGTGGTGGGCAGCTTCATGCCAATCTTTGCGTTCATGTTCGGATTCGGGATGATTAAGCTATCAGATAGCTTGAAAACAAGGGAACTAAGGCCGAAGTGTCATCTAGCCCGCCGTTTTCTGCTTCTATTCATGATCGGGTTGCTGCACTCGACTTTTCTGTGGGAAGGGGACATATTGGCGTTTTATGGAATTACTGGTTTCTTACTGTTGTTGTTCCTGAACCGGAAACCAAAAACGTTATTCATATGGGCCATCATCTTACTTACTATTACAGGGCTTCTTGGTCTCCCGTCTTCTGATTCGTCAGACCCGATGGCTGCTACGTCACAGGGCATGATTAACTACATTGTGCAGAGCCAGGATATATACGGCAACGGCAGCTATATGGAGATCAAGGACTTTCGGAATAATGCGGATCCATTTGCGGAAATGGGAACGGATTTCATTTTGTTTGTTATCGTGTTAGCCCCGATCATCACGCTGCCGATGTTTCTGCTCGGCATGCGTTCCGCCAGAATCGGAACATTTGACAACCCACAAGCAATGAGACGTACATACTATCGCCGCACCGCGTTCTTTGTTCCGGTGGGACTGTTACTTAAAGCATACGGCGTATTAGCCCCGCAACTGGGTGCAGAAAGCTGGATCGGTACCGGTATTGGATCAACACTCGGAGGTATGGTGCTTGCAGTGGGCTACATTTACGCTTTTGCACTCCTGTATACGGGAAACCATCGTTCTGCTCTAATGGCAAGGTTTGAGGCGGTCGGCCGTCTCTCACTCACGAATTATCTATTGCAAAGTGTAATATGTACGTCGATTTTCTATGGGTATGGGCTTGGACTGTTTGGTCATGCTGGCGTGTTCGTTGGGGCGCTTATCGCTGTTGCTGTTTATTGCATTCAGTTGTGGTTTAGCCCAATGTATCTCAAGAAGTTCCGGAGTGGACCCATGGAATACATTCTGCGCATCTGGACGTATCTGTCCTGGAGAGGGAAGCTGAAAAAGAAGAGGCGAAAACCACGGAATACGTTAGAAGCGGAGGCGAACTCGCTAAAGCCTGAACAAGGATATACAGGTTGATCATGCTTCACGTTGAGAATACCTTACATATGCCCCATTCGCACAGGCAAGCAGTCCATTTATAGCGTAAACTACAGGAGATTCAGTAGAGCGAGGTGAATTCTATGGCTAAAATCAACGATATACGCCTAAAGGCAAAGCGATATAAAGCCAAACCCGTCTGCGTGACTCTTCATAATGGTGAAACATACATTGGTTATATCGCTGAAGTGAATAACGGTGGAGTGGTGCTAACTGGTGGAGGAACCGTATTAGGTACACCGACAACAGGAGGCAGCTCCCATCGTTCCAAACGGAACCGAAAGGCTGTTTCAGGCAGTAACGGAGGCTCCTCTCACAAAAGAAAACAGGGCAAAGGCACACGTAAGCCATCTACGCGTTCGCGCCAAATGTCGCAAGCGCAGGTTTCGTCCTTTCTGCCCATGATGGGTTCCTTGTTTGGCGGGCTCGGTGGCGGGGCTGCAGCTGGAGGATTGCTTGGCGGAGGAATGCGGTTATTCGGCATGATCCAGCAATTCGTGCCTGTCGTGAAAATGGGCTACGGTATGATCAAGTCCATCAAGCCGTTCATGGGTGCTGTCCAAGGTCTCATGGCCGGGCCTAGTAAGGCCGAACAGGAAGAAGCATAATAAACTCACAGCCCCTTTGACAGATGTAAGGGGCTTTTCTTTTTTGACATAGAGGAGAAATCATGGATAATGGAACGATCCGAAAATCCAAGAAAAAATAGCATTTCGTAATTCTCATATCACCAAAAAAAAGGAGGGAGCCAGAAATGGCGAAGGCCGACATGTAAAATCCCTTCCTATAGTTCTGAATGTATGAACAGCTTCCTGAAAAGAAGGCCGTAACCGTAAGCTATAGTTAAAGGCATCAGGTAGGAAAGGCCGGTCCAGTAGATATTCCATCCATTGAAGTACACTACTCTGCCCATTTCTTTGGCCAGCCATTCAATGAGGGTAAGAACTACGGATGTAATGACTATAGCGAGCCAGGGTTTTGTGCCTTTTTTGATAATGGCATACATCATAAGACATCCTGAGATAGGGTAGATACCCAGATCCATTGGAACAGCGGTATAGGACTGATTATTGGAGTTAGGGAGTATGTTCCAGAAAAAATTGAAACCCACACTGTTGATGCAAGCAGAGACAGCTATTCCTAGCGGATAAAAAACGAGAAGAATCTTGGGGTGTCTTCGTAAAATCCATCCACCAATTAGAACAGGAATCATAAAACCGAAAATAATATTCCCCAACATGTTGATCACTCCTCATGTTCATTCACCTGTGAAGCACGCATTCCGTTCAATCCATCTTATTTTTATCCTCAAGTAGGGTATTGAGCTTCTGGTTTACCATTTTTAATTGTTTATCATAATGCTTATATGTAATAAACCCGATTACGGCTTTAACTGTAAAAAATAATATTGCTGCAATGACGATCAGTACGTAATTATGTGCGATCTGTTTGAGCCATTCATTTAACCCATTCAATCTCGGATACCCTTCTCTCTGGAAAGTACTTTGTTTCCTAATATATAGGATGAACCAATTTGCAGAAATTATGTTGTTTTGGAATTAAGTTTCGTATTGACAGGATAGTTAATATCTCTTCTTTGCGTTATTATAAATAAATGTGGTCTCAAATAGCCGTGTGTTCCACTTCTGAACACCGATGATTTTGGAGAGATTATAATGAGACACATCCAACAATCGGTCAGGTTAGTCTAGTTAAAGGTATGGTTACTCATTTACATGGTTTGAGTTATTCGTGAGAATAGCATGAATGAAGTGCACTGATGATAAAAGATAGTGAGGTAGAAAAAATGATTGCAAAGACAGAAGAAGACTTTAATGGTTTGAAGGAAATCGGTAAGATCGTAGCCGCCATTCGGGATGAATTGGTACAGCGGACAGTTCCGGGTATAACGACGAAAGAACTTGATGACATAGCCGGAGAGCTGTTTGCCAAAGAAGGGGCTGTGTCAGCTCCAAAAAGTGAATATGATTTTCCGGGATACACTTGTATCAGTGTTAATGATGAAGTAGCGCATGGTATTCCTGGACAGCGCGTTATTCAGGAAGGTGACATCGTAAACATAGATGTATCTGGCTCCAAGAACAGCTATTTTGCAGATACGGGAATCTCCTTTGTAGTTGGCGAGGGTGAAGAAGTATTAACCAAAATATGCGACGTTGCAAAAAAAGCATTTGAAGCAGGGCTTAAAAAAGCAAAACCCGGTTCCAAAAAAAGTGGCATCGGAAAAGCAGTGTTCCAAACTGCAAAACAACATGAATTAACGGTTATCAAAAATCTTACCGGACATGGTATTGGACGTACAATCCATGAAGCACCCGATCATATTTATAATTACAACGATACATCGGATGACGAATTGCTAAAAGATGGAATGGTTATTGCATTTGAACCGTTTATTTCAACTTCTGAAGAAGAAGTATTCCAAAAAAATGACGGCTGGACCTTTGCTACCAAAAACAGCTATGTGGCTCAAATCGAACATACGATTATCCTGACCAAAAATGGTCCGATTATCATCACGGAGTAACGGGAACAAGAGTGTTGTTGAAGGTCGATTTCCATTGTGAAATCGGCTTTTTGGTGTCTCAGGTTCCTGTTTCAGGTGAACTAGAACCTGAGCATGTACCTTCAGGCTTGTACCCATCCATTTGCCTTGAAGGTCATTTATATCTTGGATTACCTGGAGATGAGTGGTCTGGTTTGCAGGTAGATATCGAGATCCGAACTCGATCCATTAAGAATCTGATCCGAAACAATTTTGGCCAGGACACCGTTATACACCGTTCCGTTATCTCCGTATGCCATCAAAATATAGCAGTGGGGATATGTCTCGTATTGGCCGAGGACAGGCAATCCGTCATGCGTGCCTCCGTAGAAGGCGCCCAGGTAGTATTCAGGCTCGGCCGGAATGTCAGGAAATAGCTTGTTAAACTCTTGAATGAGCTTGTCCTTGCTCGCCAGGATTTTGGAATCTCGGGTTGAAGCGAAGGAAGTATCCTTATCCATTCCTCCGATAATAACCCGGTTGTCCGGGGTTGTACGCATATACACATATGGGCGTGCAGTTTCCCAGATCAATGTTCGTTTGTACCAGCTTGAAAAGTCGTTAATCGGCTTCGTAATGACGGCATAGGAGCTTGCCAGCGTTGCATTATTTTCGGATTTAAAATCACTATCTTCATACCCGGCTGCAATAATTACATGTTTGGCTCGGATTTCGCGACGTTCCTTGGTGTAGAAGACGGCATAATCCTGTTCGAATCGTCTGCCAGTTATCTCCGTGTTCTCATAGATCTTTCCTCCCTGAGCTTTTACTTTCTCAAGAAGTCCATATACGAATTTTAAGGGGTTTATTTCTGCATCGTCATGATAGTACAGTGCTGCCTTTTTCCGGAATGGGTACGAGCCGGATATGTGCTCTTCATTCCACAGATCTACCTTAAATCCATACTTCTGTAGAAGAGCATATTCTTCATTCAAAGCGGAAACATCCTCTTCATAGCTTGCGTAATAGAGGCTATCACGTCTTATAAAATCAGGATTGATGGGTAATTGACGGCTTACTTGCTCAATATGATTAATAGACTCTTCACATAGCTTCAAATGACGAGAGGCTATTTCTTCACCAAACGAGTGACTGAGCGATACAAAACTCTTCTCACCTGCATACTGAATCAAGGCCGTATTGGTGCTGGTACTGCCTTCTCCAACTTTTCTCTTGTCGACGATAACGACAGATATACCCTGGTCACAAAGGAAGTTTGCACACTGAGCTCCGGAGCTGCCAGCGCCGATAATGAGCACATCGCAGGATATGTCCTCCTCCAACTTTGGATAAGAGGGGGGATTAGCTATTGTTGTCGGCCAGTATAACTTACCGCTCTGCAGATCCATTCGAGTCTCTCCCTTATATATATTCGGTAGGTAGTATGGGCAACTCACTGGAACTCGATGCAGCACTTAGGCCGATAAGCAGCGATTCCTGTATTTCATCGAAAATAAGATCGAAAATGATGAAGAGAGGACAGGCTTTTTTGCCTGTCCTCTCTTCATATAGTTGTAGATTAATGGGCAGTCACTTTTTATAGGATCATACAGGTACGTTTCTGCTTGATTTTCCTTTTAAGGATTCGGTGTAATCACGATATCATCGATAAATGCCGTATTGTCGCCGGTACCTGAAGTTGCCACAAACCGGATTTGGTGTTTCCCCGGCTTCGAGATTTGAAAGGAATTGCTGGTGTAAGCAGTGTAAGATCCGCTTCCAGGTGTAAACGAACCGATCGACTGATCATCCAAATAGACATCAAAGGATTGTTGTCCGCCAAAGCTGGTCCGCTTGGCTGTCTGAAACTGAATGACATAGCTGCCCGCAGGGAAGATCAGGGGTTGGCTGAATTCACCCTGTTTACCATTTAGGGTCTGCAAATACGCAGCCTGTGTGCCTTCGGGTGCATCAGAGGCGCCAAACACGCTGCCATTGCGAATTCTGCCCGCGTTGTTCTTGAAGCTCCAGCCCTCACCGCTGCCCACAGCTACACCATTCTGAGATGAAATAGCCGGATGTTCAAAACCGTTATTTTGCAAAACGGCATGATCTGGTACATCAACTTTCTCTACGGTAATCTGATCGATAAAGGTTGCATGGCTGCCTGTTCCCGTTGCGGTAAGGATGATCGTATGCGAGCCATCGGCAACGGTAAACCAATCCGTCGTGAAGGATTGGTATGTACTGCTGGATGGGGCAATGGTACCAACTGTCTGACCGCCCACTTGAATTTGCACGGGCTGAGCTTGCTCAGCAATCTGTGCAGCAGCTTTCAGGTTTAAGACGTAACTTCCTGCCGGGAACGTTACGGACTGATGAAATGAACCTTGAACACCATCCTGGCTTCGAACAAAAGCTGCCTGCAGCCCGGCGGGTGCAGTCAAGGAGGTCATGCTGCTGCCATTTCGCAGGATACCGGACTGATCATTAAAACTCCAATCAGCGGTAATCCCGGTCACCACACCTGTCGGATGAGTAACTGCAGGTGACTCAAAGCTTGAATTCCCGATATAGGGGTTCTCTGTGGTAAGTGGCAGTGTAATTCTAACGTCATCGATAAAGGCGGTGTTGTCCCCTTGAGTCGTAGTCGCCACAAATTTGATCGTATGTTTTCCACCTGTTGTCTCGAAGGCATCTGTTCTGAACGTTTCGAAGCTGCCTGACTCGGGCTGATATGAGCCTATTACCTGATCATCAAAATAAACATCAAATGATTGGGTGCCCCCAAAGCTGGTCCGTTTAGCCGCCTCAAATGACATTTGATATGTTCCTGGCTTGAAATGGATGGATTGACTTAGTGTGCCCGATACACCGCCATCCGTTTTCAGATAGCCTGTTTGTACCCCTTGAGGCGCGGCAGGGGCCTGAAATGGACCATTATTGTGCTGCACACCGGAGCGGCTGTCGAACACCCATCCGTTGGTTAAGGGACCCGGCCGGGCTGAAGTGGTAGCCGGTTTCTCAAAGCCAGCATTGAAGAAAGTAACCACGGGAAGTTCATCCGGAATTTCAGGGTTTACATAGCAGCGTTTGTTTACACCTGGAATGGGATCTCCCAGAATGGCGCTTGTGCAGGCCACACCATCTTCCTGAATGGAATAATTAAATAACCCATCTGCGCCGTAGGCAACAACGGCTTTTCCCTGAAAATAACAATCGCCGCCATTTTCAACCATGCAGAGTTTGTAACCATCTGGTGAACTGCTGATCTGTCCGATTTGATACAGGGAGGATACGGTGCCCGAAGGCTGCATACCCGTTTTGAACGCTTTGGCCTTGTAGAGTGCGAGTGAACCTTCGTTCAGAATAATAGGTCTCACGTAAAGGGAGGACTGAGCTGTAGGTTCGCTGCCGTCGGTTGTATAACGGATTTGAGCTCCGCTCGTCGCTGTCTCCAGATAGAGCACTTCGGAGCTAGGGAACACGTGACGGTCCAGGCTAAAGGTTGGAACTTCAACTTTGCCGGCCAGTGACGAAGGCAGGACGCGTACGAGAACGACACCATATGCCGACGGATCGGCCGTACTCGTTGCACGAACTGCAATTAACGTTTCGTCTGTCACTTGAGGTGCTTGATATACGCCGCTAGTACTGTTAATGGTGCCATTGTTTTGTCCAACGACGCTCCAAGTCACACTTCCGATGTTATCAATGACCTCTGCTCCAAGCGTGATGGAATCCCCCGAGCGGACGGTAGGATTTACGTTATCCAGCTTGACTTGCGTCTCTGCAGGCTGGGTCGTATAAATGATAACATTGTAATCATCGCTCACATTGCTATCGGTTAACATAGCTCCCCCAGGAAAAGTTGCTGTTACAGGAGGAAGGACCGCATTTGGTTCTTGAAGGATATCGTTTTTGTATACCATTTTACGGATCGTGTTGTTTACCGCAGTACTGCCAAAATCCAGCGTAATTTCTTTTTCCGTACCTGCTTTTGCTTCGACGAGTACGGTATAATGGCCATCGTTGTCTCTGAACGCTGCTGCGCGAACATCGGTTGAGCCGTTCGTATCTACAGCCAAAACCTTACTGTGCTCAGGAATATAGCGGTTCAGCATGCCAGCGATGTAGAATGTTTTGCGAGGGTTCAGCCCCAGGGGCAATGCATCCCACATCGTATACGTACCGTTCGTTCCACCTGTAGGATCATTGGTCCATACCCCATTTAACTGCCACATCAGAGCGGATTTCACACCCATATTGGCTGTCTGAATCACTGAATTTGCATATCCGGCATCCCAGTTGCTGGCGTTGTCGTCTGCCCAGCCAAATTCGGTTAAATGGAGCGGTTTATCCCCCACGTATTCTTTCCGCTGCGCGAAGGCGCTGCCCAGTCCATCGTAGGATTCTCCATAAACGTGAAAGCTGTATCCATCAATGGCGTCATCCGCATGCTCTTTCATGTACTCAATCCAGGCAGGAGCGCCTGTCTCTTCGGGCCCCCAGATTTCGATCAGATCGCGGAGTCCGTCCGCAGTCAGTCTGGCACTTGTTTTATTGACCATCTCGGCGTAATAGGCTTTCTGATCACCGGGAGCTTCAAAGTCCCAACTTCCGTTAGGCTCATTATAAAACGTCAGGTACTTCACATTGTCATATCCTCGGTTCTGAATCAATTCCTTAAGTAGAGCGGATGCGGAAGCCGCATAAGCATCCAGATCAGCCGGTGCACTTGTCCACGGATCAATTCCCGGTATCGGGAACCAATCGTGTACGGTCGATCCGACTTTCCAGCCGAAGTTCAATTCGACTTCCGTTCCAGCGGTTTTAAAGGCGTCTAGATATTTGTAAAAAGCTTTCATTTTGGCACTGTCCCATGTGTACGTACCTTTGGTCGGCTCCATCCAGTCAATCTGGAACCATACTCTGGCGACCTTGGGTTCAATCGTCTGTATTCGCTTCCTATCCACCTCCCAGTGGGCTTCCGTATACCCGTATTGAGTCTGACCGGGCATGAGTGCTGTTGGAATGGTATTGACTCCAACGCCGAGAAAATCATCCTGAATGACATCACTTGTATCAATTGTTATGGTATGACTGGTACTGGTGCTGTTCTCACTCTGGCTCGGGTTCTGGTTCTGAACAGCTGCATATGCTTGGGGAGAAACGGGAATAAACGAAGTGAGCATCGTGGTAATGAGGAGCGAAATCCCCCACCTTGAGGTTCGATAACCAGATTTACTTTTCATCTCAGCTCTCCTTTATTGTGGTATACCGCAAGGCAGAATGCAGAAGCCAAGATCTCATGTAGACCTTTTGTGCGGTAATCTGCTTGCGGCAATTAAAATGATAGCGTTTTCAATAAAATACGGATTTGAATTATCCACTGAAACAGTTGAAAAAAAGTCGCTCAGGTTGAACAAAACAAAGCACAGTTGAACGATTTTGCTCGGAAACGGCCTTTACGAAACGAAATATGCATTCTATGCTCTTGATAAGAGAACAAACGTTAGGAAGGTGACACATGCTATGAATACGTCAAACAGTGAAGCGAACAGAGAACGATGCAATCCATTAAACTTTGAAAATAAAAATCGTAATCTA
The DNA here is from genome assembly GCF_002272715.1 of Paenibacillus sp. 7516. Lineage (NCBI taxonomy): Bacteria > Bacillati > Bacillota > Bacilli > Caryophanales > Paenibacillaceae > Paenibacillus > Paenibacillus sp. 7516. The sequence continues at coordinate 316,187 of NZ_NPBI01000002.1, forward strand.
GCTGCCCTTCGGGTTGCTGCGAACGGTCGTTATCTGGAGACATCGCAGGGTGTTCCTTTTTTCTGGCTGGGAGACACGGCTTGGGAATTGCTTCATCGCCTGAACCAGGAAGAGAGCGAGCTGTATTTACGTACAAGGGCAGCACAGTGCTTTACCGTCATTCAGACCGTGCTGCTTGCGGAGTTTAGTGGTGTCACAACGGAAAACGCACAGGGCCGACTGCCCTTGTATATGAGTGGAATAGGTGAACCCGATCCAACCCGACCGGATACCGAGGGAACTTACTCCTATTGGGATCATGTGGATTACATACTTGACCTTGCAGATAGCCTTGGACTCTATGTGGCACTGCTGCCGACTTGGGGTGACAAGTTTAATAAGAAGTGGGGGAAAGGGCCGGAGATATTCACACCAGAAACTGCGTTTATTTACGGGAAATGGCTAGGAGAGAGATATGCTGATAACCCTCAGATCGTTTGGGTGCTGGGAGGGGACCGTCCACTGGAAACGAAACGTCATTTTGACATTGTCACGTCCATGGCACAAGGGCTCAAACAAGGTGGTGCACGGCAACTTATGACCTTCCATCCGCCCGGTTGTGATTCATCTTCCCGCCAGCTTCATGATGAGTCCTGGCTGGATTTCAATATGATTCAGTCTGGACATGGAGAGCGAGAGATTACCAACAACAGGCGTGTACAACAAGATTATGAACGTGTGCCCGTTAAACCGACGCTGGATGCGGAGCCATGCTACGAGGATATTCCCGTCGGGTTCAGGGGTGAACAAGGCTATTTCGATGCAGCCGATGTGAGAAGAGCTGCATATTATGCGTTATTCTCAGGCGCGCTGGGTCACACATATGGTCATCATTCGATATGGTCTATGTATCAGGGAACGGATGATCTGGCTGAATCAAACAGCATGGGTGATTATTTCATCATATCCTGGCGTGAAGCACTGCATCGTCCAGGAGCGGAAGAGATGCGTCATGCTCGTACTCTGCTTGAAGAGGAGATCGGTCCGGATTGGAGACCCAATTCACAACTGATTCACCTCAACCGTACAGGTGCCAATTACGCTGTTGCTGCACAGAATAAATATAACGCTTACATATATCTGCCCAGTGGCTTGTATGTTGACGTGGTCATGGGGTATATTGAGGGCAAACAGGTCAAAGCCATATGGTTTTGCCCCAGAACAGGAGGCACGACCGAAGTTTCTACAGATTCTACAATACCGAACCAAGGCATTAAACGTTTCACAGCCCCAACCAGCGGAAGAGGGAACGACTGGATTTTGATTTTGAAAGGGGTTTGATGCATGTATAAGGTAATGATTGTCGAGGATGAAATGCTGGTTCGCATCGGACTGAAAAATTCCGTCGAATGGAGCAAATTTGGGCTTGAGGTGTCCGCCGATTTTCCGGATGGCCAATCTGCATGGGACTATTATGAGCGCGAGAAACCCGATGTGGTCATTACCGATATCAGTATGCCGAGAATGGATGGCATGGAGCTGATCTCCAACATCCGCAAGCAGGACAAATATACGCGTGTCGTTGTGCTATCTTGTTTGGAAGAGTTCGAGCTTGCCCGCAAAGCACTGACACTGGACGTATCCAGTTATATTCTGAAGCTGACGATGACGGAAGAAGAGATTGAGCAAGTGTTGACCGGGGTCAGGGAAGAGCTGGATCAGCAGCATAACTCAACGCATGTTCAAGCCAGAGCAGCTGCAGCATCCCCGGATATGGAGCTTGTGAAGGAAAAGATGTTTAAGGATTTTATGTTTTATCGTATTTTTTCATCCGAAGAATTCGCCAGTTTCATTACAGACAGCGGCCTTCGGCTCTCGCCTGTTCGCTTGGTCGTTTGCGTGATGGAAGTGGACCGGTATGTTTCGCTCAAGGAACGTTTCCGGGATGAGCATGGTCATCTGGTCAAGATGTCGCTGTTAAACATATTAAGCGAGATTATGTCCGGTTACAAACGAGGAGAAGCAGTTCAGATCAACGACCGGCACTACGCACTTGTACTGCATTTTGCTGATCTGCTGTCCGAACAAGCCATCGTGCAGGAAATTCGTCAACTGCTCGAACATATTCAGGATACCATTCGCCATTATTTTAACAGTACCGTTTCATTTGGGATCAGCAGTGTCAACGGAGGGTATGATTCCCTCCCCAGACAATACGCCGAAGCACAACGGGCATTGCAGCGCAAATTCATCACAGGCTCCGGACAGCAGCATCAAGGAACCGGGCGGGCTGACTATACTGGTGTGCTTGCCAGGCTTGAACAGATTCGAAATCACACATCCATTCGGGAATTGCTGCCGAAACTCAAAGAGAAAGAATATGATGAGTGGCTGGATGAGATGGAACGTGGCATGAACCAGGAGCGAAAATCCATGGAGATCACCATCTACCAGTTCGTGCAGTGGGTCAATACGCATGTATATGATCATAACAACGAAAAAACGCTGCTGCTCAGCATGACTGAGAATCTGGAGACCTGTGACACGATGCCAGATATGCTCGACCAGGTACTCGTATATATGGATACGTTGGTTGACTTGATTAGCAAACGCTTACAAATGAGCGATGAAATCACCCGGGCCATTGAGTACGTCAAGCGACATTACACGGAGAACATTAGTCTTCAAATGGTTGCAGATCATGTTGGATTAAGCCCGGGATACCTTAGTAACCTGTTCCGCCGAGAGCTGCAGATTACGTATATCGATTATGTAAACCGATACCGAATTGAACGGGCAAAGGAGCTGCTTGCCCAAAGTCAGCTGCGTTCTTCCGATGTGCCGGCATTGGTCGGATTTTCGCCGGAGTACACGTATTTCAGCAAGGTTTTCAAAAAAATCACCGGTCTTAATCCGAATGAATATCGCAGACAAACGACGAACAAAGACAAGAGGGTGCCCTAATGAAGAAATCCCTCCAATCGCTTTTTGATTCCAGACAGCTGAGAACCCAGCTAATTCTCTATATTATGGTCATCAGCCTCGCCGTACTGGCTGGGGCTTCTTATTTTATTTATTCCTTTATGCAAAACATGATCAAGATTCAAAATGAACGGCTGCTCTACCAGCAGTTTCAGCAGCTTGACCATAATATCGGCGGACTGGTGAAGGAGATTGATCGGTTATCCATGCTTTTCTTGCGAGATGAACACATTCAGCGCTTTTTGTACAAAATTTCGGAGAAAACGGAAGAGGAATTCCTCGAATCCAAAAACGATGTGCAGCGCGTCATTGCCGATTTTATTGACAACTACAATTATATCGATTCCATCTATATTACGGCGAACAACCTGGGAGCGGTTGGAGGAAGCCAGAAGCGGACACTCGTTTACGATCGGGATGCATGGCAGAAGAGTTTCTTCACCTCCGAACCCTTCCTTCAGACGCTTGAACAGTATCCTCAGCTGATTATCCATTCCGGGATCAAAAAATCGTTCTACAACCCTTATCTCACCGGCAAAGATGACGGCTATCTAATCAGTCTGATGCGAGGAACTCGTGCAATCTATGATCCAACAACAAGTGCCACACTGATCATCAATATTGATGAACGCTATCTGTCATCCATCTACTCTACGGCGCTGAACAGCGAAGAAGGAGACATGTATATCGCGAACGCTGAGGGAACGGTTTTATCGGCCAGTGAGGCGGATCGGGTAGGTACGCAGAGTCACTTGAAACCCGGTGTGGAGCTGGCGGACGGAGCTTACGGAAGTTTGGATGACGAAAAAGGTGGACGCAGCATGCAGGTTGTATATTACAAACTCCATGACGGCGGCTGGTATCTCCTGAAGGAAATTCCGCTCAGCCAGTATGCCGATCAGATCCTGGGTGTTCAACGAATGCTGGTACTGGTATTCTCGATTAGCGTGCTCGCCATATTTATCGCCTCATACTTCTGGTTGCGCAAAATCATCAAACCACTGAACCAATTGTCCGGCAAAATGAAAGATATGAGCCGCGGTGAACTTGGGGTCACCGTGGATCATGTTCCGAATAATGAGCTGGGCACGGTTATCCGCCGCTTTAACGAGATGTCGCTCAGCATGGTTGAGCTGGTGGATAAAAACAATGAGATTCAAGAGAAGAAGAGGGAGCTTGAGCTGGAGGCATTGCAATATCAGATTAATCCCCATTTCTTGTATAACACGCTGAATATGATCCGCTGGATGGCTGTTATCGTGAAGGCTGACAACATTGTTAATACGATTGTGGCTCTCGGCAATATTCTGCGTCCTGTATTCTCCAGTAAAGATTCGATGTGTTCCTTGCGTGACGAGCTGTCGTATGTGGACAACTATTTGAAAATCATCAACATGCGATTCAACAATAACATTACGTTCACGATAGACGTGGATGAGCAGTGGATGGATTGTCAGGTTCCCCGCTTTATTCTGCAGCCGCTGCTGGAGAATTCCATTGCATCAGGCAGACAGAGTGATGACTTTGCCATCCAGATCAGGATCAGTGTCTCTGGCGACCATGAATGTCTGATGTTATGCATCACAGATTCCGGCATTGGCATGGATAGGGAGAGCATCAATGCACTCAACGAAAAGCTGGCAAGCGGTGAATCACCCAAATCCACCGTTGGCGGAAGTGGAATCGGGCTTAATAACGTCAATAAACGGATTCGATTATATTATGGTCGGGACTTCGGCATTCACTTCGTTCCTGCTGAGCAGGGGGCCAAGGCGATCGTTACATTGCCGGTTCACCGACTGTAAAACAGGAGCTTATGTCTGGATATGATGGTACAGCAACATTCAAACGCAAAATGATCGATGCTCTCGTGAGCTTGGCCGGAAGGCAGCCCATGAGGGCGTTTTTTTATAATGTGGTGGTGGAATTTGTTCAAGCAAAAGCCTGGAATTGTTCAAGTGAGCTGGTGAGGCAGCATTGTTTTTTTCAAGCAGATCAAGGGATTCTTCATTCAAACAAAGAAAAGAAAGCGTTACCATATGAATAAGCCCAAACGAAAGCAAACGCACAAAGGAGAAATTCATATGCAACGTACCGAGACCCTGAACAGCTCTGTGAAGCAAAGAGCTGGCAAGTTGAACCGCAAGGACGGCATACACCTCCTGCTACTAGCCACACCGTTCGTCCTGTTTACGCTGGCCTTCAGTTATGTCCCTTTATTCGGATGGATCTATGCATTCTTTGATTACAAACCAGGCATTCCGCTTCAACAAACCCCGTTTTTGGGACTGGAAAATTTCCGCAATATGTTCGATGATCCGCGGATGGGTCCCGTACTGGCCAATACGCTGGCACTGAGCCTGTTGTCCATTGCAACAGCCCCCATACCGATGCTGCTTGCCATCCTGATTTCGGAGGTTCGTTCCGGCTGGTTCAAACGGCTGGTGCAGACCGTGTCCACACTTCCGAATTATATCAGCTGGATTATCGTATTCTCTCTAGCATTCAGCATGTTCAGCACGGAAGGGGCCGTCAATTCCATCATGTTAAAAACGGGTATTGGCAGTCCCCCAGTTGATATCCTGGGCAATTATGACCGTGTCTGGACGGTACAAACGTTGCTGCTGCTGTGGAAATCTGCAGGATGGAGCGCCATTATCTATCTGGCCGCCATCGTCGGCATCGACAGCGAGCAGTATGATGCAGCGAAGGTGGATGGCGCGGGACGCATGCGCACCATTTGGCATATTACGCTGCCGAGCATTATGCCGACCTTTATTGTACTCTTGCTGCTCTCGGTCAGTAACCTGCTCTCTGCGGGATTCGAGCAATATCTCGTATTTAGCAATGTCATGATAGCAGACCGAATTGAAGTGCTTGACCTTTATGTATATCGGCTCGGCCTTGTGACCGGAGATTACTCGTACTCCACAGCAGTGGGCATTTTCAAAACCGTCATCAGTGTCCTGCTGCTCTTCAGTGTTAACATTCTATCCAAGAAAGTTCGCGGTCAAGGCATTGTCTGACACGCAGGGAAAGGAGACATACAGAGATGCGTACACAACCCGCAGGACAGATGCTTCGTCCGGTACGCCACACGGATTGGAAAGATCTGACGTTCACCCTGTTTAATTACATCATGCTGTCACTGCTTGTCATCATCACCATATATCCGTTTTATTATATCCTCATCTATTCCATCAGTGATCCCATTGAGGTTCAAAAAGGGGTTTACCTCTGGCCAGCTGGCTTCTCTCTTGAAGCATACAGAGCGACAGTTCAGCTGCCAGGCATCCTTGACGCAGCCATTGTAAGTGTCTCACGTACGGTGCTGGGTACACTGATTACGGTTTTCAGCTGTTCATTCTTTGCCTACCTCATTACCAAGGAAGAGATGCCGTACCGCAAAATCATTTACCGTTTCGTTCTGATCACCATGTACTTCAATGCTGGCTTTATTCCGTGGTATCTGACCATGAAAACTTACGGCTTGCAAAACAATTTCTTGTTATACATTATCCCAAGTGCGATGTCTGGATTTAATATTATTTTGATCAAAACGTTCATTGAACAGCTGCCCGCATCACTGGAGGAATCGGCCAAGATCGACGGGGCAGGGTACTTCAGAATCTATCGCAGCATTATTTTTCCGCTGTCGATGCCTATCATAGCCACCATTGCGGTGTTCTCAGCCGTTGGTCAGTGGAATACCTGGTTCGACAACTTCTTTCTGGTGGAAAATCCGAAGCTGCAAACGCTGCAGCTCGTGCTGTACAATTTCTTGAATCAGTCGAGCAATCTGTCCAATATGACGACCGAAGAACTGACCCGTGGGGACGTTGTCCGATCACTGACACCACAGTCCATTCGCATGACGATTACGATGCTCGTCACGCTACCCATCGTCCTGGTGTACCCGATGCTGCAGCGTTACTTCGTCAAAGGTATCATGATGGGTGCCGTGAAGGGTTGAGGTTTAAATGAATCTGCAATCAAACCGGATTATCCGGCATCTGCCGATAATCATAGAAGAATAAACAGGAGGGGTTATGACATGAGAACTAAAAAATCGTTTCGCCGTGTAATGGCACTGTTTATCATGACGTCTATGCTGCTGGCAGCCTGTACAGGTGGCGGCTCGGGAACAGGCCAGACGGATACGGGGGGAGCGGGTTCATCAGACACCGGCTCGGAAAAAGGCCTCGTGACACTTCGGGTACTCATAATGGAAACTGGCTCCAAATGGAATACACAACAGAATAACGAGGTGGCACAGGCTATTGCGGAGAAGATCGGTGTCAAGATTGAATACGTTGAAGCAGACGAGAATAAATTCAATGTATTGCTGGCTGGTGGCGATCTGCCTGACCTGGTGCGTACGGATGTGAACAAATACCAGAAGCAGCTAATTGAGGGGGATCTCATTGTTCCACTTGACGAGTTGCTAGCCACATCAGGCAAAGATATTACGGCGAACATCGGAACTGTGGTTGAATACAGCAAACAGAACTGGAGTAACGGTACAGGCAAACTGTATTTTCTGCCTCCGCAAGTACAATCCAAACCAGGTACGTCCATTGCACCCATAACGATCGGACCAACGATACGATGGGACTGGTATAAGGAGATCGGTGCACCGGAAATGGCTACTATGGATGACCTGCTGGACGTTGTAGCAAAAATTGTGGAGAAGCATCCACAGACCGAAGACGGGAAAAAAGTTTACGGCGTGTCCATGTGGCAGGATTGGGGGCTCTGGCCTTATACCATTCCACCCGTCATCTTCACTGAAAGTGTAAGCGCTACAAGCGACCTGACAGCATCCCAAGTTGGCGGCAGCGAGTTCATCAGCAATTTGAGCGACGAGTCCTCCAATTTTTGGACAGCACTGAATTTCTATAACAAGGCCCAACGCAGAGGCTTGCTTGATCCGGATTCCCTTACGATGAAAAACAATGACTATATGGCAAAAGCAACTGCAGGACAGATCGTTGTTGGTCCAGCCACTTGGGCGATGGGTGATTTCAATGCACAGCATGCAAGCGAGGGCAAGGGATATCTGGTTGTACCTGCCGGCAAACTTGCATGGACGGGAGCAGTCAATCCGCTTGGATGGCAGGATAAAGCCTATAGTATTTCGAAAACGTCCAAAAATCCTGAAAAAGCAATGGAATTCCTGAATTATATTTACTCTTATGAGGGAGCACGAACCATGTATAACGGTGTGGAAGGCAAGCACTGGAAGACCGTGGACGGCAAACCGACACTTACAGACGAAACACTCTCTCTCAAAGCAGCAGGCGGTGCACCGTATGAAGCAAGCGGACTGTCGCTGGACCGCAATATCATTGGACTCGGTGGCAACATGATCAATCCGAATGACAAGATGCCGGTCGACCTCTTTACTTCAGAGGAAGCGTTATCCAAAGCGGCCACACCGCTTGAAAAGGACTTTGCCGAATACTATGGCGCTTCTTACTCGGGAGAGGTGTTCAAACAGATGATTGATGAAGGCAAATTGAACACGTTTACCACCTGGATGAACGGCATGTCGGACGAAGAGATTGTGCAGCGCAATACCGTTCCAGGCGTAACCTTGGATGACAAACTGAAGAAACAGGAGTCAGAGCTCAAAGAGTTGGCAGCACGCGAGGCCGCCAAAATCATTCTTTCCAAGGACGATCAGGCATTCGAAGCGAACAAACAAGCTGCACTTGCGGCATTCAAAAAAGCTGGCGCAGATGAGTTTTCTGCCTGGTATAACGCTGAAGTTCAGCGGCTTCGTCAAGCTCATGGGCTGTAATAAGACTTGGGTGTAACGGTAGACGGCAGAGTGGGGAGCTAGAGCTGTGAAGTTTTAGCTCCTTTTTCTTTTGAACATTCGGATTGACAGGAGTTGATGCAGATATGGACCACATTTTATCAACTGGCGGGAGTGACCTGCCAGCAGCAATAAAAGTCACCGCTGAAGAGGCATTCACATGGCGAGCTTCATGGATCTGGGGAGAAGGCAAGGATTGGCCGCGTAATGAATGGCGTTGTTTTCGGCGGGAATTCGAATTGCAGGAATGGGAGTATGGAAGCGCTGAGGTAACCATTACGGCTGATGCCAGATATGTCTTATATGTCAACGGTGTGTTGTGTGGCAGAGGACCTAATCGCTCCTGGCCTTTTGAACTGAACTTCCATGTGCATGAAGTTGGCCATCTGCTTCGGACAGGGCGTAATGTTCTCGCAGTTCTGGTAATTAGCTATGGCGTGGCTACGTTCACGTATCTGCCGGGCAGGGGAGGACTTCTCGCTCAACTGGAATCGGTACACCGTGCCTCGGACGGTATTCTGCCGCGAAGAGAGTTTATCCTGGGTTCGGATGAATCCTGGCAGACGGCACTTCATGCCGGTTATGAACGTCGGTCAGCACGCATGTCCTGTCAGCTTGGCTTTGCTGAACAAGTGGATGCATCCCGCTGGGACGAAGGCTGGGTTGGAGCAGAAGCGTTGTCTTATCCTGAGGATGATGGCTGGACTGCTGCACGGATCATTGGCACACCAGGCATTGCGCCTTGGGAGAACTTGATTCCGAGTGACATAACCGAACTGACTGAGCAAGAAGTATGGCCTATTCGAGTGGAATCAGTCAAAGAAGTGTCTCTCGTATCCTGGACCCATGTGCTGGATGTGCGAGAAGCGATGGACCCGGGGAGCAGGATGCATGCCAATCCCGTATCCTTTGCCGGATATGCTGCAGCAGTTATTCGGGCAAGTGGTGAAGCTGAAGCTGCTATTGGATTTTTCAGTGCTTTTCATGCGCTGCGTGGCATAACGCTCAACGGTACACATTATCCAGCGACAGCGATGAGCGGGGAACATCCACGTAGAATTCAGCGTGTTACACTGCAGCCAGGAGACAATCTGCTGCTGGTCGAGCTGGCTGGACCGGATCATGGCGGCGGGCTGCACCTTGGAATCGACTGCGACGTTCCTTTTACAGTTGTACCGCCTTTTGATGAATTACAAGCGAGCAAAACACCCTTTGCCTTGATAGGTCCATTTGCGACTCTCGTGCATATCGACCATCAGCCGGATCATGATCCCATCCGGGCATATCAGGGATTTGGCGGTAACCAATCTTTGGATGGAAAGGCCTTCCCGGATGCAGAAGTATACCTGCGATGCCGAAATTTGGCCTCCGTCTCTGAACTTGCTCCATACCGGGCCTGGATAAAGCCGTTTCCCGAGAGACTCAGCTCGGATGCTTCAATCTTTACGTCCAGCATCTGGAAGAGTCAGGAGCAAGCACGTCCCGTTCCTGCGGATTTGCAGCAAGTATGCTTCGCCAATCGACAGCCTGCCATCGTGCCGACAAGCTCTGCCGGGAGAAGTACCGAGCTGATTCTGGACTTTGGCCGTGAATGGTCCGGTTACCTTCGATTCGAAGTGGATGCTTCGGAAGGCACCATTATTGATGCGTACGGTTTTGAGTATATGGAGGGTAGGTGGCGTCAGGATACCTTTGGCGTTGATAATACGCTGCGTTACGTTTGCCGTGAAGGAAGACAAAGCTATGAATCTCCAGTAAGGAGAGGGCTGCGGTATCTGATGCTTACCATACACGGGAATACGAGACCCGTGCGGCTGTTTGGTGTTACCCTTGCGCAGAGCAATTATCCAGTGGCAGAGATTGGTCGATTCCATTGCTCCGATTCTCTTTTGAATGACATCTGGGAGATCAGCAAGCATACCACACGGCTGTGCATGGAGGATACTTTTGTAGATTGCCCCACTTATGAACAGGTTTTCTGGGTTGGCGACAGCCGCAATGAAGCGCTTGTCAACTATTATGTGTTCGGTGCAACCGATATCGTAAGACATTGTCTGCAGCTCGTTCCAGGATCAAGCCGCCAAACGCCGCTCTATGTGAATCAGGTGCCCAGCGGCTGGAGCAGTGTGATTCCAAACTGGACCTTTTTCTGGGTCACCGCTTGCCTCGAATATGCCCGCTATACCGGGAGCAGGGAATTTGCAGCGACGATCTGGCCCAAAGTGAAGTTCACGCTGGATCATTATTTGCAGCATATCGATGCCAAAGGACTCTTTACCATTAAAGCCTGGAATCTGCTGGACTGGGCACCGATGGAGCAGCCCAACGACGGGACGGTCACGCATCAAAATACGATATTTGCGCGCACGCTGGCAGATGCGGCCCAATTGTCCGAAATGGCAGGCTGCACAGAAGAGAGTCTATCCTACTTTTCCGCATCCGAAGGTTTAACCCGCGCGATAAATAGCCATTTATGGAGCGAAGAGCATCAGGCTTATGTGGACTGCATCCATGCGAATGGTGCTTGTTCAAGCATCTTTAGCATGCAGACCCAGGTGATGGCACTGGTTACCGGAATAGCAACAGGGGAACGCAGGGAAAAGCTTATTTCCTATTTAACCTTGCCGCCTGAGAATTTTGTGGCTATCGGTAGTCCATTTATGACGTTCTTCTATTATGAAGCGTTGGTGATGAGCGGTGAGACGGATTATATGCTGCAGGACATGAGGAAGAAATTCGGCGAAATGGTGAAACACGAAGCAACCACCTGCTGGGAAATGTACCCGGGATTTACGGAGAATCGGGCGAATCCCAAAGATTTGACACGCAGTCATTGTCACGCCTGGTCGGCAGCACCGGGGTACTTTTTGGGCGCATCCGTACTCGGGGTTCGCCCCATTGCAGACGGTTGGACACAAATTCGTGTTGCTCCGCAGCCTGGTGATTTGCAATGGGCAAAAGGGGCCGTGCCGCTTCCCGGTGACGGAAGAGTTGATGTAGCATGGCAGATTCGTGAAGAAGAAGGAGAGTTTGTATTTCAAATGGAGGTATGTGCGCCGAAAGAAATTACGATTGTGATGGAGGCTCCTGAAGGATTTCGGCCAGTGCTTATACACAAAACATTATGAATTCGTTTAAGAGCGGAGGTTTAGGTTCATGAAGCATATCTCATATTATCATCCGGTAACAGACAAGCGATATCTGGATGAAGTTCAAGACGAAGCGTATTCTCGATCCTCGCTGCATGGGGACGCGTGGGTGGAGATGGAGAGCCGTATTCCTGCCCGTTACATAACGAATGAAGGGCAGAATTCACTAGAAATTCGGCATGGTGATTCAGATAACCAATCCTTGACCAAGGATACATTGCTGTTGTCCGGCGTTTGGCGAATGAAGGGAGGCGATCCGGCCGATGCTGGAGATCCGGCGCCTGCAACCGGTTGGTTTGGGCGAAAAGCCCGGGCCAGCGAAGGCATGCAGGAACGTTGGTACGATCCCGATCATAATCGAGAGGATTGGCTTGTGATTAGCGTACCCACAACGGTGCAGAGAGCACTGATCGATCTGGAGCTGATGGACGATCCCCACTGGAACACCAATACCATTGATGAACTGGAGCAGCATGGCACACCGGAAGAAACCCCAGTCTGGTTCCGCAGGACACGTGTGGAATGCAAGGAATGGTGGTTCGCTGTAAGGTTCGAGCTGCCGAATGAGTGGCAAGGAAGAAGGCTTACCCTGGAGTTCGATGGTATTGACTATTCGGGCACGGTCTTTATCAATGGTTCATCACTGGGGCACCATCAAGGGATGTTCGGTGGCCCAGTTCACGACATCACAGAACTGGTTCAATGGAATGAATCCAATGTGCTTGTTGTCCGAATCGATCCTGGACCTCAAAGCTGGAATGGTCTGATGAAGCCAAGTCCAGGTTTTGGCTGGCATTATGGGCACCTCATCTCACTCGGCATCTGGAAGGATGTGAGGATTGTGGCTCAGCCGGATATTGCTTTGCTTGATCCTTATATTGCAACGCTGTCTTGTACCTCCGCTCAAGCTCTGCTTCAATTGGAGTTTACAGTGGAGAGCCATCTTACCAATCGGTCCCAATTAACGATCGAGGGATTGATTAGGATGAAACAATCGAAGAGGGATATGGATTCTTTTGACTCAAATACCAATGGGGATAGGGAAAAGGATGCTCACTTTACCTTTTCTATCGAGGTGCCATATGGTCGGAGCAAATTTAGTACCGTGATTAGGCTGGCCAATCCGGAAGTGTGGTGGCCTTCAGGTTACGGCGAACATCCGCTGTATGAGCTCGTGCTGCAAGGAACCTCTACAACTGAATTTCTACAGGACACTGAATCTGCCTCTGCGAGCAACCCAGTACCAGATCTCATTAAGGTGGGCGAAGTCCGCACTTCGTTTGGCATCCGAACGGTTGAGATGCGTCCCATGCCGGGTACAACGCCGGAAACCGAATACCGCTGGCAATTTGTTATCAATGGAGAACCCATGTTCATTAAAGGGGCCAATTGGTGCTGGCCTGATGTCATGCTGACACAGCAGAAGGGACAGTATGAACGGCTTCTGGAGCTGGCCCGTCGCGGAAATGTGCAAATGCTCCGGGCATGGGGCGGTGGATTGGTGGAAGATGATGAATTTTACAAGTTGTGTGACGAAAAAGGCATTATGGTCTATCAGGAATTCCCACTCTGCTGGGGTCCGCCCGATTCTCCCCTGACGGATCTCGGTGTACTCGACCGTCAGACCGTACTTTCGGTAAAAAGACTGAGAAATCATCCTTCATTGGTCATGTGGGGCGGAGGTAACGAAAATGGCAAGCATGGCGGTGCAGATGAAGGTCTCTTTTTGGTCGGAAAAAGATGTCGTGAGTTTGATCCATCCCGTCCATTCCATCGAACCGATCCATGGGGTGGCAGCGCACACAACTGGAACGTCTACCATGGCGGTGAACCGTTGGATGAGGCAATTCTGGCGATGCCTTCGAAATTCTATGGCGAATTCGGCATTCCAAGCCAGACGAACGTTTCAAGCTGTCTCCGCTATATGCCAGAGGAAGCGCTCGAGTTGTTTCCCCCCACCGAAGAAAGCAGGGGCTGGAAGTCACATTTTCACCAGTTCGGCCTGAAGGATGTTATTAAAGTCATGCGATACGCAGCCTACGGACCGATCCGAAACTGGCAGGATTACATCACGTATTCCCAAACCGCTCAAGGCGATGCCATTCGTTGGACTGCTGATATACAGCGAGCGGGAACAGGGAGAGACAAGAGTGGTTTCTGGTATTACAAATTCTCGGATTGTTTTCCAGGACATTCGTGGGCAGTGGTCGATTACTACGGGACAGCCAAGTTGTCTTATTATCGCGCCAAGCAAGCTTCACGTCCGCAAAATGCCTTTATCACCAGCCCCAAGCTGAATACCTGGGAGCCAGGTGAACGATTCCACGCAGAATTGCATGTGGTGAACGATTCACGTGAATCTCTTAACAATGCGTACGTTCAAGTCTTGATGTATAACAGCCAATTAACCGAGGTGATGACTTGGAAGTACCCTGCGTTGAATGTGAAGCCAGGGCTGGCAGCCTGCATCGATCAGCTGGGAGTAAACTTGCCGGAAAAAGAAGCGATTCAGCCGTTCCTGATAGCCATCATGCTCTATGCGAGCAGCGGAGCTCTCATCTCCGATCAGTGGTATTGGTTCAATGCCCAGCCGAAGACAGCAGAGCTGCTGGCGTTCGAGAGAGAACATCAGCATGAAGCAAACGAGTATCCGGGGGATCAAGCCAGGCAGGCGTTTTCATTATACGCTGATCTCCCTGCTGCACCGCTGCGTGAACTTCCCTCTACCGTGCTTGAATGGTCTATTGATCGGCAAGATAAGGGCGGTATTATTACCATTCGCAATATCGGGAGTGTGCCGGCAATTCGGGTCATCATTCACCATTTTCCTGATGATTGGAGCTGTTATCTGGAGGATAACGATTTTGGAATATTGCCAGGAGAAGAGAGACGTATTCCGTTTGAAGCAGGATCCGAGGTTCTGCTATCCGGGATGACTGTAAGCGCCTGGAACGCACCCGAGGTGCAGGGGAGTTGTTCAGAAGTGAGCCGCATCCAAGGCGGAAATGTGGATTGAATAACAGGAGGAGCAGTAATATGACATCATCGAAGGCAATCGAACCACTGAATTCAACGAAGGTGCTGAAGAAAGTACAGGATTCAAAGGAGATGGTGGCACACAAGGAAATCTTAACCTCAGATCAATGGATTGCCAAGTGGATCACCCGGTCAACATCCCCTCCTCAAGATTGGACTTTGTATCAGGCAGAGGTTGTGATTAGCGTGGAAGAAGGAGGTGCAGCCTTTCTTTTCGGTTATCAGGACAAAGATCATCATTGCGGTATTGAACTGAGTGAGGGCGATCCGAATGAAGGAGCTGCACGGCAGATACGGGCATACATTTTTCGGATGGAATCCGGTATGCGCCACACTTTGCAGAAAATCACCCTTCCTGCATCCCAAAAGCAGCCTGAACACATCACACTCAAAGTGACGAAGGAAGGCGGGGAGTGGGAACTCACGCTAAATCAACAGTATACCTATCGTTGCATGGCAGCGGATTATCAGGGAACGGTGGGTTTTCGCACAACAGGTGGACAGAAGGCTGTTTTCCGCGACTTGAGGGTTACTGGTAAAGATGGACGCATGATGTATTCCAACCGGTTTTATGATCCGAAAACAACTCATTTCACAGCAGGTGCTATACATCCTTCGGGGAATGGGCTGGTGGTCGAGGGACATATGCTGTCCATTTGTGAGGCTCCGCTTCCGGTAGACAGTCCGATGTTTCGGAAAACGTTTGACATTCCCTCATCCCTACTCCAAGCCAGGCTCCGCATATATTCGATAGGCTGGTATGAGCTTCGCATTAATGGAGTTCGGGCAGACACCCGAGTGCTGGCACCAGCCAACACACCATACCCACGCAGGATGCTTTATGACACGTACGACGTGACCCATTTGCTTCACGATGGAGAAAATGCGCTGGGCGTATGGCTGGGCAACGGGTACCATTTTAACTATTCGCGCTGGGGATGGAAGTGGAACCGGGATAAGGCATTTATCGTGCAGTTGGATCTTAGGCTGGAGGACGGCAGCACGCGGACGATCATAACGGACGAAACCTGGTCAACTGCGACAAGCCCGATTCTTGTCAACGATATCTATGACGGTGAGACTTATGATGCTAGGCAGATGCGTCTAGGTTGGGATGAGCCCAACTTTCTGGAAGATGAGGATTGGTCAATGGCAGTAGTCGCTGATCCACCAGTGGGTGAGTTGGAGCCGAATCATCAACCTCCTGTCATACCGTTCGACCCGATAGAACCTGTTGCCGTCTATAACCCGCTACCCGGTGTGAATGTTTATGATTTTGGCCAAAACATGGCAGGGTGGGTCCGTATTCAGGTAACAGGTCGGGCAGGCAGCGAAGTTCGGCTGAAATACAGTGAACTGGTAGATGAACAAGGCAACATCGACCCTTGGACGAATCGAAACGCCAAAGCGAAGGATATATACATCCTTAACGGGGAAGTAGGAGAGTGCTATGAACCGCGCTTTACATATCATGGATTTCGTTATGTGGAGGTCAGCGGGGAGACAGGTCAGCTCTCCATACAGGCTGTTCCGGTTCATGCAGATGTAGAGCAGGCAGGTACCTTTGAATGCTCTGATCAAGGCATCAACAGACTATACAGTAACATTCGGTGGTCCTATCTTAACAATTTGGTGAGCATACCAACGGACTGCTGCCAGCGTGATGAGCGCACCCCATGTCTTATGGATTCGGCTGTGGTTGAGGAAGCGGGGATGAACCATTTCAACATGCATCGTTATTATCGTAAGTGGCTTGGAGATATCGAAGACAGCATGACCAATCCGGATTGGAGCGGAGACAAGGTCTCCCTTCCCTGGCATCTCTATATGCACTATAACGACTTGAATACGTTACGTGAAAGTTATCCATTCATGAAGGACTACATCGATCATCTGCATGAGCGATGGCCTGACCATGAAGTCAAAGATGGCTTTGGAGACTGGTGTCCTCCTAACGACGATGGTTGGGAGAATTATTTTCATGAAGTCGAACTAGTAAATACCAGTATCTATTATAAAATCACTTCCATTGTTGCCGAAACGGCTGCAGTTCTGGATATCAATGCAGATCGTGATTATTATACCGAACTGGCCCGGCAGATTAATCATGCTTTCCATCGTCGTTGGTACTCCGGGGAAGGTGTCTACGGCAGTGGTTCCCAGACTGCTCAGCTGCTGCCGCTCGCTCTCGGCATGGTGCCAGAAGAACAACACGTTTTTGCCGTGGACCGTCTAGTGCAAGCTATTGCGGAAAAAGGCGGTCATCTTCATACAGGCATTTATGGCACGAGATATCTGATGGACGTTTTGGCTGATCATGGACATATCGATGTTGCCCTGGAGCTTTTGAACAAGAAGGAATATCCCGGATTCGGCTATCAAATTGAACGCGGAGCCACCACACTCTGGGAACAATGGAGCGAGAAGGGCGGCATGCATTCCCACGATCATGCAATGTTTGGCGGAATAAGTACTTCTTTTTACACCCGACTTGCAGGCATCAGACCAGACTCCCCTGGCTATGAAAGGATAAGGATTGAACCTGTCATTCCTTCCAAACTGGATGCGGTACGTGCTTCGCTCAGGACAGCATATGGAGCCATCGAAGTAGCCTGGAAAAAGGAACACGGGAGTCTGCATATTCAGACCGTGATTCCTGAAGGAACCGCTGCTACGCTTGTCTTGCCACATGATCTGGTAACAGCAGCTAAGCAGCCCCGTGTTCACGAATTGAAACCGGGACGACACTCCTTCTCCATTTCCTGTGAACCATCGACTAAAAATACTGTAAAGGGGTCAACGTGATGCCTGACATGATACATCGCTATGAAGGCGGATTTCCCAAAATCGGTATTCGTCCAATCGTGGATCGCCGCAAGCTAGTAAAGGCTGCGTTGGCGGAAAGTACGCTGGAACTTGCCCGTGAGGCTGCGGCCGAGATCACCTCCGTTCTTCGCAATCCGGATGGCTCGCCCGTGCAAGTTGTCATTTTTGAACCATGCATCTCCGGAATGACCGAAGCTGCTCGCTGCGCTGAGCAATTTCGCAAGGAAGGTGTTGGCGTGCTTGTCACTGTTGCGAGCGGCTGGTGTTATCCGCTTGAAACCATGGAGACCGATCCAACCCTGCCACACGCGGTCTGGGGCTTTAACGGCACGGAACGACCCGGTGCGGTCTACCTGGCTGCACTCCAAGCGGCACATAATCAGAAAGGGCTGCCCATATTCAAGATCTATGGCAAGCATATACAGGACCAGGATGAACGGAAGCTTCCAGAGGACGTACGCGATCAGCTGATCCGGTTCGCCCGAGCGGGCATGGCCGCTGCACTGCTGCGAGGCAAATCCTACCTGTCCATTGGCTCTGTCTCCATGGGCATCGCAGGCTGTATTGTTGACGAACATTTCTACCAGCGTTATCTGGGGATGCGCAACGCCTACGTCGACATGACCGAAGTTAGCCGAAGGCTGGAGAATCATATCTACGACAAGCAGGAATTACAGTCAGCATTAGCCTGGGCTGCACAGCACTGCAAGGAAGGACCGGATCCCAATCCTGAATCGGTACAGATTGATCCAGAGATCAAAAAGAAAAACTGGGAAATCTCCATTGGCATGACACTGATCGTACGTGATCTGATGATTGGTAACCCGAAACTTGCCGAGATGGGATACGAGGAAGAAGCTTATGGTTATAACGCCATTGCATCGGGATTTCAGGGTCAGCGTGAGTGGACCGATTACCAGCCCAGTGCAGATGTCTTGGAAGCTATCCTGTGCAGTTCCTTCGACTGGAATGGCATTCGTGAGCCTTACATGGTTGCAACGGAGAATGACAATCTAAACGCAGTCACAATGCTGTTCAATCACTACTTGTCACATACCGCTCAGATTTTTGCTGATGTGCGTGCATTCTGGAGTCCAGAGGCAGTGAAACGGGTTACTGGCTGGCAGCCTGACGGCTTGGCCGCGGCTGGTTTCATTCACCTGATCAATTCGGGGCCAGCTGCACTCGACGGGACGGGGGAACAGAAACGTGAAGGTAAGCCCGTGATGAAACCACATTGGGAGATTGAGGATCAAGAGGTTCATGAATGCCTGGAAGCTGTAAGCTGGCGACCAACCTATATGGATCAGTTTGCAGGAGGCGGGTATTCAACCGACTTCACAACGCGAGGTGGCATGCCCGTCACGATGGCACGGATCAACCTGGTTGCGGGTTTGGGACCTGTGCTCCAGCTTGCGGAAGGTTACACCGTGGAGTTGCCGGAAGACGTGCATCGTCAATTGGATCTGCGAACTACGCCAACATGGCCGACCACGTGGTTCGTACCCAAGCGGCTAGCGGGTGACCCCGTCTTTGATGACGTCTATGGTGTGATGGAAGCATGGGGATCGAATCACTGCGCTGTAAGTTACGGGCACATCGGTGCAGATTTAATTACCCTTGCGAGCATGCTTCGTATTCCGGTTAATATGCACAATATTGAAGCTGATCGCATTTTCCGGCCCAGCGCCTGGTCTGCATTTGGAACAAAAGACCTGGAGGGAGCGGACTTCAGAGCTTGTTCCGTGTATGGGCCGCTCTATGGATGAGCAGCATACGCATTGTCTGTACACGTGAAATTGCTAGTAAGTTAAATAAAAGAATGTAATCGTTCCCCACACAAGAGAAACATGGTAGTATTTAAGTGCTTTATAGTTATCATGATAAGGAGCGCTTAAATATGATCATCCAATTCATTCGTTTAAGGTAATGACAGGTACAGCTCAGATACCCCGGAATTTTTAGAACAAGATGCGGGGTTTGTTTGACTGTGCCTTTTTTCGTTAACCTAAAACGAATGAAAGGGTGCTTTTTTGTGTTCAACAAAAGTAAAAAGCAGATGAGTATTGAGAGAATCAGGGAGTCGCAAGAGATGTTTCGTTGCCCGTTATGCAGTAAACCGATGAACTTGATTCACTTGCAGAGCTTAATCTGCATGAATCAGCATTGTTTCGATATTGCCAAGCAAGGATATATCAATCTATCCTCACGCTCCATTAAATCTAAGTATGATAGACAAACCTTCGAAACCAGAAGAATAATTAGCCAGAGCGGGTTATTTCATCCCTTGCAGGCTGCCGTAAGTGAAATAATTGTGAGTCAAAACAAGAGCAAAGAACCCATACGTTTACTGGATGCAGGTTGCGGAGAAGGTTCTCATTTGTATAACATACAATCCACAATAAATCAGAGAAAACGTAACGCTATATTGGCTGTAGGAATGGATATCTCAAAAGAAGGGATCAGTCTTGCAGCAGCGGAATATTCAAATGCCATGTGGTGTGTTGCAGACATTGCAAACATCCCACTAGCTAACCAGCAATTTAATTACATCATAAACATTCTATCCCCAGCCAATTATTCCGAGTTTCAGAGATTGCTCACAGATCACGGTTTGGTGATTAAAGTGGTTCCAGAGCAGCATTATCTAAAAGAAATCAGAGATATCCTCTACAAAGGAACAGGTAAACAGGTCTATTCCAATACACCTACAATTCGTTATTTTAACGAACGGTTCGATTTAATAGCGGTTGAAGATATTCAATATCAAGTTAGCCTCAGTGAGCACCTCATTCCACCTTTGCTTGGGATGACGCCGTTATCTTGGGGGGCTTCACAAGGGGCCAGAGAACAGATTTTACGGATGGATCTGAGACAAATTACGATGGACTTTAAGATATTAGTGGGTATGAAACCATCAAAAAACTAGTGGTCTGCATTTACGATTAACTAATACCAAAGCCTCCATCAAGGCAGCCGATCAATAGATCGGCTGTTTTTGTTCAGGGAACAGCGAAGCATTTTGAGTGTGAAACCCAATATATGGTACTATTATTGGAATAAGAACATCTGAAATGGATCAAGGGGATGATAAGGTGGGCTCTAGGTTAATGCATTTGTTGATTTCAGACTTTGTAGGTAAGGAGCTGTCTATCAAGCAGCGTGGTGATATGCTCCTTGGCGCCATAGCGCCAGATGCAAACTCCGAAAAAGGAGATACCCATTTTCTAGGAGATCAATTCAAGTATGGCGTCAACAGGCGATGGGAATACGGGCGTTTCATCACTAAATATAAGGAGCGTATTACTGAGCCTTTTATGCTGGGTTATTTAACTCATTTGGTTGCGGATGAAGTTTGGGCTATGAAATCTTACTTTAGCGGATTGGAAGAGCGACTGAATAAGGAGCCTGCACTGTACGATCGCTATCACCATGACTTTCGATTGTGCAATGCGAAGCTGATTGAAATGTTTACTTCTGAGGGACTTTACGAAACACTAAATGCCGCTGTATACATACCAGTTATGGATGAACTTGATAAGAAGAATGTATTCATATTGAAGAAACAGGCGCTGGAGGACTTTAACTACCCAGTGGAACATGTTCAGCAGGAGATGAGTGTTTTTTCATTAGACGAGATCTTGGCATACATGGAACGCTCCGCCTATCGTGCCCTGGATGTATGTCGATCACAGCTAGGTACAATTCATACTTAAGTGAACCTCTATGCTCTTATAGACATGCGGATAAGCATACTGGCTTTCTTATGAAAAAGGAGAATAAAAGATGTTTATAACATTTAAGAAATCAGTATTAGAAGATATTGAAACATTGCTTCTTCTTCAAAAAGCAGCGTTTCAAGAGGATTTGGAAAAGTACGAAGACTTTGAAACTAATCCAGCATGTGAAACCTATGAAAAATTGGCTGAAAATATTAGAAAATATCAACACTTTACTATTTTAGAGAAAAAAACAATTATAGGTGCGATTGATGTAAGAGGCAACGATGAGCGCATGCACATTGATAAGGTGTTCATTTCTCCTTCTAATCAAAGTAAGGGTGTAGGTACTGCAGCAATTCAATTTGTGGAATCACAATTTCCGAATACAAAATTATGGACCTTATATACACCGCATTTAAGCTTTCGTAATCATTACTTTTATGAAAAGTTTGGATACCAAAAGACTAAAGAGATTCAGCTTGCTCAAAAGCTGATTTTATTCAAATACGAGAAGCGAATAGAGTAATTCTGAAAAAATAGTAAAAATAATATAAATCGTAATGGGGGGCCATCTTATGATGGTCTTTTTATATTGGAGCAGCAGCTCTATGAAACATCAGAACGTTTGCAATCCGAGGCAGCCTTAGTTTAGGGTATCTCTCACGACTTGACCTTAGGTCTGACCTAAGGTATATGCTTAGTTCATATTCCATGTAACTGAGGGGGAAAGCAATTGAAAAAGGAAATTACGATCAGCGAGTTAGCGAAACTGATGGGCGTGTCGGTCCATCAAATTCGTTATTTTGAGGAAAAAGGCATATTGTTGCCGTCGTATATCGATGAAAATCAATATCGCATGTATGGGATGAATGAGATTTACCGATTGGCGCATATTTTACTTCTCCGCAAAGTTGGGTTGCCGGTAAAAGCCATCCGGGAATGGAGTGAAGAAGGTACCCCGGACGATATGCAGCAATTGCTTGTACAATCGGTTTCCAAGATGGAAGCTGAAATAGACAGGCTGCGATCGTTAAGCGGCTTTATCCGTAAGGTGCTGGACGAGAACGAGCACTACGGGCAGGAGGGCACTTCCTTTCAGGTTATTCAACGTGATCAGCTTATCCTGACTACATGGTTCGAGACGCACATGGAGAGTGAATTGGATGCTCGAATGTTGGTTCAAGAGGGGGATACGCTGCCAGAGTTGTTTGAAGCGGACATTCATTACGTTTATGAGGGAGACCACCGTGTATTGCTGTGCACGGAAGTGCATGACGTGAAAGGCGATATCGCTTTCCCAGCTGGCGAATACGTATCTTACCGGTTTACAATACATGGCGAAGAAGACCTGGAGCAGCACTTCAGTCAATTCCAGGCATTTGCTGACCGCACTGGTCTCATACTACATGGTTCACGGATTCTTGCGGAGAAGTCATATCTGTCGCTGTTCACCCAAGAAAGCTTATATTATGAATTGTGTGCACGTATTGAACATAACGGTAGCGATGCAGTGGATGGTGACGGAAAACGATGAACATCCATCCTGTCGTTCAGATGGAGCGAATGAAAGAGGAACATCAAGCTTCGGTCAGCCAACTGTTATTTCAAGGGTTTTGCAGCAAATTTGGTGCAAATTTGAGTAACGCACAAATGATGATGATGTTTGAAACGTGTCTCTCGCTGGATGAACAACAGGGGAAAAGCGAGCGTATCGTTGCCATGAAGGAAGACGCCATTCTCGGCAGCTTGAGCCTCCAGTTTAAGGCTTGGTCAGGCGAGCTGCGTTCGAGTATTACAGTAACAGACCTGCTTCCCTTGTGGAAAGAAGTTCAAAACGTTGGATGGCGGAGAGCACTCGGTTTTGCTCTACGATTGGCATGTTTGAGCCATCGTCCGGTACGTGGAGAAATGTATATTGCCGATATAACCGTCCATGAACGGTTTCGAGGAACAGGAGTAGGCCGAGCGATGCTGGAATGGGCCCTTCGCGAAGCATCTACAAGGCCGGGAGTCCGATATGCAAGCTTGCATGTGTCGGGGAGTAACCTCGGAGCCAAACGACTGTATGAGCGCATGGGATTCCGCACGCTTGAAGTACAGCGCAGCTCCTTCATGACATGGTTGTTTGACGAACCGGAATGGAATTACATGATCCATGAAGGATAGTCATTTTTACGAGGAAGGGATGTAGAAAAAAACGTGAAGAAAAAATGGGGAATGATGCTCTTGATCGTCCTGCTGCTTTTAGGAGGGACGGGTTCAATTATTTTATGGCAAAATAGCTTTGACATGGTCCAACGTGCCGTGCAAATAGATACGCCTCAAGGCAAATTAACGGGGGTGTTAACGCTTCCCGTGAAATACAGCGGCAAAGTGGGTTTAGTATTATTCATTCATGGCGACGGGCCGATCGACGCGACACACAACGACGGCTATAAACCGCTGTGGGAGCGGCTTGCTGGGATTGGTTATGCTTCACTGTCGCTGGACAAGAGGGGAATCGGCGGGTCGGAAGGCAGCTGGCTTGACCAGCGTATGGATGATCGGGTAGAGGAAGCACGGCAGGCGCTGGCGTGGGCGAGGCAGCAACCGGAAATCGACGCGAGTCGCATAGGCGTATGGGGCGCAAGTCAGGCAGGATGGGTCATTCCCAAGCTGGCTGGCAAAGAACGGCTAGCCTTCAGCATACTAGTCTCTCCGGCAATCAACTGGCTCACGCAGGGAGAGTACAACACACGGAGTGAGATGGCTAAGGAAGGACGCCCCATGAATGAGATTGAGCAACAGGTTAAAGAGAATAACCGGATTAAGAAGCTGCTGATCGCAGGCAGTTCCTATGAAGAATATGTGAGCCTCGCTGGGCAAGAAGATGCCATGTCCAGAGAACGATGGAGATTCGTGAGCCGGAACTACACTTCCGATGCAACAAACGATATTGCGAATTTTGAGTCCCCTGTCCTGCTAATGCTCGGCGATCAGGATATAAACGTCGACGTGCAGGAAACGGAGAGGGTCTACAGGGAGCATGTATCGCCATCGGAACTATTACGAGTCAAACTCCTGCCAGACACGGAGCACTCCATGCTGTCCGTCTCTACGACCGAATCACCAGCGCGTGCATTATTGATAAGTTTGTTTGCCCCGCGTAACATTACAGTGAAGGGATATATGGATGAAATCGAGGATTTTCTGCGATCCATTACTCCAAATTAAAGAAAGAATTCCGTGCATACCTTACTATGATAGAATGAATGCAGTTTGGATGATGGATAAGCGGAGGATAGAGATATGAATAAAACGGAGCGGCATCTTGCAATTACCCTTGAGTTACAGCGCAGCAAAACGCTAAGGGCAGAAGATCTGGCTTCCCGGTTTGAGACAAGTGTACGAACGATATATCGGGATATGCAAGCACTAAGCGAAGCTGGGGTGCCAATAATAGGAGCACCTGGTCAGGGCTACTCTCTAATGGAAGGGTATTTTCTCCCCCCGGTTAGCTTTACAGCCGAAGAAGCCGTATCCCTGCTCATGGGGGCTGATTTTATTGAACAGAGATTGGATCATACATACGCAAGTGAAGCCGAGTCGGCTCAACGTAAAATTGAAGCTATTTTGCCAGAATCCGTTCGAAATGAATCTACACGTGTTCGGGAAACCATGCGACTCCTTCATGGAAATGATCCCTTAACTGGAGAGACGGTTAAAACTTACCTTAAGCAAATACGTAGCGCCATTCTGGAGAAGCACAAGATTCGTTTTATGTACCGTAAAAAAATGCCAGGGCCAGACGGGAATCGAAGCAATCTCCGGGAGGTATCTCCGTATGGATTATCTCTTTTGCATGAACATTGGGTTTTAATCGCACACTGCGATATGCGACAAGACATCCGTCATTTCCGACTGTCCCGAATGACGGAACTTCAAGTATTGGAGGATCACTTTCTTTTACCGGATCGTTTTGACCTAAGCAAATATCGGCCGTCGGATGATCGGAATGAACGGGTATTGATCAGGGCAAACCCTGAAATAGCAGACAAGATTATAGAGGGAGTCAACTTCTATATCGAAGCCATAGAGGATCATGTGGACGGTGTGAATTTTCATCTTCGTGTCCGGCATACGGAAGAACTATTGCATCATTTGCTTGGTTGGGGTGGGGATATTCAAGTGATTGAGCCGGAGTCTCTGCGCATGCGAATTCAAGAAGTTGCGAAAAATATTTTAAAACACTACTGACATACCCTTGTCAGTAGTGTTTTTTTATACTTTGAGTATATCTAAGATGAAAAGGGGTTGCTGGAAGGATGAAAAACACACTTATTGTACTGAAATCTTTTGAAAATTCTGTAGAGAGGTATTTGGCTGAATTGAAACAGCTGGGTATGGAGCAATTACATAGAAAGACGGATGAGGAGGAATGGTCCATTGGACAGATGTATATGCATTTGATTCAATCAGCGCTCTTTATGCACCTGCCTAATATGAAACAATGTTTGGTTCACAGCGAACCATCGGTAAATTCGAATGAGGGAAAAACGGAGCTGGGGGAAAGGGTGTTCGAGCAAGAACAATTTCCGGCCATTCGAATTAAAGTCCCTGCTTCACCGCAGTACACTCCGAAGTCACCGGAGAACATGGAGCAATTGATTGAAGGGTTGCATCAAGTCATAGAAGCAATGAGGGACATGGAAGCTGTTTTGCGTCCATCGCCAGTAACGGATAAGATCATTCATCCAAGCCTTGGGGCACTGAACGCCCAGGAATGGTTTTTATTGATCGAAATGCATTACAGACATCACTTTTTGCAACTGAATCGTTTGAAGTTGGATTTAGGCATTGGGCAGAGAGAAGGCGAAATCTAATGTCGGTTATAACAAATCAGACAAGCAGATATTGGATTGGCGTTGTTTCTGCTTCTCATGTCCATACAGCCGTAGAAGGCGGATTTGCACAGTTGTGTCACGGCAAGGCAGTATCCCTGCGTCTGATGTCCCCAGGTGATTGGCTGATATACTATTCCCCGCGCACAGACATGTCGACAGGGAAGCCGCTCCAGGCATTTACCGCTATTGGCCAGGTGAAGGACAGCCCAGTCTACAAATATCAGATGACGGAATCTTTTGTACCCTTCCGCCGGGATATCCGTTATGTTCCGTGTCGGGAAGTTAAGATTGCCTCTCTATTAAACGAACTCGACTTTACACGCGGAAATCGAAATTGGGGATTTACATTTCGCAAAGGACATTTTGAAATTGGAGCCGAAGATTTCATGACAATCGCTGCCTCCATGATTAATCATAAGGACTTTCAAATCTGCTAGGAATGTGATCATTGCTATTTTAAGTATTGCTTGCGAAATTGCAGCGGAGAAAAGCCGAATTCCCGTTTGAAGCAGGACGAAAAATACGGGGAGTACCGAAAACCCACTTCCTCGGCGACCCGGTCAATGGACCAATCGGTCGTGACCAGGAGGCGTTTGGCCCGCTCCAGCCGAAACTGCTGCAAATAATCGGATGGCGTACATCCGTATCTCGATTTCATGCATCGTACAATATAGTTTGGATGAAAGTGCAGGGCGGACGCGATGGCTTCATTGGTGACTTTCTCCCGATAGTTAGCTTGGAGGTAAGCCGCAGTCCGTTCGGCCAATCGGGAAGCCACCGAATCCGTTCGGCCGAAACATTCTTCTTCAAGCAAGCTGAGCAGTTCTCCGAGAAGTTGCTGTTCCTGCCAAAAGGAGAGCGTGGGCGGCTGGGTGAGCAGCTGTTCTACCATACCGAACACCGTGCGTGAGTCAGGCAAATGCATATATTTAGGCAATCGAAGCGTGTAAGGGTTAATAAATGGCCTGGTTGAATAAGGTGATGTATTGTTCTCCGCTAGCTCAGTCACAGATGCATCCCGTCTCGGTGCATGCTCAAAGTGAACCCAATAAAAAACGGTATCCTGATCGCAAGGTCGGATCGAATAGTGTTCTCCATCAGGCAGCAGCAGCAGCATGTCTCCCTCGGTTAGTGTCCATTGTGATCCATTCTCGCCGATATACATCTCTCCGCGAACAAGGATCAGCAGATCATACGCTCCGATGTTGCTGCGATGAGGGTGCTGGTCCCCGCTTTTATACTCTGTCAGGCCCGATCCCAAATAGTAGGGGAGTGGGGGCATATGAAGTTCAATCATGGTGTCTTCGCCCAGAACGTTCGCATCCTTTCGCTTGTGTCATATTTTATAGAAAATGGTTCATTCCATTCCTATTAAGTCGGTTATACCAAGCATATAATTGAGTTCGTAAAGAGTCAATTAATATAGGAGGTACTACTGATGCAGACAACACAGGTTCATATCCGGGACTCATTTTGGGAGGATTATTCCACACTGGTACGTCAAACAGTCATACCCTATCAATGGGAGGCATTGAATGATCGTATCGAAGGAGCGGAACCCAGCTATGCCATTCGCAATTTCCGAATTGCTGCCGGTCTAGAACAGGGAGAATTCGGCGGATGGGTGTTTCAGGATAGCGATTTATATAAATGGTTGGAAGCGGTTGCTTATTCACTACGGAGTTATCCTGATCCCGAACTCGAGAACACCGCAGATGGAGCAATCGACCTCATTGGGCAGGCTCAGCGGGATGACGGATATATCAATACTTATTTTACAATCAAGGAACCGGGCAAAGAGTGGACAAATATGTATGAGGCCCATGAACTGTACTGTGCCGGACACCTGATCGAAGCTGCGGTGGCCTACGCTGACGCAACGGGCAAACGTAAGCTTCTTGACATTGCATGCCGTTTCGCTGACTTAATCGACAAGCTCTTCGGTACGGGAGAGAACCAGAAACGGGCATACTGCGGGCACCAGGAGATTGAACTGGCTCTCGTCAAGTTATATTATGCAACCGGTGAGGAACGTTATTTGAATCTTAGTCATTATTTCATTGATGAGCGGGGCAGCAGCCCGAGTTATTTCATCCAGGAATGGGAACGGGGAGGCAGAACTAACATCTGGTCACAAGGTTCGCCGGACTTGGAAATGTATCAATCCCATCTTCCAGTACGGGAACAGACAGCAGCCGTTGGACACTCTGTACGTGCGGTTTACATGTATACGGCCATGGCCGATCTCGCTCGTTTGACGAAGGATGACAGCTTACGAGCGGCGTGCGAACGGCTGTGGGCCAATACAACTCGCAAACAGATGTACATTACGGGAGGCATCGGTGCGACTCATTTGGGCGAGGCGTTCACTTTCGATTATGATCTGCCGAATGACACGGTGTACGCGGAAACTTGCGCATCCATCGGATTGATCTTCTGGGCACGCCGGATGCTTCGTTTGGAAGCGAAGAGCGAGTATGCGGACGTGATGGAACGTGCGCTGTACAACAATGTGCTTGGCAGCATGTCCAAGGACGGCAAACACTTTTTCTATGTGAACCCGCTTGAAATATGGCCAGAGGCCAGCATGCGCAATCCGGATAAGCATCATGTGAAACCGGTCCGTCAGAAGTGGTTCGGCTGTTCCTGCTGCCCGCCAAACGTGGCCCGTTTGCTTAGCTCGCTGAACGATTATATCTATGATGTCTCTGCGGAAGAGAACGCGGTTCATGTTCATTTATACATTGGTAGTACGGTAGAATTCACGTCCGCCGAAGGCAGGGAAGTCAAGCTGAGTCAACATTCGGAGCTTCCTTGGAACGGAAAAATCAACTTCAACATCTCGCTTGCTCCAGACAGCTCAGATGGTGCTGCATTTACACTCGCGCTCAGAATTCCAAACTGGTTCCAGAGTGGGCAGCCTGTTTTGCGAGTGAATGGCGAAGAGCAGGCATATACATTGAACAATGGTTATGCTCATATCCACCGAATATGGTCGGAAGGAGATGCATTGGAGTGGTTACTGCCACTTGAAACGCACTTGATTGAAGCTCATCCACAGATTCGAGCTGATGCAGGCAAAGCAGCCATTCAGCGCGGACCACTTGTATATTGCGTGGAAGAGGCGGATAACGGAGCGCCGCTGGCTTCATTATCCATTGCCGAAGCAGCCAATTTAACGGAGCGCGATGCACCGAATTTACTTGGCGGCTGTGTTGTTGTGGAGGGCGACGGACTGACTGCAGATGGGTCAGCATGGCCGGAGGATCAACTGTACCAACCGATTCGCAAACCTCGCATTCCAGTACGTTTTACCGCCATTCCTTATTATCTGTGGGGGAACCGTGAACCGGGTGAAATGAGCGTCTGGCTGCGTAGCTGAAGCGTGGGTCTTCGAAGCAACTCTATCGTTTGAAGAGGTTGAATGGCAACTGAACATAACGCGTGGTTTCAATATTGGCAGGACAGAAGGTCCCTCGAATATTATCCGAGGGACTTCCGCCATGTCTGGCCTTCTCGAAACCCGGAAGCGGAGATGAATGCATGAAACCAGAACATGTACTAAAATCCCGTATCGAACGAATAACGCTCAAAAACCGAATTCTTTTGCTTTTTGCGGCCGTAGCCCTCATTCCTTTCCTCTTATCCTGCTACCTATCCTATCGAACAATTAATTCCATTTTGACGACCAAATTGCAATCCGGGATCCAAAGTAATCTGAAACAGGTGACACTTTCCTTGGAAAACACACTCAGCAACCTGAACCATGTATCTCAGCAGCTTGCCTTCGAGGGAAGCATTGGTAAACAGCTGGAGCAGCTTATGCTTGCGGATCAACCATATGACCGCAGTTATTTGACCGACCAGATCAAAAATCAGCTGAACCTGATTGCGTTTACCAATCCCAATATCGGGTTATCGATGTACTATTTTCGTGAAGACGACACCTATCTCTTTGAGACCATGGGGGTGAAGGATTCATTCGATCCGGAGAAATTGCCAATCATGGCGAGTTATTACGGAATCACGTATTTCGGGCCTCATATCAGTAACGACAGGTTCAACGATCAATATGTCCTTTCCGCGCTGCGAAAGGTGGATCTGCCCGAACGGGAGGATGCCTATGTATACATTGAAACCGGGTTTAATCTAACACAGAGCATTCTTGATCTGGACGATGTCAGCAAAAATACAGCCCACCTCATTTTGGATAATCACGGACGCATCTCTTACAGTGAGTTAAGGGACGCTTTCCCTGAAAACGCAAATTTCCCAGTTTCCGGCCAGCTCTCTGAACCTTCTACAACTTCGGGAATCGCTTCGGGCTATTACTGGTACCAGCAATACAGCAACCAGGGATGGAGTGTTGTGTCGCTCGTGTCCAAAGCAGATTATGATCAGGAGAAAAACCGCTGGATCATGCAGATGGTTCTGTTAACCGTGTTATTCGCCGCAGTCAGCTTGGCCATCGGCTGGTTGCTGTGGAAAATGGTATATCGGCCGTTGTCCCAATTCCACCGGGAAATGAAGCAGATGCTGAACAGCAACTTCGACGTGGTCGACGCGAACTCGCGCATACCTGAATTTGAGATGCTGCTCACACAATTCGGACGAATGAAGTCCCACATTGCAAGGTTGTATTCCGAAGTGGAGTTAAAGGAGAAGCGCAGGGCAGACCTGGAAATTGAAAAGCTGCTCTACCAGATCAATCCGCATTTTCTGATGAATACGCTCGACACTGCGCACTGGCTGGCCGTCATGAATGGACAGGAAGAGATCGACCGGCTGGTTACTTCGCTGAACAAGCTGCTGTATTATAATTTGCGCTTGGGCGGTCAGAGCTCAACCATACGGGAGGAGATTGATTCGCTCAAGCAGTATCTGATCCTGCAGCAGATTCGCTATAATTTTCAATTCGATGTTGGCATTCATATCGATGACAAGCTGCTTAACGTGCCCGTGCCGAGGTTTATTTTGCAGCCGCTCGTTGAAAATTCGCTGTACCATGGACTGGATGACAAAGGAAGAATCGAAGTTGAAGTAAGCAGGCACAACGACCGGCTTGAAATTTCGATCAGAGACAACGGCAGGGGAATCTCCGAAGAAAAGATCAAAGCGCTGCTGGAACAAGAACAGGCCGAGCGTCATCGGGTCGGAATGGGGATTGGCATGAATTATGTCAAGCGCATGCTGGAGTCTTATTATGAAGGCCAAGCCAGTATGAACGTATCCAGCGAACCGGGGCAAGGAACCTGGATTGTCATTGAGCTGCCAATTCACTGTGAAGGAGAGGGAAAATCATGATTGACGTACTCATCGTCGATGACGATCAACTCGTGCGCAAAGGGCTAATGCTCGCAATGCCTTGGGACAGATTTGAAATGAAGATCGTTGGCGAAGCGGGAAACGGAGAGAAGGCGCTTGAATTTCTGTCTGAAAACCACGTCGATCTATTGATTACGGATCTGGCCATGCCGGTCATGTCAGGGATCGAGTTAATCCGCACCACTCGTAAGCTATACCCGGATCTGCCAATTGCGGTTCTGACCCTTCATCAGGATTTTGAATACATTCAGGAGGCACTCCGTCTGGGTGCCATCGATTACATTGCCAAAGTACAGCTTGAGAAAGAACGGTTCGAGGAAGTGCTTGGGCGCATTCATGACCGTATTCAGGCCGACAGGCGAAAACGATTCAATGACGAAGCCACGATGGAATCCGGAAAGGATGCGTTATTTTATGGGGAGCAAGGAAAAGAAACTCCATCGTTCGATGAGTCGCGCTGTGAACGTGGACGGCCCGGGTCATCAGTCGTTGAAGCGAGCGATGTGAGTGTTAAGGACAAGTTGCATTCGTTTCGCTGGGTTCATGAAGAGTCTTATATGGTTGAACTTCTAGATGATTTGAAAACCATGAGATTGCCTGTCCCCCGATTGATGCAGTTGCTGTACGGTGTAACGGAAGACTGGAACCGAACGTTTAAGAACATCGTCAGCACGGAAATGACAATACCTGTTCAATTTGTATCATGGAACGATGTGGTGGAATGGATGGCGAACTTTCGTGCAGAAGCACTACGTTTATCGGGTGGGCAGTATCTGCGCAAGGAGGTCAGCAGCAGTATCATGACCGCCGTCAAAATCATACATGACGAGTTGCATAATCCACTATTCGCCAGCGATGTATCGAAGCGGGTCAACCTCAGCCGCAGTTATTTCAATCAATGTTTCAAGGAAATGATGGGTTATTCGTTTAACGAATATCTGCGCAAAATTCGGATCGACAAGGCGAAGGACTATCTGACCCAAACGGCCAAACCGATTGTCTGGATCGCGGAACATACGGGCTATGCAGACGAAAAATACTTCAGCCGGATTTTCCGTGAGCAGGTGGGCATGCTGCCAAGCGAGTACCGCAATACACCAAGAAGAGGGTAGACGGATGGAGAGAAGGTAGGATAAATGAATTGTAAGCGTTAACAAAATCGGACGTTTCACCTCCTGTTCTTCGTTCGGCTCTCTATCCATTAACGTTTTCCGGCCGTGTTATATTGTTGGTGCTGGACGCGAATGACATTCCATTAAAGGGGGAGCATGCATTTGGGCAAAAAAATGGTCATGGTGGCAATGATGCTGTTGCTCGCATTCACGAGCGCCTGCAGCGACGCGGGCAACAAGGAGAATGAAACGGCGGAAAGTAATACTACGCCTGGCGTTGTTGAAGAAGGGACGGCAGATCCATTCGGCAAGTACGATCAGACGATTACACTAAGGTATGGCAAAGAGGTCGATCCAACAGACAAAAGTTTGCCTGCCGGGGATACACCGGAGAACAACCAGTATTCGCGTTATGTGAAGGACAATCTGAATATTGATACCAAAGTCACCTGGCAGGCGGCGACCGGAACGAACTATGAGCAGAAAGTGAACCTCGCGATTTCAAGCAACGATTTGCCCGATGCGCTCGTGGTCAAGGATACCCAGCTGCGGGCAATGGTGAAGGCGGGCCAGCTGGAGGACCTAACTGATGCATTTAATCGATATGCTTCACCAGCCATGAAGAGTTATATGGAGAAAACAAATGGTGTGTCTGCCGAGGCGGTAACATTTGACGGGAAAATGTACGCTATCCCCAGTATACAAGTACACTCCGATGGTGTTCACCAAATGTGGATACGCAAGGACTGGCTCGACAAGCTGGGACTTGAACCGCCCCAAACGATGGAGGAACTGGAGAACGTAGCGAAAGCATTCGTGGAACAAGATCCGGACGGCAACGGCAAGAACGATACAATTGGGATTGCAGGACAGCAGAACGGCGGCCGGTTATATGCCAATTTCCTGGAATCAACGAATAACACGTATGGACTTGATCCGATCTTCGGAGCTTACCAGGCTTATCCTGGTTACTGGTTAAAAGACGATGCAGGCAACCCGGTCTACGGCTCCATTCTGCCAGAAACGAAGGAAGCGCTCGCCAAACTGCGCGACATGTATGCGAATGGGCTAATCGACAAGGAACTCGGCATTCGCAAAGCCGCGTCCGAGCCTGTGGTCAACGGCAATGCAGGGATCTTCTTTGCACCATGGTGGATGGGATACGGACCATTGCCGGATGCCATTAAGAACAACCCGAACGCCAACTGGCAGGCATACTTGCTGCCGCTGGATGCTGATGGACAATTTAATGCTCATATGGGCGCTCCTTCTACCGTATTCGTTGTTGTACGCAAAGGATACGAACATCCCGAAGCGGTCATCAAAATGTTGAATTTGCTCATCCGGGACGAATCGAAGTTTGATATCTCTGTGCCTGTAGGTCACTATCCGCTGCGTGTACCGATGTCCTATATGGATGAGAGCGAATATTCAGCGAAAGCCTTGCAGGAAGTACTCGCTGGCACGAAAAAACCGGAAGACTTCACCGATCCGGGCTACAAACTGCTTGCTGCAGACATTCAGAACGTCAAAAAGGTGAAGAAAGAGCCGTATGACAATATGGACATCCAGTATTGGGATCCTCAGGCTGACCTTGGCGTATGGAGCCGCATCTATTCACTGCTGGTCGGATCATCATCCCTGCAGCAGGACTACAACAAGGTTTATAGCCTTCTCTATTCCCAGACCCGCACCATGGAAAGCCGCTGGTCCAATCTGAAGAAGCTGGAGGATGAAACCTTCCTGAAAATCATCATGGGAGCTGCACCTCTGGATACGTTCGATACGTTTGTAAGTGATTGGAAAAAGCAAGGCGGCGACAAAATCACCGAGGAAGTGAAGGAGTACGTCAAGTAGGTAGCTGTCCAGAGCGCCGGGTTAGTCATCCGGCGCTTCTTCTTGAGAAGATCAGGGATGGGAGATTGCGGAGGAGGAACACCGGATGCGAAACCGAAGTTTCATCAAACATTACTACATTATGTTATTGCCCGGATTGGTATGGCTGCTGTTCATCAGCATCATTCCCATGTTCGGGATTGCCATTGCCTTTCAGGACTTTAACCCGGGCCAGGGCATCTGGAAATCGACCTGGATCGGGCTGGAGAACTTCGAATATATGTTTAGCCTGAACGATACCAAGACCATTTTCTTCAATACCGTGTATATTGCCGTCATGAAAATTGCGGGTAACCTGATTGTGCCATTAGTCTTTGCGATCATGCTGAATGAACTGCGTCTTATGGTGGTTAAGCGCTGGGTGCAAACGATCGTGTACCTTCCGCACTTTTTGTCCTGGGTTATTTTGTCGGGTATATTGCTCGACGTGTTTTCATACACGGGTCCGGTCAACGGATTGCTGAACATCCTTGGCATTGAACCGGTATTGTTCTTTGCCCGTGCAGATCTGTTCCCGTTTATTGTGGTCGGCAGTGATGTATGGAAGGAGTTCGGCTTCAACACGATCATCTACCTGGCTGCGCTGACAGGCATCAGTCCTTCCCTGTACGAGGCTGCTTCAATTGACGGAGCAACCCGCATGAGGAGAATCTGGCATGTGACGCTGCCTGGCTTGCGTACCACAATTGTGCTTTTGGCAGTGTTAAGCCTGGGGAATGTACTGAACGCAGGGTTTGATCAGATTTTCAACCTGTACAACCCGCTGCTCTACTCCACGGGTGACATTATCGATACTTGGGTATACCGCGAAGGGTTGCTGAACATGCAGTACGGACTCGCAACCGCAGTTGGTTTGCTGAAGTCGGTGGTCAGTTTTGTGCTCATTATCGTTTCGTATCTGCTGGCTTCGAAGTTCGCCAATTACCGCATATTCTGATAAGGAGAAGGAGTCGAGCGAGATGATTAGAGAAACAACGCTGCGATCCAGGGTGTTCGATGTAACGCTTCTGGTTGTGCTGCTCCTGATTGCATTCCTGTGCATACTACCCCTCTGGTATACGCTGGCCGTATCCTTAAGCGAAAAATCAGCGGCAGCTGCCGGAAAAGTATGGTTATGGCCCGTTGGCTTCAACTTCAATTCATATCAACAAATTATCGGCGACCGTTCCTTTTTCAATTCCTTCTGGATTTCCATTCAGCGTGTTGTGCTTGGTGCGACAATTACGTTTGTGGTGACAACGATGATGGCTTATCCGCTCTCACGAAGCCCACGCGAATTCCGTATGCGCAATGTATTCATGTGGATTCTCGTGTTCACGCTGCTGTTCAACGGCGGCCTGATTCCATGGTACATGACGGTGAAGGCGATTGGGCTGTATGATACCATCTGGGCACTTGTTCTTGGTGGGGGAGTGCCGGTATTTAACGTCATACTGATCGTGAACTATTTCCGTAATCTGCCCAAGGAACTGGACGAGGCTGCACTCGTGGACGGGGCCGGGCCGTGGCGAATGTTAATCACCATTTATGTACCGCTGGCCGTACCAGTACTGGCTACGGTCACTTTGTTCACCATCGTCTACCATTGGAATGAATTCTTCCATGGATTGGTGCTGACTTCAGGGCAGGATCATTATCCGCTGCAAACGTTAATCCAACAATTCGTTGTGGTCATCGACGCGTCGAACATGACGGAAGACCAATATAAACGGATGAATGAGTTGTCTAATCAAACCCTAAATGCCGCAAAAATTTTCATTGCCATGCTTCCTGTACTTATTGTCTATCCGTTCCTGCAGCGCTTTTTCATTCATGGTATTACACTGGGTTCGGTGAAGGAGTAGTTGAATAGGACATGGCCTAAGAACAAACGAATAGCGTGACAGAATAGGTCTGTAGTCGATTTCGTCGATACGGGCCTATTTTTTATGAAAGGCGTTTCAGTTAACTCAAGCTGCCGAACCCATTTTACTTTTGCATTTAAGCTGTCTCCGAATGGCGAATGTTGAGTCGTGAAATTAACAACCCGTTTACATGAACATGAAACAAAAGAAATATTTCAGCTTTAACATTTAAGATGACAAATGAGGGAATGAGGACTGAATCATGAAGAACTATCCGATCATCGCCTCCATTACGGTAGATGAACAGATTGCACAGGCTATAGCAAGCGATGTGAAGCGAGTTATTCTGATGACAGGAAACATTACGAATCTTGGATCCATTATAGACAGGCTGCATCAGAGCGGCAAACAGGCCTATGTACATACCGAGATGGTATCCGGGATTGGACGAGATGCCTCGGCCATACAATATCTTGCCGATGTGTTTAGAGTTGATGGTATCGTGACAACGAAGAGTAATGCGGTTTCTGCGGCCAAGCAAGCAGGCATACGGAGCATTCAGCGCATATTTGCCATTGATTCTGCAGCCATTGAGACTGCAGTGCGAATGATTAAGAGCTACAAGCCGGATGAGGTTGAACTGATGCCGGGGCTGATGCCGCGAGTCATCCAAGAGCTGAATGAGCGCATCACACAGCCGTTAATTGTTGGTGGGCTGATCCGGCATGAGGAAGAGATACAGCAAGCCCTAAAGAGTGGGGCAGATTTTGTATCGATAGGCCATGAGAAATTCTGGACTTAATTTCATACATTTATCCTTGGGTGGAGACGACGAGAAAACCCGGTGGTAAGTAAATCAATACAACCTTGATGTTGAAGGAGGGTGATTTGCTGCTGGGTTTTTTGTGTTGTCCAAAAAATACAACAGGAGGTAATGGAGCATGATCATTCAAGCAGTCGCACATCGAGGCTATCCAAAGAAATATCCTGAAAATACGTTGTCTTCCTTTTTAAAAGCGGTGGAACTTGGGTTCACCCATCTCGAACTGGATGTACATCTCAGCCAAGATGGTATCCCGGTTGTCATTCATGATCATACGGTTGACCGCATGACGAATGGAACGGGCAGAGTAGCTGATTATACTGCTTCGGAACTGCAATCGTTCCACATAAAACAAGGTGAGCACATACCAACCCTTGAAGAGGTGCTTCGAGCTTTGAAGGGGAAAATTGGACTTAACATTGAGCTTAAGCAGATGGGGACTTACTATCCTCAGCTCGAGGAGAAGGTACTTGAAGTGATTAAGGAATTCAGCATGCTGGATCAGGTCGTCATTACGTCATTTGATTTTGACGCCTTGGAGAGAATCAGACAATTATCTAGTGAGGTACGCATCGGTCTGATTACCTTTGGTTGTTCGAAGGCTATTCTTGACTGGTCTGTAGAGATGGGAGCCACGTTCTTGTCCATGCACTATGCTTTTGTGACCGAGCATTATATTCATCGATGTCAAGAGCTGGGGATTCAACTGATGGCCTGGACAATTAACGATACCTCCGTCATGAAGAAATTTCAGGATTACCCGTCCGTGTGGGTCTGTACAGACGAGCTCGAATCCTTCGTGGATGTATTGGAGCTGTCCAGCTCAGTATGAGTGGGCAAGGGTAAGGTTATGGAAAATGTGTATGATTACGATGCGTATTGCTTCGATCTAGACGGAACGATTTATGTTAGCCAGATGATCCTTCCTGGCGTAAACAGCTTCATAAGCAGTTTGAGATCCCAAGGCAAGCGTCTGTTGTTCTTAACGAATACTCCCGTACATACGAGGGAGGATTGCTACAAGAGGCTGCTGAGTTTGGGTGTACCATGCGCGCTTGACGAAATTCTGACCGCGGGATACGTGTCAGGGATGTATTTTGCAGAGTATGCGCCTGATGCCCAAGTACTGGTTGTAGGTGAAGAAGCTTTGCGGAATGAACTTCGAGCGATTGGGATCACTATGACGGAAGATCCAACTCAATCAACGCATGTATTAGTCGGAATGGATCGGCAGTTCCATTACGACAAGCTTCATCTGGCGGCAAAAGCAGTTCGTCATGGAGCAGTTCTCATCGCAACGAATCCGGACAGCTGCTGTCCCGTCCAGGGAGATATCATTCCGGATACCGGCTCGATTCTAAGCTCGATTGAGGCAGCCAGCCAGCAGAAAACATCCGTCGTGATTGGTAAACCCTCCCGTTACTATGCAGAGAAGGCAATCCAGCTCTTGAATGTGAACAACAGCAGATGCCTTATGATAGGCGATCGGTTGGAGACCGATATTTTATTTGGTCAACAGAATGGAATGAAGACGGCCCTTGTGCTCACAGGCATCTCCTCAAGAGAGGATATCGAGGAAACAGGGATTATTCCGGACTATATATGGTCTTCTTTCAACGAATGCATCATGGAGCAGGATAGCCAATCCAAGCACTCAATGGTGCTACAAATGAAGAGAATTTAAATAGCAGTAAGTTCTGAAAAATAATGGAGGTGGAGTTCATGCGTTTAGCGTTACTTGGTGATTATCACTATTCATGCATGAGTCACGGAACGGAAGAGATGAAAGCTGCAAGAGTTCGAGCTTATGAACATATGCTCAAGGCTTTTTTGGAGGTTGAGGCGGACTTCCATATCTCTATTGGCGATTTGACGCATGAAGGAACAGCTCAGGAATTCAGATCGATGTTCTCCTTCCTTTCCAGGAGTGAACGGAACTTCATACATGTGCTTGGCAATCATGACACGTATTCGATACCGAAGCATGAAATCTCCAAATTAACCGGTCAAGATCGCTATCGGGCGATTGACACGCCTCATGCCAAGCTGATTTTTCTAGACACGACCCAGGAAATGAATCCTGCAGATTGGGGTGGGGAGCTGGACGAAGAGCAGCTGGCATGGCTCAAAGAAGAGCTTACCAATTCACATGACAAGCAGCTACTCCTCTTCGGGCATCATCCGGTATTTGATACTACTGCACGCTCGACACTCGATAAGCTGTACATTCGTCCACAGGATGAACTGAAGAGCATATTCAACAATCGACCGGAAGGCGGCATCTATTTCTGCGGACATAATCACATAAACTCCATCGTGAAGCAGGGGAAGTGGCACTATGTTCAGACCGCAGCTTGTCTGGATGTGCCGGCATACCGTGTGATCGAAGTCCATGAGGGCCAGGTAGAGATAACCCACCATCCGATACAGGGTGCGGGTCTCCTCGATGATATTCAGAGCTTTTGCTGTGATATGCCAGGCTTTGGCCCTGTCGCTGGTGCATTAGGAGAAAAAAGCGACCTTATTTTATCGGTTCAATTCGCATCGGCCGCTCAATAAATGAAAGAGGAGGGAAGCTCATGGCACAAATTGTGCTGAAGCAGATTGAAAAAAGCTTCAAGCAGGATAAAGTCATTGAGGGTCTGGATCTGACCATTGAGGATGGTTCCTTTACGGTATTGGTCGGCCCCTCTGGCTGTGGAAAATCGACGACACTCCGTATGATCGCAGGGCTTGAGAAAGAAACGGGCGGTGAAATATGGATCGGAGATCAATGTGTCAATGGCGTAGAACCAGGCAAGCGCAATGTGGCTATGGTATTTCAGAACTATGCATTATATCCGATGATGACAGTCAAGGAGAACATCGAATTCGGGCTCGTGAATCGCAAGGTGCCCCGGCCCGAACGCGAGCGCCTCGTTAAGGAAATCACGGAGGTTGTCGGTCTGGCAGAGTATCTGCACAAGAAGCCGCAAGCTCTGTCTGGAGGTCAGCGCCAGCGGGTTGCCTTGGCTCGGGCCATGGTGAAGAGCCCTGCAGTCTTCCTGATGGACGAGCCGCTGTCGAATCTCGATGCCAAGCTTCGTCATCAAATGCGAACGGAGTTAATTCAGCTTCACAAACGGCTAGGCGCAACCTTTGTCTTTGTTACACATGATCAGGTTGAGGCGATGTCGATGGGAGATCGGATCGTCATCATGAACAAAGGACTGATTCAACAAGCAGATGGTCCAATGAAAATCTACGACGATCCCGATAATGTCTTCACAGCCCAGTTTATTGGTACACCGCCGATGAATGTGATTGATCGTGAACGTATCCTGCCATACTTGAATGGGCAGCTGCATGACAACATTGGGCAGGTTGGTTTCAGACCGGAGAAAGCAACGATGACGCTTGAGAACCGGCCTCAGTCCGGACTTGTTCATTTCCCAGGGCGGATCATGACACGTGAGACACTAGGTGCAGAAATTATCTATCAACTGGAATCCGAGCTTGGACTTGTGTCTGTGAAGAGTTTTTTGAAGCCATTGGAGACTGCTTCCGAGGTGAACATCATGGTCTCCATGCAGGACCTGTACTACTTCGATCGCAACGGAGTCCGTGCTCGTCAGCATGAGAGATCCGTAGAGAGAGAGCTTATTGTCCTGGGAGGGAAATATTCATGACCGTTTGGTCCAAATTTCGTCCCTATGTCATGGTGGCTCCCTCAATCGTCATATTTTCGATTTTTTTCATCTATCCGATCTTCTATATGATCTTCCTGAGTTTTTACAACTGGGACTTCATTAATCCGGTCAAGGAGTTTGTAGGCTTCAACAACTTTACCGAGTTATTTAAGGATCGTGCGTTTCTACAAGTCCTGGGCAATTCCTTGAACTATACGCTTCTTTCCGTATCTTTATCCATTGTGATATCACTGGTGCTAGCCATATGGCTGAATCGGGAAGGCGCATGGTACGGATTCGTTCAGGGTGCGCTATTTAGTCCACATATTGTTTCTCTTGTATCGGTATCTCTGGTGTGGATGTGGCTGATGGATCCCAAATTCGGTTTACTTAACGGATTACTCGACATGCTGGGCTTGCCCAAGCTGGAGTGGCTCAGCAGTCCAGACAGTTCATTACTGTCACTTGTGCTTGTTTCGGTCTGGAAGGGAGTGGGTTACAACGCGCTCATCTTCATCGCTGGGCTTCAAAGCATTCCAAAGGATGTGTATGAAGCTTCAGCCCTGGACGAGGCCAATTGGTGGAGGAAGTTCTACAAGATTACGCTGCCGATGCTCTCACCGACCCTTTTCTTCCTAATTATCATTAATCTGATCAGTTCGTTCCAGGTGTTTGAAACCATAGCCATCATGACCAATGGAGGTCCGATCAATTCAACGAACACGCTCGTCTTTTATATCTACGAATATGGATTCCGCTACTTCAAGATCGGTT
This sequence comes from Paenibacillus sp. 7516, assembly GCF_002272715.1. Classification (NCBI taxonomy): domain Bacteria; kingdom Bacillati; phylum Bacillota; class Bacilli; order Caryophanales; family Paenibacillaceae; genus Paenibacillus; species Paenibacillus sp. 7516. The sequence continues at coordinate 358,027 of NZ_NPBI01000002.1, forward strand.
ACGCTTCGGCAGCTGGAGTTATCCTGCTTGTTGTCGTTGGTTTGCTTACATTAGTCTACTTCAAGCTGCTAAGCCGCAAGGTTCACTACCAATAGAAAGGAGAAGGGAAATATCATGGCAAGTAAGTCAATTCTGCGTGCTCTGAACGTCACGGCGACGATCGTCCTGGTTGCAATTTTTGCTATCCCTTTTCTATGGATGATCTCAACATCATTGAAGTCGTATCCGGAGACCGTGATCTTTCCCCCAAAATGGATTCCCTCCAAGGTGATGTGGAGCAATTTCCAAGCGGCGTGGGAATCGGGACCTTTCTTGAAATATTTAATGAACAGTGTCGTTGTATCCATCAGTATCCTTCTTCTTCAATTTACGACCATTATATTGGCAGCCTATGCGTTTGCCAGATACTCCTTCAAAGGAGACAAGCTGTTATTTGGAATTACGATGGTCACTTTAATGATTCCAGGTCAGCTCATCTTTTTGCCAGTGTATTTGTTACTCAGCAAGTGGGGACTCATTAACAATTTGCTGGCACTTATTCTGCCCTTCGCTTCCAGCGCGTTTGGGATCTTCATGCTCAGGCAGTCATTCAAGCAGGTACAGGAAGAACTTATTGAAGCCGCACGGCTTGACCAGACACCTGAATGGAAGATCATCCTTAGGATCATGGTGCCGATGGCCCGTCCGACGCTGGTAACCTTTGCATTATTCAGCTTCATTGCACACTGGAATGATTATTTTTGGCCGCTTGTGATGACGACCTCAGATGCTGCCAGAACACTTCCGATTGGGATTTCCAAGCTTCGCGAGGTGGACGGAGGGGCGGCATGGCACATTTTGATGGCTGGAAACATGATTTTGGTCGTTCCAATTCTGATTGTTTTCTTATTTGGACAACGGCAAATTATTAAAGCATTCGTATATTCCGGTGTGAAATAATTCAATTTTTAATTTATGGGAGGGTTTATTCATGAAAAAATTTGGTTCGCTTTTGTTGGCAGGAACGCTTGCACTTGCTTTAGCTGGTTGTGGTGATTCCAATTCCGCAGGTTCAACCGATAATGCTGCTGCTTCTGGGAATTCGAATGGTGAGGCGAGTAAACCGGTAGAGATTACATATTGGTACTCATGGGGTGACAAGATCGCCGAGAACAATGAGAACCTGGTGAAAATGTTTAATGAATCCCAGGATGAAGTGATTGTGAAGGCAGAATATCAGGGATCGTATGCAGATCAGCATTCCAAGGCACAGGCTGCTTTTGCAGCGGGCAATGCTCCCGAAGTATGGCAAAATGAAATTGCTTCGGTTGGTGTATTTGCCGAATCCGGCATGACGCAGGAGTTGACTTCTTTTGTAGAGAAGGATCAGCTTGATATGGATGATTTCATTCCAGGTCTGATGGGAAATTCCTACGTGAATGACAAGCTGTATGCTCTGCCTTATTTACGGAGTACGCCAATACTGTATATGAATCGTACGATGCTGGAGGAGGCGGGACTTGATCCTGCAGGACCGAAGAATTGGACTGAATTTGAAGATTATGCACGCAAGCTAACGATTAAGGATCAGCGCTATGGTATCTCGATGCCTGTCGATATTTGGTTCTATGAAGCTTTTGTAAGACAGAGCGGAGGAACGATGATTAGTGAAGATGGGAAAAGTGCAGCATTCAATAATGAAACGGGAATTGCACCTGTGAAGTTGTGGCTGAAGATGAAGGATGAAGGCATCATGAGCATCGGTACGACGGATGACGCGGGTACGCAAGCCAAAACGGATTTCCACAATCAGCGTTCAGCGATGCTGTTCGCTTCCACTGCTGACTTGACCAATAACATGAAGGTTGCAGAAGAGCAGGGCTTTGAACTTGGAACGACATTTATGCCTGCAAATGATACGTTTGGTGTGCCAACGGGTGGTGCAAACCTGGTAATGACCTCTGGCCTGTCCCCCGAAAAGCAGGAAGCGGCGTGGAAGTTTATCAAGTGGATGACTTCGAAAGAGCAAACGATCTATGCGAGCTCATTCACGGGATATTTGCCTAGTCGAATCAGCGCGGTGGAAAGTGATGAAATGAAGAAGCTTTATGAAGAAAAGCCGCTGTTCAAAGTAGCGGTAGACCAACTGGAATATGCAGGTCCTCGTCCGATGCAGAAGGTTTATCCTGAAATTGGTGAGATGATTAAGGATGAGATCCTTCGTGCAGTTGTTGATTCCTCTGTTACGGCAGAAGCAGCAATAGCCGAAGCAGCAAAGAAGGCTGATGCCTTGTTGAGTAAGTAGAACAAGATGAAAGTGCAAAGGGGTTAGACGGTAATTTTCCGTTAGCCCCTTTATTTTGTCCCTGGGATACTGAGAGAATCTGGCTTAGCCTTCGTAACGAGGGACATAGCCGCACCTAATCATGTGAATCGTATTGACTAGTCGCGTTGATGTAGCGGTGTCTTCACTTGATTCTGACTTGTTCATATTCGGTTCATATTGTCGTCATGAAGTGGACATCTTGCTTGGTTACACTTCAACTATGTCGCCAAGGCGGCGCTTCAGAAGCGAAGATAGGAGAAGATGAACGTGGCAAAAACGGTGGAAATACAAACGACAGGAACGAAAAGCCGTAAGAAACGAAACTTATGGTTGAAAATAATCGGAGGTATCGCCGGTGGACTTGTACTGTGCATGGGCATCGTATCTGTAGTGAATGCCATCAGTAACGGAGTCGAGAAAAAGAAAATCGAACCGTATGGCCAGTATGTCCATGTGGATGGCAAAAAGATGAATGCGTATATTCAAGGAGAGGGTGAGCAGACGATTGTTCTGCTTCCGGGACAAGGTACTCCATCGCCGGTGCTTGACTTCAAATTGTTGATTGATGAATTGTCTGCCGATTACAGAGTCGTGGCCATTGAGCCTTTCGGGTATGGGTTGAGTGACGAAACGGAGAAGGAGAGAACAACGGAGAATATTATCCGCGAATATCACGAAGCTGTACAGCAGCTTGGTATTGACCGTTACATTCTGATGGGGCATTCAATCACAGGACTTTATGGAGTATCCTATGTGAACACATATCCGGATGAAGTTCTTGCTTTTGTCGGCATTGACAGCAGTGTTCCCAATCAACCCGGCATGGATGTGCAATTGCCTCTAGGATTGATGCAGTTCCTTCAGGATTCAGGTTGGATGAGATTCATTAAAGCAGTGAGTGCAGATCCTTATGCATCCCTTGATTTCGATGAACATACCAAAGAGCAGATGAAATTGATTTCGAATCAGGTTGCGACCAATCCGACGCTGTTGGATGAGCTAAGGCATCTCGGCTCCAACTTCAAAAATGGAGAACAGCTTACTTATCCTTCTGATCTGCCCGTGCTTCTTTTTGTTCAATCGAATAATGAGCACAATCCGCAGTGGGTTCCGCTGCATACGGAGCAAGCCGAACAATCTGCCCAGGGCAAGATGATCCCGATGGAAGGTTCACACTACCTGCATCATACGAAATACCAAGAAATTGCCGAGGAATTCAGAGAGTATATGAAACAAATCGAGTAGTTGGGTTGATCATAAAACTGCGGTACCGTAATTGGTGCCGTTTTTTTGTTATGCATTTCCGATTACGGATGATCAGAAAGGGAATGTATCTCGACCCGAAAAGCGAATGAATTAATTACAAACCATCTATATAGTTCGTAAATAACTGTGAACAAATCGGTTGATTCGTTGACAATGCGTGTTACTTTTATTAAAATACGAAATGGACGTCAGGTTATAACAGATATGAGAATCACTTTTTGGGTCTCTAAGCTTAGCTGTTCAATCCTAATGACGAATATAGGAGCGGTAATATTACAATCCTATACGAAGATTAGGATTTTTTTGTTTTTATCTAATCCAGAAATAATTTGAAAGTTGGAGGCTGGCTTTACCATGAACAATTGGTTCAAACTGAAAGAAAGAGGCACAAGTGTTTCAACCGAAATCATCGCAGGGATCACGACATTCTTCACGATGGTATATATAGTGATCGTAAACCCGGGGATACTCAGCAGCACAGGAATGGAGTTCAACGGGGTATTCATTGCAACGGTACTGGCGAGCATTGTGGCAACGCTGATTATGGGGATATGGTCCAACTATCCGATCGTTATCGCGCCGGGTATGGGCCTCAATGCATTCTTTGCCTATAGTGTAGTTGCAGGATATGGTGTGTCCTGGCAGGTTGCACTGGGTGCGGTATTTATCGCAGGGCTTTTGTTTATTGTTTTATCACTTACTTCCTTCCGTTACATGCTGCTCGATGCCATTCCGGCGAGTCTTAAGCATGCGATTACAGCAGGGATCGGACTGTTTATTACGACGGTAGGCTTGCAAAATGCAGGAATTATTGCCGATTCGGAATCGAATTTGATTACCATCGGGAATTTGGCAGAACCAATGACCTACCTGACGATTATTGGGTTGATTATTACGGTTGTGTTGATGGCTTACAATGTAAAAGGTTATCTGTTCATCGGAATGGTAGTTACAGCGATTCTGGCCTGGATTATGGGGCTATTTCAAATGCCAGAATCCATCGTATCCATGCCGGAGGGGCTTACAGCAACGGCTTTCCAACTGGATCTGGCAGGTGTATTCTCAAATGGCTTGTATACGATCATCTTCACCTTCCTGTTAATCACGCTGTTTGATACAACGGGAACGATGCTCGGTGTTGCTGAACAAGCAGGACTCCTGAAGGACGGGAAATTCCCTCGCTCACGCGGTGCGCTCTTGGCAGATGCCGTAGGAACAACGACCGGCGCCTTGCTCGGAACCAGCCCAACATCGGCTTATATCGAGTCCAGCACAGGGGTAGCTGCAGGAGGAAGAACGGGACTGACGGCGGTAACGGTAAGTGTGCTGCTTGCGCTTACGCTGTTCTTCACACCTATCGTAAGCGTAATATCCGGTATTCCAGCGATTACTTCTCCGGCACTCATTATTGTCGGGTACTTCATGATAAGTGTGATCAGCAAAATCAACTGGAAGGATCTCGAAGAAACATTTCCTGCTTTCCTGATTATCATCCTTACTCCACTAACGCACAGTATTGCGACGGGTATTGGCGTAGGATTCATCTTCTATCCGGTTCTGAAGCTGCTTCGTGGTAAAGGTAAGGATGTTCATCCGGTATTCTACGTGTTCGCAGTATTGTTCTTCATCCAGCTTGTATTTTTGGATCACTAAAAAACAATTTGAAATAGAAGGAGAGCGGCCTGTAATTTATACAGGCTGCTCTCCTTTTTGGTTTATTCTGTATGGATCTCAAGCACAATCTTACACGATTGAAAGATTCATGAAAGCTTGATAGATAGGAGCTTTTTTCCACTCTCGGTATACTTGAACCATAGAGAGCTGCTCAGTGTAGCCAATCATGATGGAGGAGATACAGATGGATTTCATTCAAGTGGTACAGAAACTATTACCTGTTGTGGGTGTTGCATTAATAGTCGGTCTCATAGCCTTTGGAATCGTGTTATTGGCCTATAGGTTGTATAGAAAAAGAGGAGGAAAACGCATCATAAAATTATGGCAGTTTATAGCCTCATTTTCGTTGATGGGCTGGCTGATCATGGTCATGATGTTAACAACATTTAGCAGAGGGGCTAACTATAGCGGATGGGTAAACCTGGAGTTGTTCAGCGGCTATGTAAATGCATGGAACCAATGGTCGCTGAGTGAATTCCAGCTTATTATTTTCAATATGTTGATGTTTGCACCCCTAGGCTTCCTGCTTCCGCTTCTGGGAAAGAAGACACGTGGCTTCAAGTCGATATTAATCATATCGCTGATGATCACAATTGGTATAGAAACATTTCAAATGGCGACAGGCAGAGGGATTTTTGAACTGGATGACATATTGCACAATACGCTCGGCAGTTTAGCGGGATACGGGTTGATGAGTGCAATCCTTGACATCAGGCAGCAAAAGAGAATATCCCTCAAAGCGATGTTTCGTGCGCTCTGCATTCCTTTGACCTTTGTACTGTTATTTACAGGGGCACTCATGATGTATTCCAGCCAAGAGCTCGGGAACCTTGCCATTCGTCCAGCCACATCGCAGAAGATGAATAAGGTCCATGTGACGCTAGACACGAAACTGCCCGACCACGCTGAACCCGTAGCACTATATCGAAGCTTTGAGATTCATAACATGGAGTATGCCAAGCAGATGGTTTCATTACTGAGTGATCATTTTCAACTGCAGCAGAGAGGTCACATCTCCATTGACGGATTCAACCGGATCTGGAATCTGTATGACAGCGGAGGGACCGATTACACCTTTAATTACAACGTGAATAGCGGCAATTGGTCGTTGGCACCTAATCAGTATGCGACGAACTCAATGCAGGCGGAGATTTTGGAGGAAAAAGGAACTGCCTATGGTAAGTGGCTAAGTCAGCAAGGATTACTGCCTAAGGAAGCTGAATTTAGTACACAAAATGAAGATACCGTTCGATGGGATTTGCATATGTCCAACTCCGAAATGTCAACAGAACAGCGAGACGTAGATCATGGGATGATCATCATTGTTCCTGCGGCAGAAGGTCTTATTCCACAAGATTTGTTCTATGCCATGAATAAGAATAAATATATACGTACCGTTGATGTGAGCAGTCCGGCGGACGCGTATGAAGAAGTTCTCAGAGGGAATTTCTACATGTATAACGACCTGCAAAAAAACGACAAATTGATTGTGACCGATTATGAACTGACCTATGTCTACGATTCAAAAGGGTATTACCAGCCCGTCTACCAATTCAAGGGAACCGTCAACGGGGAAGAGTGGAGCACTCAGATACCAGCCTTGAAGAATTGACTAAGAGTATGAAAAGGACCGTTGAGCTTGTGATGAGCTCAATGGTTTTTTGTGTTTGTTTCTTTTGTTTTTATAATATTCATAATTAAATCAACTTTATGTTTAATATTATTAAAATAAAGTTTGATTTTATTTAATTATTTGGTTATTATATGTATAAAAGGAGGGGGAATATGGATATTAAAGACGTGCCTAATTGGGTTTTAGCTTTGGAAAATGAGGATATGGAGTTTATCCGAAAATTTGTTCTAAACTCAGGATCATTAAAAGAAATTGCGAAGATATATGAAGTCTCGTATCCAACCGTAAGAATTAAGCTCGATCGGCTTATTGAGAAAATAAAGGTCAATGAAGCAGAGGATAACGAAGATTTTATTAAATTCATTAAGAATTTATCTATTGATGACCGGATAAGCGTAGATGATGCCAAACTAATTATTCAGAAATATAAACAAGAGAGGAAAAGTGAATGATGAACGATGTTTACAGATTATTGATCATTGTAGGAATACTGGTAGTTCAGTACTTTTTTTCAACCAGAAGCAACGTTTATTGGGGTGCAATTGTACCCGTAGCTTATATTGGAATCTCCACATGGATGTTTGTTACAGAACGTATTGAAAGTACTCTTGGTTTTATCCTGTATCTTCTACTTGGATTGCTCTTCCTGATTGCTGAATGGAGTGCGGGAAGAAAATCACTTCAACTGAAGAGAAATAAGGAATTAGCCAAGATGAAGACTCACGACATGAACTAGGTATGTGAAGAACAAAAAATAGGATGAGATGCAGGGTTGTAAAAAAGCGAGCAGACGGCTCGCTTTTTCTAATTGTAGTTCTACTAGCGGAAAAAGTTTACCCGCTCCAATTCTTTTAGTTTGTTATAACAGTCTTGCCGCGTTCAGATTATGTTTCACTATGCTCAAAACGTTTCTCTAGACCCACACAATCTCGTGATGATACTATCAAAAACGTGCTAGAAGACTGGAGAGTGCAGGAGGATTTGTTCGTGGATCAACTGAAGTACGACAATTTAAAAATGGGTGAACGAGGAGCCATTATTAGCATTATTGCTTATATATGCCTGACCGCATTAAAACTGGTTATCGGTTCCATCGCAGGCTCAGAAGCGCTCAAAGCAGATGGATTGAATAACGCAACCGATATTGTGGCCTCGATCGCCGTCCTTATTGGACTCCGGCTTGCTCAACGGCCAGCAGACAAGGATCATACATATGGTCACTGGAAAGCGGAGACCGTTGCATCGTTAGTGGCTTCGTTTATTATGATGGCTGTTGGTTTACAAGTTTTATTTGAAGCCATTGGTTCCGTTTTTCAAGGGGAAAGTGAATCCCCGGATCTGATTGCCGCATATACAGGCATTTTCTGTGCAGTTGTGATGTACTTGGTCTATCGGTTTAATAAACGACTTGCTACCAAAATTAAAAGCCAGGCGGTCATGGCCGCAGCTCGTGATAATATATCTGATGCTTGGGTAAGTATAGGTACTGTGATTGGAATTGCAGGCTCGCAATTTGGACTGCCTTGGCTTGACCCCGTAACAGCAGTCATCGTAGGTTTCCTCATTTGTAAAACAGCATGGGATATTTTCAAAGAGGCTACTCACCATTTAACAGACGGTTTTGATGTGGAGCTTATTCGGGAGTACAGAAAAACCATTGCCACGATTGATGGGGTAGAGACGGTGAAAGATGTAAGAGCGAGAAGCTACGGCAATAATGCGGTTGTAGACGTCGTTATTACGGTTCGTTCTGACCTGGACATGCACCAAGCACACGATATATGCACCGATGTTGAAGACGAATTGCTTCGAGAACACGATGTGTATACTGTACATGTACATGTTGAACCCGAGATGTGGGAAGAATCCGTGTAAACGATATTGAAGATGTAAACCAGTGGACGTTCACTCGTTCATTGGTTTTTATTTTTTTTGATAAATATCAGGAATGACAAAAGAATCAACTTCGCTTATCCGAATGCACCAATGAAGGCTATTGCCTATATATTGTTGTAGAAAAGGAGCTGACGGATCATGATGAATTATATTCAAACCTACTATTATCCTGTCTATCGAAAATCAGATCATTTGAGCTGGACGCCAGCCAGTGTCGATCTGAACAGGAAGCTCAGATCACTATGGGAACAGCATGTGTTCTGGACGAGATTAACCGTAAACAGTATCGTCGATGGGCTTGAGGATGTCCAGCCAACAACCGCAAGACTTTTACGCAATCCAAGTGATTTCGCCATGGTGCTTGAACCGTTGTACGGGACGGCTATTGCCAAGCAATTTGAAACATTGTTCAGAGAACATTTAACCATTGCGGCCGAACTTGTTAGTAACTTGAAGTCTGGTAACACAGCAGCTGCAGAAGACGCTCAGAAACGGTGGTATGCGAATGCAGATGCAATTGCAGCCTTTCTGGCCCAAATTAATCCATACTGGTCTCAAATCGAATGGCAGCGAATGATGCATGAACATTTACGTCTCCTCACGGAAGAGGTGGCAACTCGGATAGCGAAAGATTACTTGAGAAATGTTGCAATAAGTGATCCCATTCAACAACAGGCGTTAGAGATGGCTGATATGATGACAAGCGGAATTGTACAACAATTCCCGGCGGTATTTCAGTATTAATCAAAACGCAAGAAGAGCATCCAATTGAATTTTTTCAGGATAGTTAAATAAGAGCGTTTGTACAATAAGTCGCTATTTAAGCGACTTTTTTGATTTTCAATGATTAAGTATAATACGGGGAGTTTTCTGACCCGATGGAGGTTTGCAAAATTTACATACAGATGGATAATGGTGGTACAGGATATGAAAGGAGTGATGTCTTATGAGTAGACATTTATACGATAACAGGGCAGATCAAAATAAGGGGAACACGTTTAAGTATCCCTATAAATAGCGTGATTCCCCAAATGGTGAGGGGACGATAGTATGGATCAAAAATCGATTCCATTCAAGATGGATCGTGTATCATTCGAACTTCAAGAAGACCATGATTTCATTTCACATGGCTGCAATCGCTTGGTACCGTTTTTAGCGTGTTTGACCAGCAGGATTCGGGTAACATCAGTTTTGGAGTTGAGATTAATAGCAAGAAGCGATTTGTTAAATATGCGGGATGCAGACCCATGGCTTTTTCAGGAAATCCCGGAGATGCAATTGCCAGATTAAAGAGTGCCATGCCGCTGTACAAAACCCTGGCTCATCCCAATCTCATTGAACGTATAGATCATTTTGAAACGAGAAATGGGTATGCTGTCATTTTTGAATGGTTTACTGGCGAATGCCTGCATTCACACTGGTTATTTGCAGGTGGAGCGAAACATCGTCATCCGGAATCGCCTTTTTATAAATTTAGACAGCTATCTACCGAGCAGAGACAGCATTCACTGGATAAGATATTTGAGTTTCATCAACACGTGGAGTCCAAAGGATACGTTGCTGTTGACTTTTATGACGGTAGTATTTTGTATGATTTTACAACGGATGAAACGAAGATCTGCGATATTGACTTCTACAGAACGTCTCCTTCAGTCAATGACATGGGAGAGAACTTTTGGGGAGCAGCACGCTCAAAGGCACCGGAAGAGTTCACACGGGGTGCGACTATTGATGCGAGAACGAATGTGTTTACCATGGGAGCCATTGCATTCGGGCTGCTGGGTGGTGAGATGGATCATTCATTTGCAAAATGGGAAGCAAATAGATCACTTTACGAAGTCGCTCTACGAGCGGTTAGTCAGGAACGTGATCAACGATACAGAAGTGTCCGTGAATTCTTCAATGCTTGGAATGCAGCTAAAAACTAGTCAGTGGACTATAGCAGCTTAGAAGAAGCTTAGGAGCTTCAAAGTCATGTTCTTTTTTTTCCGAGTTACGTGAGCTTAATGGGTTATAACAATTGAACATTTCCTGATGAAAAGTCGCTATTTAGCGGCTTTTTTTAATTACATGGTCTGATTTTTTACGTCTGGAAGGAGTATAGGAGCTTTATCCTTTGCATCTTCTTGTTCATACTCCGTTCATATTGTATTCATTCAGAGGACAACTTGGTTGGTTAGACTAGCATCAGTGGACCGGAAAGCCATTGTACAAGATGACAAGAGGAGCTGAAAGAGATTGACACAACAAGCAGCAAAGGAAGTAAGGAAACGTACATTATTCAAGAAAGTGTTACATATTTTACTTAAAATCATCGCTGCAATCGTAATAGCCATCCTGCTTTTTGTAGCCAGCGTGTATACATTTAACCAGGTTAGCCGTTATTCAGAACAAAAAAGAATGGTACCTTACGGTCAGCTTGTATCTGTGGATGGGAAGCAGATGAATGTCTCGATTCAAGGGAAAGGCGAAGAGACGGTCGTCCTGTTACCCGGTTATGGAACTGCGGCACCTGCGCTTGATTTTAAACCGCTCATCACAGAGCTATCACCATTTTACAAAGTCGTCGTCGTTGAGCCTTTTGGTTACGGATTGAGCGATCAGACCGAGAAGGAGCGCAGCACTGCAAATATCGTAAGTGAAATTCATGAAGCATTACAAAGCCTCGATATTGACCGGTACATTCTCATGGGGCATTCCATATCAGGGATCTATAGCTTGGATTATGTGAACCAATATCCGGACGAGGTGAGAGCATTTATCGGGCTGGATAGCAGTGTTCCAACGCTGAAAGAAGAACAGACCATTGATTCATCGGTGACCACTCCGATTAAATGGTTTCGTAACCTGGGCTTCCACCGCATACAGTTAAAATTAAGCACGGACCCTTATGAAGGACTGCCATATGATCAACAAACCAAAGAGCAAATAGACATCTTCATACGTAAAAACATGTATAACAACACGCAGTTGAACGAGGCAGAGCGCATGTATACCAACTTTACTGAAGCTGAGAAGCTATCGTTCCCTCAAAACTTACCTGTTCTTCTCTTTGTTCAAGCGAATAACGCGGCAACGGATCGATGGGTTCCCGAACATGAGAAGCAAATAAAGGATTCTACACATGCAGAAATGGTCCTAATGGATGCGGGACATTACTTGTATCGCTCCCATCCCCAAGATATCTCTGAAAAAATCAAGGAGTTCACGAGAGATTTAAAATAATGGGGAGAAATCCTGTAGGAACTGGTAAGAGAGGGAGGGAAGGAAGTTACATGCTAAAAGCTTTTATAGTAAAAGTAGTCATAGGGTAAAACAGAAGCGAGCTCGTGTTTGCGGTACACGGCTCGCTTTCTGATGCTAACATTTGTCCCAAACGGGCAGGCGTTAATGCCTGCCTATTCGCCTTGCTCACTGGAGTTATGACTTAGCGTATACGTATCCAATTGAAAATGATGATGATTAAAGACGCCGTTTCGTAAACTTCTGGTTAGGTTATAGGTCAAACTTCACACCGGTTAATTTCTCGCTAAGCTGCCACAATCGTTGTGCTGAGTCAGAGTCAATGGCCCAAGGAAGTACACCTGGCATATCCTGCACAGTAGGTACAGCTCTGGCAATGTTCACATCTAAACAGTAAACCCCGCCTTGACCTTCCAGAGTCGGACTTGTGGCACACCATACACTTGTTGCTGCTCCTTGCTCTTCTGTCTTGAGGTCCATTCCAAAGTCCAGATTATTCAATTCTTCCTCGGACAGAAAGCGTGACAAATCGGTATAGATTGCACCAGGATGGACAGCGAATGCCCGAATGCCATAATCATACCCGAATTCATCTAATGAAACGGCAAAAAGGGAGTTTGCAGATTTGGACTGTCCGTAAGCTCTCCATTTATCATATTGCTCTTGTTCGAAATTCGGGTCTTCAAAGTTAATACCGCCAAACACAATGCCTGAAGAGGAGACCGATACCACTCTAGCGCTTCCTGCTTGTTTAAGGGCAGGCCACAAACGCGCAGTGAGCTGGAAATGTCCCAGATGATTTGTAGCGAATTGGGATTCATACCCACGGAAATCCCGGGTCAGAGGAGGAACCATTATACCAGCATTATTAATAAGAATATCAAGTTGGCGTTGCGAATCCAGGAAGCGCTTGGCGAAAGCATCAATGGAAGCGGGGTCCATGAGATCAAGCTCTTCTATCTCAACATGAGGGATATCGGCTAGAGCTGTACGAGCCTTCTCTATGGTTCGTGCAGGCACAATAACTGTAGCACCGGCTTCTGCCAAAGCACGTGTGGTCTCCAGTCCAATGCCGGAGTATCCGCCGGTTACAATACAAATTTTATCGCTTAAATCGATTTCTTGGAGCGTTTCTTTTGCTGTGGAATTTCTTCCGTAACCTGATGTAATGGGCTCCTGAGGAGTACGACGATAAGTTTTGTTTGAGTGCATGTGTAATTCTCCTTTAGGTGATGTGTACATAACATACATCTTAAAGTTAACTTTAAGTCAAGCATCCTCACTCAGGAAGGTTCTTCTTCGAAATCAAATCATCATAGAATCCAATTTTCTGATTGATGCGTTCTAGATTGGATTGAATTTGAGCGATTTGGTGCTCTACGCTTTTTTTATGTTTAATTAAAATATCCCTTCGGTCTTCAAGCATAGTCTCCATATGATAGCCTAAGTTCATATAGGCTTTCAGGTCTTCAATGCTCATTCCCGTATCCTTTAAGCAGAGGAGAAATTTCATCAGCAGCACATGTTCTTCCCTGTATACTCGTCTTCCACCATCATTACGTTCAATTTCGGGGAGAATCCCCTCTTTTTCGTAATATCTAAGAGTCGAAGCATTGATATTCAATATAGATTGCATTTCACTTATGCTGTACACTTGCTCCACCTCACAAACTTGAACTCCGATTTTATATATTTGAACCATGGCTCTTCATATAAATATATCAAGGTAATCTTAGACTAACAAAATAAGCGTTTGGTCGAAAGCGTGAAGGGAGCTAACTCTAGTGAAATTCATGGAGTATAGACTGAAAGTGTAATTCCAGTTATACATAGTATTGCCTTTCGAGGTTTTCTTATATTTGGCTTGGCCTGCTCTTAAGGGATTTCGTTACTATGAGCAATTGTCTATATGACGATAGGCTATATATTGGTGAGTTTACCTAGTCCCAGTTTTCAGCTCCCGCATATCTTAGGCTTAAGGAGGTGTGTTGAAGTTGACCTTTTCATTGGATCTCAATCAGATTACTCGCATAAAAGAAAACGCTTTGCGACAGCACCCGAAAAAGGCCAGCCATCGCTCTTCAACGAAGAAGGAACTGAAGAAGACAAAACCCTGTTATAGCCAGATTCAAAATCCTGAACCTCCACAAGATCGTAAACCTTCCTGTAGTAGGGATGCCTATTCTAAGAAATATAATAAGAAAAAGAAGAGAAGAACGTGCAAAAGAGGATGTAGAGGTTGGAGAGGACCACGTGGATATAGAGGAATAAAAGGAGATAAAGGAGCAGCCGGGAGTGTCGGTCCAGCGGGTGTGACGGGAGTTACCGGAGCAACAGGAGCTAAAGGCATAACTGGAGCTACCGGAAGTGTCGGTCCTGCCGGTGCGCAAGGAGTCACCGGAATAACGGGGGCTACAGGTTTAACGGGAGCCACCGGAGGCGTGGGTGCAACGGGTGCACAAGGAGTCACTGGAGCAACAGGTGCAACAAGTTCAACGGGAGCAACTGGAGACGTTGGTGCAGCGGGTGCGCAGGGAGTCACTGGAGCAACAGGCGCCACAGGTCCAACCGGAGCAAGTGGAGGCGTAGGTGCAACGGGTGCAGCGGGTGCCCAGGGGGTTACCGGAACAACAGGCGCCACAGGTTC
>NZ_NPBI01000003.1:0-154340 GCF_002272715.1 Paenibacillus sp. 7516
CGTGGGTACAGCGGGTGCGACAGGAGTCACTGGAGCGACCGGTGCCACAGGTTCAACGGGAGTAACCGGTGTGACAGGGGCCACTGGAATTGCCGGCATCGATTCGCCGTTTATTGAAACTCTTAAAATAGGAGACATCGATACGTTAATCCCATTTAATGCTGGGAGCGGAAATAATCAGGCCATTGGGGCACTTGCTTTTGATGGTCAAGACTCTACGATCAGCAGGCTTGCAGCATTTGTTACACAAATGGGTACAAATACAGGTACCTTTCAGATGGCCGTGTTGGAGCCAGTCACTGGAACAACAACAAGTGTCATTGGTGTCACTACGGTAGCTACAACCATAACACCAGGCCTGTTCATATTGCCATTAACAGCACCAGTTACTCTTTCAGGTAATATAGTCTATTACTTAGCTGTGTATAACCAAATTAACGGTTCATCCATAGGTGGCCGTACTACAGGAACGGGGACTGTAGATGATGCTATTCCAATCAATTTCAGAGTTCAAAATCTTACAGGTTTTGCGGTTGGTGATCTTATTAATACCAGTGATGTCAGTTTGCTCTTATCCCCATGGGTCGCCGGATTAGTATAGCCGATATCCAACCGGCTTTGTTACTTTGTGGATGAATCGACGAATAGCTTGTTTCAAGCGTATTGAAATCATTTCATTTGATAAGAAAAGAAAGCCGTAATGGAGCAGCTTGTCAGTCGGCAGGTGCTCCATTGTCTTGTTTCCGGGGGCCTTTACAAAGTATTTTCCAAGGATTCAATCTTCGCAAGTACGGGCTTCAACAGAGCCAATTTACATAAAGTTTATTGGTCCAATTTGGTTTGGAGAGTAGATCAGCCCTGGTTTTACATATGAACCACAATTTTAGTTCTGAAGGAGATAGGCTCGTTCACTTTGCAATGGTAAAATAGCTAAAAAGCTCCAGGGCTTTTACATTTTTCAGCAAAATCAATGAAATAGGGTTCATCACGAAATAACGTAAACTGGGGGTTCTCATGTACAAACTAATGATTGTGGACGACGAATTGTTAATGCGCGTTGGAATTCGTTCCATGCTGAACTGGGAGGAATTTGACTTTTGTGTTGTCGGTGAAGCAGGAAACGGTAAGGAAGGCTTGGAGCTTGCACTCGAAGCTTCTCCCGATCTGATCATTACGGATATCAAAATGCCCATTATGGATGGTCTTAAGCTCATAAAAGAAGCATCTGTAGTACTGAAAAATTGCAAGTATGTCATTCTGAGTAATTTTGATGAACTCCATTATGTGAAGGAAGCATTAAAGCTGGGTGCTGTAGACTACTTGATCAAAAGTGAAATTACAGAAACATCCCTGATCGAACTGCTTACGAAGATCAGGCAGAAACTGCAAAGCGAACAGAACAGTCTGACCAATGTACCATTGGTGCAGCATGATTATTCGAAGAGTTTAAGACATCTCAAGGATAGTTTCTTCCAGGATATTGTAAGCGGATTCATAAGTGAAAAAGATATGATTACCAAAGCCGAAGAGCTGCATTTTCGCATACGGTCTGACAGGCTTGTGGTGATCAAGTTTGTCGTGAACTATTACGAGCAAGTGAAGAGGAAATATATTGAGAAAGGAGAGAAGCTGCTCCGCTTTTCGATCGTGAATATTATGGAGGAGATCATTCCATCCAAGTGGAACAAGGAGATTTTAGTTGAAAGTTCATCCGAATATTGGGTTATCGTCAATCTCCCTTCTGGCAGTGGATCCAACCAGGACGACATTAATAAACTGTGCAACAAGCTTCTATCCTCGATCAAGGATTTCATGAATCTATCGCTAACGGCTGGTGTAAGTACAACGGTTTCCGGATTTCGCTTTCTTAGGAAGGCATGTCAAGAGGCAGAGTCCGCGCTAAGGGAGAGTTTTTTCACAGGTAGCAACCAGGTTTTGTTTTACGAGAATATGGCTCAAGCTCCGGCACGATACGAAATAAATGGGATGCTGAGTCCGCAGCAACAAAAAGACATTCATAAGTTGTGGGTTAGCAAGGACGTCAAAGAGGCAGAGAAGTTTCTTGAAATGGTGAGATCGGATCTGGAAGCAAAGCGGGCGGATGAGCACAGTATTCGTAAGCAATATATCACGATAATGGAAATGCTCCACTCTCATATGACACGCGATACACGAGGCAGCAAGCCGTACTTAAAGGAAGAGTCGCCCTATGAAAGAGTTCTAAGAGGAGAGTATTGGGAGGACATTCATCAGGAAATGCTGACGCATATCGCAAATTGCTTCCAAGCCGATTCCCAAATCGTGCAGGAGCTTACGTATGCAGATCTGGCCATTCAAATCATTGACAAGTATTATGCCGAGGACATTTCATTGCAAAGCGTCGCTGGTCAGATTAATGTGAATCCGTCGTATCTTAGCAGAATGTTTAAGCAGGAAAAAGGAGAGAACTTTATCTCCTACTTGACACGGGTTCGAATCGAACATGCCAAGACTTATCTATTAAGCCGCGAATTAAAAGTATATGAGATCGCAGATGCAGTGGGGTACCACAATTACACGTATTTCAGTAAGATTTTCAAAAAGTCAGTAGGTGTAACTCCAGAGGAATACCGTGAGCTAGAGCTGGAGTCCAGGTTATCCCGTGAATAGAGGTGCAGCATATGAAGCGTCCAGGGCTCTTCCGTATCAAGTACAAAATTTTGGTGATTTGTATGACAGTGATAATCCTTCCGGTATTCGTGATGACCATCAATTCATATTACTCTTCTGAACGCTTGTTGGCACAGAATTATACCAAGCTGCTGAGCGATCTGGCCAAGCAGACCAATATTCGTATTGACGAGTTTCTCAAAGAAATCGAGAAAATCTCGCTGCTGGCCAGCAATGGTCTTAACGACAGTTTGTCTGCGACACATGATGGAAGCTTTCCGATACAGGATTTCCTGCGGGATGGTAAGGAGCAGAATGAGATTGCGGCCTATAATCTTCTAATGAATTACATCATGATGAAGGACCGTGTATTTTCCATTTACCTCTATAACTTGAACGGAGGACAGGATCTGTTCGTTAGTCCACACCAGCCCATAGACCCCAACTTCAAGATGGCGAACGAATTATGGTTTAAAAAGTTTATGCATTCCAATGATCGAACGATTACGTTGACCACCAGGATTGATAAGCAATTGGAAAATAAAATTCTGGCCGTATCACACGCACGCAAGATTCATGATGTGACCAATGGAAAACTGCTCGGAGTGATCGTCGTCAGCATCGATATCAGATTTATAGAGATCGTTAATCGCAACCTGCAGGAAGGGCTTCGCTCCAGATTTATGATTGTCGATGAGGATGACAAAATTGTATACAACGTAAATGATCAGCTGATTGGGACCTTGTTCCGTGATAACGTTCGTCCAGTAGAATCATTGAATATTGTCGTAACCAGCCCGCTAAGTCAGCAAAAGTGGACCACTTATTTATATATGCCTTTGGATGAGCTGACTGCGGATGGAAAAATATTGGGTCGTAATCTCATCATGCTGGCTATCGTCATGTCCCTGTTTGCTGCCATTATTTCGATCTTTCTCTCGCATGTGATCACGCGTCCCATCAAGAAACTTTTGCGTAATATCGCGCTGGTTGAAAAAGGGCAGTTTGAACAGGTGGAAGAGGTTCGCTCTCGAGATGAGATCGGACATTTGTCCGTTCGCTTCAATAAGATGTCGCATGAACTGAAGCGTATGGTTGAGCGAATGCAAAAAGAAGAAATAGAGAAAGCCGCAGCCGAGATGCGAGCACTTCATGACCAGATCAACCCTCATTTTCTGTACAATACACTTGGATCCGTAAAATGGATTGCATCCATGCAGCAAGCAGACAAAATCGTGGAAATGACAGATGCGCTCATTTCGATGCTTCGTTATGCGACCAAATCGGATGGAACCCTGGTAACCATTCGTGAGGAAGTGGATAATATCATGAATTACGCAACCATACAGAACGTCAGATATTACGGGTCTATTCAGATGAGATATGAGATTGAAGATGACTTGCTGAATTATCTTATGCCCAAGATGATCCTACAGCCCATTATTGAAAATGCCATCTTTCACGGTCTGGCCGAAATCGAAGAAGACGGCGTAATTACGATTCGAATTCAGCCGCAGGGCGATAATATTTCAATAGAAGTCTGCGATAATGGTGTCGGTATGGAACATCATGCCATTCGGAGTTTTATGGAAGGAAGGGTTGATGCGGGCAATGGTTCCAATGGAATCGGTCTTCACAATGTGCAGCGGCGCATTCAACTGCATTTTGGCAAACCCTACGGAGTACGGGTAGAGAGTAAGGTGGGAGAAGGTACGATTTTTTCCATCCTGCTGCCTGCAATTGCGAGTGTACCTGAGTAAAAAAATAGAGGCTTGCAGGTGATCCTGCAAGCCTCTTACGTTACCCTTTAACACTACCTAGTACCAAACCTTTCGTAAAATACTTCTGCAGAAACGGATAAACGAGCAAGATCGGAATGGCACCCAAAAACATCTGGGCTGCACGCCCGGTTCTGGCGTTCATCATGGAGAGCAGCTGAGTGTAATCGGAACCTGATTTCAGCAAGATTTGTTCAAAGCTCTGCAGGAGCGTCTGCAGATAGCTCTGTAACGGATAATTGGCCGGATTGTTCATATAGATAATTCCGTCGAACCAGGAATTCCAATGGGCAACGATACTAAACAACCCGACAGTTGCTAGAGCAGGTTTAAGAAGGGGGAGTAAAATACGGACAAGAACTTGTAAAGGACCTGCACCATCGATAATCGCAGATTCTTCAATCTCTTCTGGCAACCCCCTGATGAAGTTCATGAGAATGACCATACTGAAAACGGGCAGAGCGCCGGGTAATATCAGTGACCAGATGGAATCAATCAGTCCCATTTTGACCACCACGAGATAGGTAGGGATTAACCCTCCGTTAAATAGCATGGTCACGATGAAAAACCCCATATATACATTACGTCCCATCAATTTTTGCTTGGTTTTCGCGAGCGGATACGCTGTAAGCACAATGAGGACAAGATTAACGAGGGTTCCAAGCAGGGTACGTTTGACGGCTACCCATAGGGAAGAATAGAATGCTCCGCCGGATAATGCAAATTCATACGCTTTTGTCGTAAATTCTACGGGCCAGAATGTAACACTGCCTGCAGACACTGCCGCACTGCTGCTAAATGAAACGGCTAGCAGGTTGATAAATGGCAGAATGCATAGTAGAGAGATGATCATCAATATGGTGTAGTTTATGATATGGAACAAACGTCTACCTATACTATTATCGTTAATCATAGTGATTGTCCTCCTTAGAAGATGCGATAGCCTGCTACCCTATACGCCAGGAAATAAGATAGGGCCATCAGTATAGTGGAAATGATGGATTTGAATAATCCGACAGCGGTACCGATGGAATATTGCGCCTGTTGAATCCCTAATCGATACACATAGGTATCAATAATATCGCCTGTTTGATAGACGACAGGGGAGTACAGGTTATAAATTTGATCAAAACCGGCATTAAGTACATTTCCAAGCGATAATACGGTCATCAGCACAATGGTTGGCATAAGAAGCGGCAAAGTAATATATATGGTCTGCTTCCACCGTTTGGCTCCATCAATCACTGCGGCTTCATATAGCCCGGGATCAATACTCGTTAGGGCTGCCAGATAAACAACGGTACCAAAGCCAAAGCCCTTCCAGATATCACTTATAATCATGGTCCACGGAAAAATGGATGGTGTACCTAGAAATGAGATTTTCTCAATCCCGAATACCCCTAAAAACGTATTAACGATGCCGTCGGCGCTAAGAATATCGAGCATAATTCCAGCCATGATGACCCAAGAGAGGAAGTTGGGGATATAAACAAGGGTTTGGAACGTGCGTTTGACTGCGCTTCTTACGACCTCGTTAAGCAGTAAGGCGAAGATAACAGGTACAATAATGCCGCCAATGATCTTGAAGACAGACATATACAGCGTGTTCCAGATCGTCCTAACAAAATTGGGCTGATTAAACACGTGCGAGAAATTGTCCCATCCTACCCATGGAGAACTGAATCCCAGCCCCGGATTGTATTTCTGAAAGGCAATAACGAGTCCGTAGAATGGGATGTAACTGAAGATGAAAACCAAAATTAAGCTAGGTATCAGCATTAAATGGTAGGGACTCTGCTGCTTTAATTTTCTCAGCATTCATTTTCCTCCGTTCACGGTAATAAGATTGAATCTCCAGCAAAATAAAAGGGGAGAGAAGTAAAATTCCTCATCCCCGCTACAAAACCTATTTATTTTCCGTATGCTTCATTGACTGCGCGGGTCGCTTCATCCCCACCGGCAGCTCTCCAGTTCTGAACAATCACATCGAAATGATCGATACTTTCCGTACCCATAATGATCTTGGTGAATCCTTCGGTCAGGATATCATCCAGAGTTGTGCCGTAGCTCGCCAGCGCTTCTGGAGTTACTCCCCAAAGTCCTGTCTTGACATAGTTCCCGCTATCGAGCACTTTTTTCGCAAGACCATAAGCATTCTTGGGAGCCCCTTGCTGCAAATAGTCACCGACTGCTCCTGGCGTTGCATTTTCCATGAATTCAATACTGTTGTTATATTTTTGCCACATTCCTGAAGTGGTGAGCCCGCTGGTGTCCTTGGACTGAAGTGCTGCGGATACCGCCTCAAACTGCTCATAGTCGGAGTTCGGATTAAGTACACGGAAAGCTCCAACCACGTGAGCGATATCGTTGTCCAGTAAGGCAGATAACGTTTCTTTCGATTCCTTACCCTGACCTTCATCAACGATATAAGCATAGTCGTTCAGGATTTTAATGACTTCTTCAGCATGTTCAAACCCCTTTTTCATGACAATATAGTTGCCGTTCGCGAAAGAGATCGATTGTTTTGCTTCCTTACCGTCGATTGTGGGGATGATATACGGATAGAAGATGGCGTCCTTGCCCAAATTGGCTACCGTATCAACTCCAGGGTTATAACCCCACCATTGATAGTAAGGCTGCATGCCCACTTTGCCGGCGACAATATCGGCATTCATGGCATTAAAGTCTTTGATCGCGAATTCCGGATCAATGATGCCAAGCTTATACCATTCGGCCCATTCAGCCAGTGCTGCTTTCATCTCCGGTTGAATTGAACCATATACGAGCTCTCCGCTGCTATTCTCGATCCAAATATCCGGATGAGCATTCCATGCGATGGCGAGCAAATTCAGATAATCCAGCGATTGATCTACTGCCATGCCATAACCACCGTGCTTTTCCATAAATTTCAGTGCGATATTCTTGATATCTTCCACCGACTTTGGATCTTCGAGGCCCAGTTCTTCCTTCCAATCGTTCCTGATCCAGACGAAATCCGGTTGTTCAATCAAACCCCAGTGCATTTGAGGTATCCCGTACAACTGGCCGTCTTTTTTCCCCGATTCAAAACTGTCTGCATCCGCTTTCATATATCCTTTGAGGCGGTCGGAGGCGTGCTGATCAAATGCATCTGTAAGATCCATGACCATATCTGCTTCGACTAATTGCCGTAATTGTGAAGGGTTCACCCGAAAGACGTCAGGAAGATCGTTCGATGATATGGCCAGATTCAGTTTGGTATCGTATTCATCACTAACCCAGTCTGTTTTTACATCAATATTAAGTTTCTCTTTGTATCTCCTGATCCACACATTGTTGGTGATATCGTCACCTTTGGGATATTTGGCCGAAGTGTATTCAGAGGTTACCGTGTGAATGGTCACCGTTCCAGGCTCGTTGGTCCCAGAATCTGTATTCGTTGGACTTTTCCCGGAGCTGCCGTCACTGGTGCACGCGGCCAGTAATAAGGATGAGATGCATAAAGACAACATGACCAATTTGCTTTTCTTGTTCATTTCTTTTCCCCCTTATTAGCAATATTCAGCAAATCTATTCTTGAAAATATTGTAATCTAGAAAGAGATAACGCGATATCAAAGTTATTGACGAGAACACGTTCGTTTTTTACTTTTGACGCTGAGAGGAGAATGGAGAAGAGGAGAACATGCACATATTTTACTTTCGACTAAACCTTTTTTTACTCAGGAATTGGGTTTTTGTTTTTTCAATAAAGAAGTAGAAGGAGTGCGCGATTCATATAAGTTAAAATCAAGGGCAACTTCAATGTTGTAAATCGGCTGATCTCCCGGGCTTACACCCAACCCAAACCGTAATACTGGGCATAAAGTGGTGTTAGGTCAATTACCTATAAGGAGTGAATCTGAAAATATGGCATATCCACAATCCATGTTTCCCTATCCTGTTAACCCCTTGGGACTTCAAAATTGCATTAATCGTTTCACGTATATGTGGCTTAGGAATGGAGACAACTTTTGGTTTTTCTTGACAGCGGTCGGTGAATTCAGAGCCTATGGCTATAGATTTTTTGGCGGGAGATGGAATCAATACTCAATTGGATTGCGTGAGATTGCTTCCTATAATTGTTCCCCGGTCCCAACGTTATATTGAAACAAAATCAACAAAGCTGCCGAGTATTTGGGCGGCTTTTTTTAGGTTGCAATCGTTCTACTATTTAGTGCGTGACCGTTAATGTCAAACGAATAGTAAATAATCAAAAACCGTTAATCTAAAATGATTAACGGTTTTATTTTACCTAGTTTAATGAACGGAGCGTGGCTAACTAATAACAGTTCGTACAACACTTGTATCAAGAATGCTTAAATATAGCTTGACCTAAAGTTAACTCTAAGAGCTATACTGTCTAAAGGTTTAAAGTAATTTTTAGAGAGAGGTATGGATCAATGATTAAAAGCAACAAATGGAATGTTGCAGGCTTGGCCTTATTATTGGGTTTATTTTCAACCTTGGGCCCATTCACGATCGACATGTATTTACCAGCATTCCCTGAGATTGCAGCAACGTTCAACACGAACGCTTCACTCGTTCAGTTCAGTCTTACTGCTTGCTTACTAGGGCTGGGTGCGGGACAACTGCTCATGGGACCACTGAGCGATGCTTATGGAAGACGTACACCGTTAATGATCTCCATGGCCGCCTATATCATTTGTTCATTGGCGTGCGCCTACGCTCCAAATATTGGTCTGTTGATTTTGTTTCGCTTCACTCAAGGCTTCTCGGCTTCAGCAGGGATCGTTATTTCTCGCGCGATAGCTCGCGACCTATACAGTGGACATGAGCTTACCAAGTTCTTCTCCTTATTACTGCTCGTAGGAAATTTGGGGCCTTTGGCAGCACCGATCGCGGGCAGTGGCGTTCTTTCATTTACGACATGGATTGGTGTGTTCATCTCACTCTCCGTTCTGGGAGTTTTCTTATGGGCAATGACCAAATGGCGGCTGAAAGAGACAAACCCGCCGGAACGACGCGTTGCTCCTAACTTCAAACTTCAGTTGCGTAACTATGGTCAGCTCCTACGTGACCGGAAGTTCGTAGGTTACATGCTGGCACAGGGAATTATGACGGCTGGGGTTTTTGCATATGTAGCAGGCACACCTTTTATCTATCAAAATATATATGGAGTCACGCCGACAGTTTTTGCTATATTATTTGCTTCAAACGGAATCAGCCTGATCATCGGCTCTCAGCTTGTAGGCCGCTTGGCACAGCGAATCTCTGAGCAGACACTTCTATTATCGGGACTATGGCTTGCGCTAGTGGCAAGTATTGCTGCCTTGCTGGTGACTCTGGCTCATGGCCCGCTGTTTGCTCTGGTTATACCGCTGTTCTTCTTTGTATGCTCTATCGGGATTACGTCAACAGCAGCATTTCCACTTGCCATGGAGAGTCAAGCCAAAAGTGCCGGAAGTGCCGCAGCATTACTTGGGGTTGTTCCCTTCTTGCTTGGCGCGCTGGTCGCTCCGTTGGTGGGGATTGCCGGTGAAGACACGGCTGTTCCATTGGGCCTTACTTTGTTAGGGACGAGTATTGTTGCGATTATCACTTACTTCGTACTCGTTAGAAAGGTAACTGATCATACTCAAGAGGTTCAGTCCGATCTCAACATGTAGTTATACGAGTCCTAAAACATTGTACTTCGAAAAGTCGCTAATACCATTTAGCGGCTTTTTTGTTTCTTGGAATGAAATTTTATTTTGCTGTTCACAGGGCAACCTTCTATATGTAATTCAGGTATCGAGCGATAGGCGGGATGGAGTGTCGTTTCGAATCAGACTGGACAAATCTCATATGAATAAAAAGCGTACGGACCAGTCTGCTGTAAGTGGGAGGTATGTAAGAAATATCTATAGTGGCTTGCCTCAAGGAATACATTCGGGACACTCTGCATTTGAGGTGTATCGTGGCTTTTACTTCAACACAGTATGTAAAACCGCAGCCAAGCACTAAGCTCGACTGCGGATAACAATCTAATATTGCAGTTCAAGGACTGATCTGCAATAGTTCCTCCAGAAAATCAAATAAACATATTTACACTGGATAAACAGTAAACAGTAATCTAAGTTGATTTCGCACCGCTCAGAAAGATACCTACTAACCTTTGGCCCAGTGCAAGATTAGATTCATACTTTTGCGGGGTGTTCTCCCGGTTCCCCATTAACATCAGGGTCGAAAAAGTCTCAGCTAAGAACATGGGATCCTCTTCGCGGAGAGTTTGCTGGTCCATGGCCAATTGGAAATGGGTCGCCAATACCTCATGAATGCGAGCCTCGGCTTCTCTAATTTCCTGAATTTGATTTTTTTCAAGAAAAGGCTCAGCTTCTCTAATCATTGTTTCAACTTCTGCATGCGGGTTCGCCAACCTGGCTTCAGCCAACCTTATAAGTCCATCTTCCAGATGTTCAGCATGTTCAAGAAAGTCTGAAGTTACTCGGCGTACATTCTGGAACATGGTTATCATGGCAACCTTGAAAAGTTCAGGCTTGCTAGCAAAGTGATAATATATGGTCGGCTTGGACACATTGCATCGTTTTCCAATTTGTTGGAGCGTGACAGTTTCGTAGCCGTATTCCTTGAACAATTCGGAAGCAGTTAAAATGATCGTTTGCTGTACGGAAATTTGGGTGTCCGCTTGCTTGGGTCTTCCGGGTAAACGTTTGGGTGATTTATCTGGCATTGCACACTCTCCTCCATGAATATTTTATGACAAACCTTGTTCATAAGCAAAATCAACTTGTAATTATATTTACCGGTAAGTATAATTTATATGAAACTAAAACGAGCAATGAATAAAGGTGGAATGAAGTTGAAGACAGCAAAGCGCAGTAACAAGTGGAAAAAGGTACTCATTTGGTCTAGTCTATCCGTAATTATAGTTGTGGTTGGACTTTTCGTTTATCTCCAATCCGTCACGTATAGTCCGTCGGAAAGAGCCGAAACGGCCCTTAACCCGGATAGTCAGGTTAGCATCAATAAGATCAAAAATGGCTATCGGTTTGAACCGGTGGGTACCGAGATCGTGGAACCCAACATCATTTTTTATCCGGGAGGTCTAGTGGAACCAGCCAGTTATGCTCCGTTTGCCAGAAAATTAGCAGAAGAAGGACATAGAGTCTATATTGCCGATATGCCTTTAAATTTAGCCATGTTTGGGGAAAACAAGGCGGATTCTTTTATTGAGGAACATCCTGATGAAGCCTTTGTAATTGGTGGCCATTCGCTGGGAGGCGTCTTTGCATCACGGTATGCTGCGCAGCACACAGACACGCTGGAAGGTGTCTTTTACTTAGCATCCTACGCCGATGAGAGTGGTAGCTTGAAGGGCACGGACTTGACCGCCTTACAGATCACTGGTACAGATGATGGAGTGCTGAATTTCGAACGATGGGAAGAATCCAAAATAAATCTTCCGGAAAACACGACTTATGTAAGCATCAAAGGCGGTAATCATGGACAGTTTGGTTCGTATGGGGAACAAAAAGGAGATCATGCACCAGCAATCACTGAGGAACAGCAATTGGAGGAAGTAGTAGCTGGACTCGAAGGATGGTTTAACCTGATAAATCGCTAATATAAGTTATGAATCTTCAAATCCTTGAATGGAAACTATTTATAATTACCTTCGTATGTACTATGATACATAGAAGGGAAAATAAGGAATCACTTCAAGGAGGAAAAGGGTTGAAAAAGAGCACAAAATGGGTATTATGGATTTTGGGAATTATGCTGAGCGCAATTTTTATTAATTTTTTCATGAATTTATTCAGTTTTGCTTATGCCTTGATTACTGTACTTTTACTTGCCTTAATGGGATGGGGATTCGTAGTAAAGTTAAAGAATGATGTTCGTCAGTACGAAGATCATTATAGAAGAGAGTCGCATTCCGAGATAAACGATATTGAAAGGTATACAAGGTAGTTCTTATCACATCCTTCACAGTTAACAGCCGCCTATTTTAAGGCGGCTTTTCTGTTTTTCGATTAAATGAAAGTCAAAGTCTTTACCAGTGAGATTAAGTGATCCTGATCGGCCCACAAGATGAAATAGGAATACGTATTTCCTTGAATCACAATAGGAGTAGGGTATTTGACAATAAGTGCCGCCTGATTTCTCATTTCTACGGGTTGGTCTTCTGAAGGGAATATGAAACAGGCTTCCTGTGCTTGAACCAAAGCAGGGAAGATTCGAGGATTGGTTCCATAGGGTTGCAGGACATGGAAGGCTTCCGCTCTGCATATTGCGTGAAGTTCCTCTTCGGAAGATATCGCCGATATCTGAAAAAATCCGTTCGATCCTTCA
Source organism: Paenibacillus sp. 7516 (assembly GCF_002272715.1). Classification (NCBI taxonomy): domain Bacteria; kingdom Bacillati; phylum Bacillota; class Bacilli; order Caryophanales; family Paenibacillaceae; genus Paenibacillus; species Paenibacillus sp. 7516. The sequence continues at coordinate 12,761 of NZ_NPBI01000003.1, forward strand.
AATCGTTCTTCGGTCACTTTGTGCCAGTTTCGCGGATAATAGAAGGATACCTTGTATACCTCGTTTAGATATAATTTATAGGAATCATGTTCATGGAATTGTGGTGACCAGGCTAGAGATGTAATCCATTTGGCTTGAACAATTTTGGTCGGATGATTAGGGTGATCTAAATGAATAACCCAAATTTCGTCTGCTTGTTCTTGATTGCTGCATCCAGATAAGTATGCAAGTCGTTTCCCGTCCGGAGACCAACTGAGCGGGGTGGAGAAACAGGTGGAGACGGCCCATGTTTTTTGCAGTCCGCCAACTCGGCTGTCAGTCTGGATGAGTGAAACGTATTGATTATTCACAATATCTGTAGCACTGTATGCGACTGTCGTAGAATCTGGGGACCATTCTGGAAAATAGTTCTTGGCCTGAGGTCCACCTTGGAGTTGGTAGCTCACTCCTGTTGATAAATTCACGGTAGTGATTAAGGAAATGCTGGCCCCTGGGGATGTATATAGAGCAAACTCTCCATTAGGAGATATTCTGACATTGTGGAGTGGACCCTCCGTATTATGTGTTAATTGCTGTTTGTTCATGCCATCCCGGTTGATCTTATATAATTGAGTGATGCCTGCTTCATCCGGCGCTGCAAACAGGAAAGCTTCCCCAGAGGGAAACCATTGAACATCGGTGACTCCATATTGAACGATCGAGCCGCTGGTATGGGTGTAGATATTGTAGATCACAATCCGATGGTCCTTTACATAAGTCAAGTAATGACTATCCGGTGACCAGCTCAGTAAAGTATAAGGTTCAATTTGATCAATCTGTGCCCATGTTCTACTGTTAAGATTCAATACCATCACAGTATTATTCTTACCGATAAAGGCGATGTGCTGAAGATCTGGAGACCAATATGGAATTGAGAATTCTTCACCAAGGTTCTGGGTTAGCTTCATGGTCCGACCTGTTAAAGCGTGATAAAGCCAAATGTCGTACGAACCACCCCCAACATTAGAATTAAAAAGGATTGCTTCACGATCAGTACGATTCATATGCCAATCCGTCCTTCCATTCGAATTCCTACAATATATTCAAGAATGGAAAATGGGCGAATTATTTATTATCAGAGCTTGTGTTATAAAGCTTGAGGACATAAATACAGATATCAGGCACATGGCATATCAATGACTGTTTCAATGTTGGATCAAAAAATAAAGGCATCGTTCTGATAAGAACGTGCCTTTATTACTTGGTTACCTATCTATGATTTAAATGAACATATCCAATATCAGAACACCAGCAAGTCCCACAAGTGAGATTATCGTTACCATGACCGACCAGGTTTTTATCGTTTTACCGATACTAAGATTGAAGTACTCCTTGTAGATCCAGAATCCTGCATCATTGACATGAGAGAAGGTTACGCTACCGGCACCCGCTGCGAGAACCATCAATTCTGGACTTACGCCCGTTGCAGCAACCAGAGGTGCGGCTATACCGGCTGCTGTCATACCGGCTACGGTTGCAGAACCGACGGCAATTCTTAAGATTGCTGCGATTAGCCAGGTTAAAAGGAGTGGAGAGAGGGTCGAGCCTGACATAAGATCAGAAATATATTGGTCAATATGACTGTCGATCAAAACTTGCTTAAACGCACCACCACCAGCGATGATTAGAAGGATCATTCCGATTCCGCTTACAGATTCGCTCAGTGAGGTCATAATCTCAGGCATTTTTTTGCCCAGATTTAACCCGAAAGTAAAGATCGCCACAATAACTGAAATTAGTAGAGCCACGTTCGCATTACCGATAAAGTCCGTTACTGGCGAAATTGCTGATTCTGGAGCGAAAATCTCAACAACGGTTTGAAGCGCGATCAAAATAACCGGTAGAAGAGCTGTAAAAAGACTGATTCCGAATTTAGGAAGTTCTTCTTCTTTGAATTCCTTCGGATTAAATAGACCTTTAGGGATATCGATCTGTAATGCTTCTTTTTTGAACAGCTTGGTGTAAACAGGGCCCGCAAGGATAAAGGCAGGGATCGCAATAATCATACCTAGAATCATCGTTAATCCGATATTGGCTCCAAAAACGTTAGCAACCGCTGTTGGTCCAGGATGCGGAGGGACGAATCCGTGCATGGTGATAAGGGCTGCAATAACGGGCATTCCCAGATACAGAACTGGCACACGTGCAGCTCTCGCAATGGTAAATACCAATGGAATTAATACCACCACCCCTGTTTCGAAGAATAAAGCGATTCCAACAATAGCTGCTGTAATAACTGCCGCTAGCTGAGTCCGTTTTTGACCGAAGGCACCTATCATGGTTGTGGCAATACGCTGCGCACCACCGGAATCGGTCATTAGTTTCCCGAGGATCCCTCCGAAAATAATAATCATCGTTAAATGTCCTAACGTTCCGCCTAGACCGGATTCGATGGATTCGACAGCTTGAATCGGTGTCATTCCTTCCAGTACGCCAACGGCCAGGGATACAATAATCAATGATATGAAAGCGTTTAACTTAAAAGCCATCATTAATATGAGCAGTAAAATGACCCCAATGGTAACAGAGATAATTGGCATATATTTTTCCTCTTTTCTTTATTGGCTTGATCAAGGAGACCAGAATGTAAGGAGTGCACGATTGATTTTGTATTATTTATTCATCAGTGTTACTCCTTACAGTCTGGCCATGCTAAACCTAATTAGAATTACTTTGCACTCAACATTTCAACGACTTCTCTCAAATCCGTTTTGGTACCGACGTTACCAGGGAAGATGACATAGGAAATCCCCGGGAATTTACTTTCACTTCCTGTTGTCCACACCGGGATACCTGGCCGAATCTGTCCAGCAACGGTAGCTCGTTTTACTTCCAGACCATTCGTTCCAATATCGCTCGAGGTAATCCCGCCTTTAGCAATGATATACGATGGTCTTACTTCCAAACGTTTGACAATACTCGTGACAGCATCCGAAATTTTGACGGAAAGTTTTAATTCCTCTTCTTTTCTATCTGCTCCAAGGTCCAAGCGTTCTCTTCGGGTGTAGACAGCCACATTTTTACCTTGAAGAATGAATTGGTTGGTAGTCTCCACAACTCTGTTAAGCTCGTTCTCGAATTGATCGGGCTCCAGGACAAGGTGAACATTAAATTCAACAAATTCTACTGCACCGGATTTCTTCAGTTCTTCAAACTGTTCCGTTGTTTTCTTAACATGGGATCCGATGATGACTAATCCGCCATGGTTTGTGTGATCACTCATCATCTCTTCACGAGTGAGCAGGCTTTTGTCACTGACGCCTCCCATAACCTTCGTAAGGGCAGCAGCACTTCTAAACATAAAGTGTTTACCTTTGTTGATGGCTCGAATTAAAGCAATGGTAAAGATCTGTACATCGGCATAGTCAACCGCATTCACAATAACTTTGTTAAAATCCTCAACGTTCAACAGCTGCTGTTCAATCAGATCCATGTTCATGGCACGCAGACTTTCAAGCGAAATGTAAGTCATGTGTTCGGCTTTATACTGACCATTCGATTTTTCCTCTGCCCACTCACCTAAATGGGACTTGGTGTAACCAAAGGTGCGGTCCTTGGCGAATTCGGTTTCTCCAGCAGGAACCAGTTCCGTATCATATTGCACGTAGTGAACATTATCGATCGTGAAGCGTCCGCCTTCTTTGAAGAAAGGAAGGATGATCTCACCGTCAAATCGGATATCTGACTGGGCTTCAACGGTATCCTTCAGTACTTCCGTTTCCAGCGGGTAGTGGCCTCTAAGTGTGGAATCTCCACGACTAATAATGGTGAACTCACGGTTGTTTTTCTTGGCAGCTGCTACGATATTTGCAGCAATGTCCTGGTGTGCTTTTTTCGTTTCCGCAGCTGTAAAGCCACGTGAGTTGGTGAGAACAAAGAACATGGAATTCTCTTCCTTAAAACCTCTGTCGATGCTTTCCAACGACCAATCCGTATAGACCGATACACCATGTACCGTTTGAACACCAGTTGGATCATCATCCAACACGATAATTTTGTGATTAAAGCGTTGAAGCTCTTTAGCGATCATTTCATGGACAAGGCTGGTATCCACAGAAGGGATGCTGCTGAACACTTCTTCAACAGACCGATTATTTGTTTTCATGGCCAAGACCCCTAACTTCGACATTTGCTAATTTTTCATAGTACTGTACGATCCCGCCGTGATCGTCCATTAATTTTCCGTCAACTTTTAGGGCATGGAACATTTCTAACAAGTGACTGGAAAGGGGAAGAGGTACTCCAATCTCGTGAGCTGTATCCATGACATTTGTAATATCTTTCATATTGATAGCAATCGTGCCTCCTGGGGCAAAGTTTCTGTCCAGAATGAGCGGAACTTTGGCATCCAGAACAGCACTGCCAGCTAATCCGCCTCGGATTGCCTGATACATTTTCTCAATATCGATGCCCGCTTTGGCAGCCAGGACAAGGGCTTCGGACATCGCCGCAATATTCAAGTTAACGATAATTTGATTCGCGAGCTTCGCTGTAACTCCGCATCCGCTATCTCCAACCAAGGTGACAGCCGTTCCCATGTCAAACAATACGGACTTGGCTTGTTCGAATACGCTTTCTTTACCGCCCACCATAATGGCTAATGTACCATCAATGGCTTTAGGTTCTCCGCCGCTAACGGGTGCATCCAGAAAGCCAACGCCTTTTTTCGCAGCTTCTTCTGCAAGAGCAATGGAAACAGCAGGAGTAATGGAACTCATATCGATAATAATCGAGCCTTCTTTGGCTCCGGATAAAATGCCTTGTTCACCCAAAACAACAGCTTGCACATGTTGAGATGCAGGGAGCATCGTGATGATGATTTCACAGTTTTCAGCGACTTCTCTAGGTGAGGAAGCTGAAGTTGCACCGGATTCAACCAATATTTGAACCGCTTCCTGATTCAGATCATTGACGGTTAGTTCGTGTCCTTTTTTTCTGAGATTTAGAGCCATCGGTTTCCCCATGATTCCGAGTCCAATAAAACCAACTTTTTTTGCCATGATGTTTTCCTCCTAATAACTTTTCTAAGAAAGGCTTATATGCCTATGAATTGAGTTCTGTACACAGATTAGATTCAAACAACGTTGAAGTGAACTTGGGTTACTGAAAATAAAATGATTGATTCAGCAACCGCTTACATCGTTGATTGCGTTTTCATTGTATACTAAAAATTTAAAATTGTATACATTAAATCAGAAAAATGTATACAATTTATGAATTATCGTATACTTTTATTGCCTGGAATCGTTTATTCGAATGATTTTATGAACATAATTTGGTACTATATTTAATATGAGAAATGAAACTGAGGTGAAGTTAGTGCATGACAATAATAGCTCACGACCGGCGTATCATCAGTGTTACGAAATTCTCCGAGACAAGATCTTAAACGGTGAGCTTCCTAGCGGTACAAAGATCGTTGAAGAGAAACTAGCGGCAGAGCTTGGAGTTAGCAGAACGCCCATAAGGGATTCCATACGAAAACTGGAGAACGAAGGATTAATTGTTCAAAAGAAAGTGGTTAAGCCAACGGAAAAGGATTTGCGCAATTTGTTCAATGTTCGGATATTGTTGGAAGGGTATTCAGCTAAATGCGCGGCAAATTTCCTGAAAGACAATGAGATTGAGGAACTGTACAAGTATGTGGAAATCGGGAGATCGGGGACCAAAGATGAGATTATGTCCGCGAATGAAAGCTTCCATAATGACATTGTAAAAGCGAGTAATAATCCGCTCATGATCGATATTATAGACCGGATGCAGGCTATTATTTATCTGTTCAGGAAAACCGTTGTCATCTATAATCGTCCTCATCTTATTGATGAGCATGAAGAAATCTATAATGCAATCAAGTCCAGAGAAGGCGAGAAAGCCGAAGAGTTGATGAAAAAGCATCTGGAGAACGATCTGAACTTTTATCTTCATGTCATGAGTAATCAGTAAGAAACAAGAGGGTAAAAGAAGAGTGAAGAGGTTATAACTAAACTAAAACGCCGGTGACCTTCAGAAGGTTACCGGCGTTTTTTAATTAGCGTTTCGGCATTTTGCTCTCATCCATGTACAACAGGTTCCACCGGTGACCGTCCAGGTCTGCAAATCCTGCGCCGTACATCCAGCCATCATGTTCACCTGGTTTGCCAAAAATACTTCCTCCGGCAACTTCAACTTTCTGAATAAAAGCATCAACTTCTTCTCTGCTATTTGCACCAATTGAAAATATGACTTCTGCGCTATGAGAAGTATCTGCGATGGTTGAACCTGTAAATTTCTCAAACGCTGCATCCGGGAACAGCAAAATTGTGGTTTGGCCGATGGTAAGCTTGGCTCTTTCGCTATCAACGCTCACCGCATGGAATCCAATCTCGTTGAAAAAGGAAGTAGATTTCTCAACGTCTTTGACCGGCAGGTTAATCCAGATATCCTGTGACATGGCAGTAGCCTCCTGGAATATATTTTTAACTAATTCTACTATACTCTACTGCTGCTGCCCAAGACAGCATGAATTGGAAGGGTGTGGTAAAGTAAGGGGGGAGCGATAAAACAAGCTGTATTTTTTCACTTATCGTATTATTAATGATTCAGCAACATTTCATGTGAGCAGCTGGCTGACAATCGGTTGCTTTTTTGAAATGTTCTTTGCAAGATAACTGGAGGGAAGGTCATGAAAAAATTTCATAGCTATTACGTGCCTATTGTTGGTGGGAGTTATACTGGTTATGGCCTTAGAAGGATTACATTTCACTGAAACGAATGCAATACCAGGCGATGTAGAAGTTGTGCGCTCCGAAGAAATCAACGATTATGGAAAAGCGGTGTTGTTTGAAGATAACCAAGATAAGACATTTGGGGTTACTCATTTGAAAAAAGAGTTTAATGTCCTGTACCGTTATGGCGGAAGTACAACTGGTCATTGGATCGAGGAAGGTAAACCGTTTGAAGCTGCTGGAATAGGTGATGAGAAACACTTCTTGGTTGCGATAAAAACAGCGAAAGATTCAAATATCAAATATATTGCACTTGGAAATCACATGGAAGATGTGTTGCCCACAGAAACCTATGAATTATCTCTTGAGAATGTGAAAGAAAACCCAGGTGACTACCATCTAAAAGAGGTTCATGATAACTATGTCCTGTTTGTGTTGGATGGATACTCAGCGGATACCTGGACTATAAGAGCCTTTAGCAAAGAGGGGAACTTCATTGCAGATAAAATATTCGGCGGAAAAGCAAGATACATTGATTCGAGTAAGATCTGATTCAATAAGCTGGTAATGAAACGGGATAATATTTCTTCTGAAGCGGGAAACCTTCTCTCTTAAATAACGCAGTCGGATAAGAGCCTGGTCTGCTGCATGTCAGATTATTTCCTTTACTTAGGTTAGGATCAAGGCGTATAATCCGTTCAGACATCAGAGAGAGAAGAGGAGAATTGGATTCATGAACAACGGGTTAGTCAACGCTATCATTGCTTATATCATGTGGGGGGTTCTCCCACTCTATTGGAAATTGTTCAACGATGTGCCAGCAGGCGAGATTCTATCACACCGTGTCGTCTGGTCGTTTGTCTTCATGGGGATTCTCGTGGCTGTCCAGCGCCGCTGGGGTGATATGAAGCGGATTGCTGCTAATCGGTCACAGCTGCTATCGCTCGCCACAAGTGGACTGTTGATTGCAGTGAATTGGCTTATTTTCATCTGGGCGGTCAACAATGGACACGTTGTTGAGACAAGTCTTGGTTACTATTTGAACCCACTGCTAAACGTACTGCTAGCCGTTGTTTTCCTTCATGAGAAGCCAAACCGCGGGCAGTGGCTCGCCATTGCTATCGCTGGTGCCGCGGTACTCATTATCGCCATCGACTATGGTCGTTTTCCGTGGGTCGCAATCTCGCTGGCTGCATCGTTTGGCTTGTACGGTCTTGCGAAGAAAAAGACGGTGCAAGACGCTTCTGTAGGCTTACTATCGGAGACGGCAGTAGTCCTTCCCATCGCACTGGGCTACTGGATCTATTTGGCGGTCGTAGGAGAATCGACTGCATGGACGCTGTCTTCGTCGATGTTCATCGGACTGCTTCTTTCTGGTGTGGTAACGGCGCTGCCGCTGTTATTTTTTGCGCGTGCTGCTGCACGGATGTCGCTGTCCACACTCGGATTCGTGCAATACATCGGGCCAACCATCATGCTGTTCCTAAGCATATTTGTATTTAAGGAATCCGTATCGCCGGTTCTCCTTGTTGGGTTCGCGTTGATCTGGACTTCACTGATCGTATATGCGATATCATCAGTTCGTGGTACGAAACTCGTGAAAGCGAGCTGACGGCAGGGTAGATCGGTTTTGTCATCTGGGGCATTACTATCCAATGGATAGTAATGCCCCTTTGCTGTTTTATTAATTTAAATATCCAAACCATCATGAACAACGCAAATGAGTGATTCGTACGATAGAATGTCCAACATGGTTTAATCATTTTGGTTTAGAAATGCCTTATAGGCATTTCATGATATCGGTTATAGGTAATTGAAATATGTGAAATACGTCATACAATAAAGGTATAGGAGATCCGATCATTCGAGTGCACCGAAGATCCAATAAGAAACATATTCATGTTAAAAAGCCAAATTAGCTTGTTGATGTTATTCACAGGCTGTAATAAGTGCCCCGTTGGGAGAAGAAACAATCCCAATGCCGTTTTTGAGTTCAAAGATGAAAGAAGAAAATAATGTTTTATGTAAATTCATGAAAATAATCTTTTAGACTAAGTTAGAGATTTCTTATTGTTAAACTCCTTATCTCAACTGAACTGTAAATAGTCGTTCAGATCATCCTATATACTTCACGACAGGAGATGTTTTTTTGCTAACCAGTAAGAAATTATTAATATTTATTCTGACAGTAGGCGTCTTTGGTATCCTAAACACGGAGATGGGGGTTATAGGCATACTGCCTACCATTGCTCAGAACTTTAATGTGACAGTTACACAAGCCGGATTACTAGTAAGCCTGTTCGCTCTGGGGATTGCTGTCTCGGGTCCGATTCTACCATTGGTATTCTCCGGACTGGATCGACGAAAAGTAATGCTGCTTGTATTAGGCATTTTCGTTGTTGGAAATGTGGTTTCCATCTTTACCACCAGCTTCACAGTTCTGCTCATCGCACGGATTATTCCAGCTCTTTTTCATCCAATCTATATGTCTTTGGCTTTCACCGTGGCTGGATCATCTGTCAGTCAAGAAGAAGCTCCCAAAGCAGTCGCCAAGGTTTTCATTGGAGTTTCAGCAGGTATGGTAGTTGGTGTGCCCATCGTAAGTTTTATCGATAATACCTTTTCTTATGAAATGGCTATGACATTCATCGCGATCGTCAACATCATTGTGTTTGTCGCAACGCTGCTATTTGTCCCATCCATGCCCGTAAAGGAAAAACTGTCGTATGGCGCCCAATTTTCGGTACTTAAAAGACCGGTATTATGGATATCCATGATCGCAGTTTTATTATTAAATGCATCTGTCTTTGGAGTGTACAGTTATGTGACAGAATATTTATACGCTGTGACTCATATGTCACCACAATGGACCAGCATGACACTACTTCTGTTCGGAGGAGCCAACATGCTAGGCAACATCATTGCTGGGAAGGTACTTACGGATTATCCCGCGAAGTCTATCATTATGTTTCCACTCTTGTTGGGTATTGTTTATATTGTATTTTTTGCAATTGGAGAGCACAGAGTACCTGTGACGCTTCTGACGATTTTGTGGGGAGTTTTGGCCGGGGGAATCATGGCCAATCTGAATCAGTATCTGATTTCATCCGTGGCAGGGGATGCTCCTGACTTTGCTAATGGATTATTTGTGACCTCCTGCAACGTGGGTACAACAGTAGGATCAGCCTTTGGAGGCTTACTAATCTCCACTATGGGGGTGGAATATGTTATATTAGTCGGTATTTTCAGCGTTGTATTAAGTTTGATTATGCTTTTGATCAGAAGCTACCTGAATAATTCAGCCAAAAAATGGACGGCGTCCTCATAAATAAATCCCCTCATGGAATTCTTTATGTTCCAAAGAGGGGGTTATTTTTATTTTAAGTCACGAGATTAGGACTCTGAAGGTTTGCCTGAATTTCTTCGAGAAATCTCTCAGCAGCAGCAGAAAATAATTGATTCTTTCTCCAAACAATACTCAAACCCGATTCCAGCTTGGGCTCCAACGGTCTAAAGCAAAGGTTGCTATCGGGTGAGGTATTGACAATCTTATGAAGTGTTATCGCATAACCTACACCTTCTTCGACCATGATCGCTGCGTTATAGGCAAGATTAAATGTGCTCACTACGTTTAACTTTTCAAAATGTTCACCAAACCAGTTACAAAACTCATTTTTGGAAAAGGTCTGTTTTATGGCCTGCCTTGAACAAATAAGAGGGAGGTCTAATAGATCGTTCACTTGAATTTGTGTTTTCTTAGCCAAGGGACTGTCTTTTCTCATGATCACCCCCCAAACATCTTTGGCTGGAATATTTACATAGTTGTATTTAGACAAGTCAGCAGGTTGAATTAAAATTCCAAAGTCTAGTAAACCTTTATCCAATCTCTCCGTAACATCGTCTTCATTACCACTATAGAGATGATATCGAATCTCGGGAAATTGTTCTTGTATATTCCTAACGAGGCGTGCAATTTGCTTCATTGCATCAGTTTCACCGCCACCAATATATACATCTCCCCGAACGGTTTCTTCCATGGATTGAAATTCCGATTCCAGTTTCTCCATCATGTCCACAATTTCTTCTGCTCTTTTTCGCAAAAGCAATCCCTCTTCCGTAAGGACGATATTGTGGCTGCTTCTAACAAATAATTTCTTTCCCAATTCTAGTTCCAGCTCTTTGATCTGCCTAGAAAGTGTTGGTTGAGTCAGGTGCAAAAGATGTGCAGCCTTCGTCATATTTCCCTCTCGTGCAATAGCAAGAAAGTATCGAAGCACTCGAACATCCAATAATTCTCCTCCTTTCAAAAAATATAGATGGTTGTTTACGTTTGGAGCCTATCCATGATCTTATCAGATAAATTGTCATTTAAAAAATCAATTCATACTAATTTGGTCCGAATGATTGATATTATGTTTGATAGAAGTTATACTTCTGTTTATTACGTTAATCATCAGTGAGTAACAAGAAAGTGAAACTTACATATATAGGAGGGGAACATGTGGCTCCAGAGTTATATGAATTGGAATTGGAGTACGACCTGCTGAAGCAGCTTCAGGATGCAACTGCTCCTATCGGTGCAAGTACGCTCGTTCATACGTTAGGCAAAAAATACGGATTAAGCCAGGCAACTATAGGCAGACGGCTAATGGAGATGGACGTTGAAGGGTACACGGCGCTGGAAGGCAGGAAAGGTCGTATTTTGACCGAAGCGGGTTCAGAACGGCTGAAGTTAATTGAACGGGAGCTGCAGCAGAAAAATGCTAACTCACGCCTGATGCAGACGCTGAACCATTCTGGGGAAAAGGCGCTTCTTGACATTCTCGTTGCACGAAAAGCGCTTGAACGGGAGATTGCTTCGTTGGCAGCGGAGCATGCCACAAAAGAATATATCCATCTGCTCGAACAATCCATTCAGGAGCAGCATCGGAAATTGGAGCAAAATATCATACCTTATGAGGAAGATCGGGAATTCCACCGGTTACTCGCCTTTGCAGCCCAGAACCAGTTTTTGCGCCATGCCGTGGAATTGGTATGGGACACCAGCAGAGACTTCCTGGAGACTGCGTATATTCGGCGCACTGTTGGGAGTGAATTGGTGGTTGATCATCGTCAGATCCTGGATGCCATCATATCACGGTCCCCGGAAGATGCCGAAGCGGCCATGGTCAATCATATCAATCAGATGATCGAAGATGTCAAACGTTATTTTGCTATAAAAAACCAGATGCTAAACATCGAGGAAGCGCGTTAAAAAGGAGATGAACTTGTGGACAAAAACTATCGCTTGGGTATCGACATCGGAGGCACGTTCACGGACGCGCTGGTGACGGATCGGCAAGGCAGGATGGTGGCTGCACTGAAAACGCCATCCATCGCAGAAGCGCCAGAACGGGCTATTTTTAATGCATTGGATCAGCTCCAGGAACAAGGTGTGGACATTGGCGATATCGACTTGTTCGTACATGGCACGACGCTTGGTGTGAACACGTTGATCGAACGCAATGGAGCTGTAACCGGGTTGATCGTAACCCAGGGCTTTCGGGACATTCTTGAAATTCGAAGACTTCGCCTGGAGGATACGACGAACCTGTATGGTGATAAAACGGAGGCGCTCGTACCGAGATATCTTGTCAAAGAAATTGAAGAACGGGCCCTAGCTAGTGGAGACGTGCTGCAACCACTCAACAAAGATCAGTTGGTGCAGGCGGTTGATGAATTGGTGGACGAGGGCATTACCGCACTGGCGATCAGCTTCATGCATTCTTATGCTAACCCTGCTCATGAGAAGGAAGCCGAAGAGATCATCAGGGAACGGCATCCGCAGTTGTTCATTTGCCGCAGTAGTGCCATCTGGCCGCAGCAGCGTGAATTCGAGCGGACACTCGCAACGGCCATGAATGCATATGTGGGAGAACGCATGGGTTCGTACTTTGTGAGGCTCCAGGAAGGCATTCATCAGTACGGTTTAAAAGCAAACCTGCTCTCAACGATGTCCAACGGTGGCATTATGACAGCGGCAAGCGCCGCGAGTGAACCTGTCCGTACCCTGCTTTCGGGCCCGGCTTCAGGTGTCATTGCAGCGACACATATTGCCCGTAAGGCCGGCATTGATCAAGTCATCACGTTTGACATGGGCGGTACAAGTGTGGATGTGGCTTTAATTGACAAGGAGCCGGCGTATTCCACGGAAAACAAAGTCGGTGATTTTCCGGTGATTCTGCCAGCGGTTGACGTTACGGCGATCGGCGCTGGAGGCGGATCGGTTGCATGGCTGGACAGCGTCGGTGTACTCAAGGTTGGGCCGCGCAGCGCCGGGGCCTATCCGGGACCAGCGTGTTACGGCCGTGGTGGCGAGGAACCGACAACGACGGATGCTTACCTACAGCTTGGCATTTTGCAGGAAGATCGTTTCCTTGGTGGTCAGATGAGACTCTATCCAGAGCTCGCAGAACGTGCACTGAACACGGTCGGCACGAAGCTGGGACTTAATGCGTCACAGACCGCACAAGCGATTCTGGATGTGGCCACGGCGAACATGTACGCCCAATTTTCGCCTCTAATGGCTCGTAAGGGTGTTGATCCGCGTGATTTCACACTGCTGGCTTACGGAGGAGCGGGACCAATGCATGCGTTTCTAATGGCCCGGGAAGTTGGGATCCGACGTGTACTTGTGCCACCTGCTCCTGGAACACTTTGTGCCATGGGTTGCACGGTGGCAAATCTCCGAAACGACTTTGTCCTATCACTGCACAAGAGCAGCCATGCATTAGCCAGTGGAGAATTAGCCTCCTTTTATGCAGATCTGGAGCAGCAGGGACGAAGCTGGGTAGAGGTAGAGGCACGGGGCGGTGTTGAACTCGAGAGCGTCTACTGTCTTTATAGTGCCGATATGCGATACGAAGGACAGGCTTTTGATCTGGAGATTGCACTAACGCGGGAGGAGATTGCCGATCCTGAACAGGCCAAGGAGAAGTTCCATGCGTTCTATCATAATGTGTTCGGAATCAGCCAGCCGGAATCCGAAGTGATGTTTATCAGCCTTCGGGCGACAATTGTCGGCATCGTACCAAGCCATGGAAGTGTGGATTCGTATGCCCAAGGCAGTCATGGGGGAGGAGCAGAGGAACGAACGATAACGTTTGATCATGCGCAGAGAACGGCGAAAGTGCTAACTAGAGATGAGATCCCGCTCGAAGCAAGTATTCCGGGCCCAGTCATCGTGGAGGAATACGATACGACCATTTTTGTTCCTCCAGGTTATAACGTAAGAAGGGATGCGCATGGCAATCTGATCGGAGAGGTGACCGAATGATCGCGGACAAGGTATTTCTGGAAATTTTCAACAATCGAATTCAAGCGGCTGTAGAAGAGATGGCAAACGTCGTTCTACGAACGGGATTTACTGCTTTTGTCAAAGAAACCGGTGATTTCGGTACTTATCTGTTGTCTCCTTCAGGAGAGACGTTTGGTTCACCTCTGGAAACAGGGTATAACCTTTCGCTCGGTATTCCTGCAGAAGCGACGATACGCAGCATTGAGTATTGGCAGGAAGGGGACTTGGTCATCTGCAATGATCCTTATGCGACCCAAGGCATGGTAACCCATCTGCCCGACATTCATCTGATTAAACCTTATTTCCACGAGGGGCGCATTATTGCTTATGGGATGTGTTTCGTACACTCATCCGATGTTGGCGGTAAGGTACCTGGAAGTGTCTCTCCAAGTGCATACGATATACATATGGAAGGCATACGCATCGCACCGGTCAAGTTATATGAAGCAGGCGTGTTGAACGAGCAGGTTATGCGAATGTTTCTGGATAACAGCCGGATTCCAGAGCAAAACCTCGGGGATCTCAAGGCGCTGATGGCTGCCTTAAATCGGGGTGAACAGCGACTTGCCGAACTGATCGCGCGTTATGGCGCAGAACGGATTGAGCAGGGCATCGAGCAATTACTCGAATATGCCGAAATGAAGGCTCGGGCCATCGTTCGTGAAATTCCGGATGGAGCTTACGATTTCTGGGATTATCTCGAAAAGGGACCCGGAGGATATCCAATCCGTTTACGATGCAAAATGACAATCGAAGATAGCAACATTCATCTCGATTTCAGCGGCACCGACCCTCAGGTCCGGGCTTCGTTCAATATTCCGACGCATAATCAGCAAGGCCACTACATGCTAGTACCTGCGTTGATTCGCTATTTCCGCACCCTGGACCCGACAATTCCATGGAACTCCGGCATGATTCGCATGGTGAGCAATTACGCGCCACCAGCCTCGGTGCTGAATCCGGAACCGATGGCCGCTGTCGGTGCACGTGCAGCCACGTTTATTCGTCTGATGGACGTGATCACGGGTGCTCTTAGCAAAGCCGAGGCCAGTAAAGTGCCTGCGGCCGGAGCAGGACAAGCTTGTATCGTCATGATGGCAATGACGGATGCAAATGACGGAAAGAAAAAGGTTGGGGTCATCCAGCCGATCTGCGGTGGTTCCGGAGCTAGACCAATGAAAGACGGAATTGACGGTATGGATTTCGCTGTTGGTCATCTGCGCAACATTCCGGCAGAAACGGTGGAGGCCGAGATGCCGGTCCTCATTGAGCATTACGGGCTTCGCGAAGACTCCGCGGGCGCCGGGGAATATCGAGGCGGAAGCGGGATCGCCCTGCGGGTTAGAATCGTCACACCTGACACGGTCATGACGGCACGCAACATGGAGCGCATGGAATTTCAGCCTTGGGGCCGAATGGGCGGCGATGTCGGAACGCATGGAGAGGCAATTCTGAATGAGGGGTTTCCCGATGAGAGAGACCTTGGCCGAATAGACGAACTGCTGCTGCAACCTGGGGATACGGTGACCTTCCTGTCCCAAGGAGGAGGAGGATATGGAGATCCGTTAAACCGAAATGTCCAGTCTGTGCTCGCAGACGTTCGAAGCGGTTTGCTTTCCATGGCAAAAGCACGTGAACTTTATGGCGTCGTGGTGAAGGGTACGAATGTTGACGAGTCTGAAACGCAATCACTCCGGGCGACTAAGCAGATCAATGTGGAAGATTTCAGTTATGGTCCAACCCGAGACCAATTCGAAGCCATCTGGAGCGATGAGATGCAGCTGACGTTGGGACAAGCGTTAAAGGAATATCCGATTGCTCTTCGGGATTACCTGAAACGCCGTACGATGGATATCTTGGAGCAAAGGCATGCTGATGGCCTGTCCGTGAGAACAGAGGAAATTGCCTCCACCGTGAGCGGATTAAGGAACAGCATCGGACTGCAGGGAACAGGTCGCACGTAAGCCTGCAAAATGTGAACGTGTATGGGTATTAAACCAACTAATCTTATGGGGGAGTTCGTATGTTTAAATCAAAGCGCAAACGTTTTTTCAGCTTGGCCTCTTTAACGCTGACTGCTTCACTTATTCTTTCAGCCTGCGGCGGAGCTAGCAGCTCGGGAACCGCTTCAGAGAATGGGGGCACTTCGGATAGCAGCGGCGACAAAATCAAGCTGACCATGTTTATCTGGGCAGGCTCCAATCAGGACGTCGTACCTAAAGAAGTGGTTGCGGAATATGTCAAGGAACACCCTAACGTTGAAGTTACTTTCGAGGAATCCTCCAATGCAATCATGTATCCCAAAATGGTAGCGGGCAAACAAGCCGATCCGAACAATCCTGTCGTCAACTTCGGTTACTTTAATGCAGATGCCACAGCCAAAGGCGTAAACGATGACATGTGGGAGCCGCTGGATACCAGCATCGTAACAAACATCAAGGACATTCCTGAACAATTTCACCAGCCTGACAACAAGGGCGTCGTATGGGGCGTATCCAGCTTCGGCCTGGTTTACAACAAAGATCTGGTAACTACGCCGCCAACCAGTTGGAATGATCTGTGGGATAACGTGCAGTTCAAAGGCAAAACGGCATTATGGGATTACATGTTCTATTCCTATATTTCACCTCTGATTGCAACCAAAGGTGAGGAGATCGGCGCATCTTACGACAATCCTGAACCTGCATTTCAATACTGGGCTGACCACAGTGATCAAGTCGGCACGCTCGTTACATCCAACGACCAGTTGAAAGCATTGCTCGAATCCGGTGATGCCCTCATTGCACCATTCAGTGCGCAAGTCGCTCAAACCTGGATTGATGGCGGTTCACCGCTGGCTGTAGCCTACCCGGAAGAAGGGGCAATCTCGTTTCCGTACTCGCTTCAGGTCGTTAAAGGTTCAACACCCGAACAAACACGTGTGGCCAACGAAATTATCAACGAGCTGCTGAGTGCAGACGCGCTGACACGTTACGCCGAAGCAACCGGAACACCAGTGACCAGCACAGCCGCTGCTGTACCGGATAAATACAAGGATGATCCATCGTTCTCTGTTGAGACCCAGAGCGGTGGCATCAATCCGGATTGGGACGTACTCGCTCGGAACAGCTCTGCATGGAAGGACCTCTGGGATCGTCTCGTGAAAACCAATCTTCAATAACATGGTCGCCTGGAACATAGACGAAATGATTACCAGGCAGGAATAGGAGGATCCGAGATGAGCAATGTGCACCAATCCGTCTCGATTGAGGCAAAGCATGTTACGAAAATCTATGGCGGACGGGCTGCCGTCGATCAAGTCACGCTTCAGGTCAACAAGGGAGAGTTCGTCTCCCTTCTCGGTCCGAGCGGTTGCGGCAAAACGACGCTGCTTCGAATGCTGGGCGGGCTCGAACAACCCGACGACGGAATCATCCTGCTCGGTGGGCAAGATGTCACAGGTGTCCCGGCATACGGTCGGAACAGCAATATGATTTTCCAGCAGTTGGCACTGTTTCCGCATATGGATGTATTTAACAACATCGCTTATGGACTCAAGGTGAAAAAGACCCCAAAAGCAGAGATCAAACGCCAGGTCCATGAGATGCTGGAACTCGTACAACTTGGTGACTACAGCAGAAGGGCCGTGTCTCAGCTATCTGGCGGACAGGCACAGCGTGTAGCGATTGCGAGAGCATTAATCAACAAACCGGAAGTGCTGCTGCTGGATGAACCGCTCTCCGCGCTGGACATGCAGCTGCGTCTTGATATGCAGCGGGAGTTGAAACGCATCCAGCGTGAATTCGGCGGTACCTTCATCTTCGTCACACACGACCAGAGCGAAGCGATGAACATGTCTGACCGCATCGGCGTTATGCGTGCAGGTCGGCTGCTTCAATACGCAACGCCGGATGAAATTTATGAAAGACCTGCCGACAGCTTTGTAGCCAAGTTCATCGGGGATACCAACCTTTTGGACGTTTCGGTTGTCGAGCCGGATTCCAATGGAATACGTGTAAGCATTCTGGGACATTCGCTGCTCGCCGGAAGCAATGAAGAACCTGCTTCATTTCGGCCAGGGGCGAAACATTCCTTATCGATCCGTTACGAGTATATTCGTCTAGGGGAAGAGGCGGCCCAATGTGCAAACCAGTTGCAAGGTCGCGTTATTGAGAGTGTATATGGCGGGGCAAGTATCCGTTATGTCATCGAAACGCTGGATCATCTTCGCATTCAGGCGAGTGTACCGCATCAGCGCGGAGGAACGCGATATTCCCAGGGCGAATCTGTCCAGCTGGGTTTTGACCCAGATGATGCTCTGCTGCTCGCAGACTCAGGCACGGGTGCGGCATCATGAGCCGGATTACCGACAAGGTCGTCGATGTATACTCGTCCGGCAATCGCAAATGGACGACCCAATTGCTTCTGCTTTTGCCCGCGCTGCTATTGATGGGCATCGTGTATCTCGGCGGACTGCTGATATTCGGAAGATACAGCTTCGACATATACGACAATGGCAAACTGGTTCGCGGCTGGGACTGGAGCACATACAGAGCTTTTCTGACGGACCCATATTATTGGAAACTGATCGGAAATACGTTCCGCATTGCGTTCAAGGTAACTGCGTGGAGCCTGCTGCTCGCTTATCCGCTTGCATATTGCATCGCGGGCTTGAAGAAGCCGGGATGGAAGCAGTTTTTGCTGCTGCTAACGTTTCTGCCTCTGCTCGTGAGTGCGGTCGTGCGTTCCTATGGCTGGCAGCTGCTTCTGTCCAAGCAGGGTTTCATGAATTGGCTGTTCATTCATCTGGGTTTGACCGAGGAAGGTTTCAATATGATGAACAACGAGACTGGCGTAGTCATTGCACTCGTACACATCTTCCTGCCGTTTATGGTCTTTCCGATTCTGAACGTGCTCTCACAGAGTGATGCTTCACTCAAAGCAGCTGCACATGATCTCGGAGCCGGAAGCTGGCGGACCTTTTTTACGATAACATTGCCGTTGTCGGCCAGAGGTATTGCAAGCGGAATCCAAATCGTATTTACCTTGTGCCTGACGGCGTTCACGACCCCTCAGCTAATCGGCGGGGGAAGGGTAATGACGCTGCCGGTCTTCATCTACCAGCGAACACTGGACACCAACTGGCCGATGGCGGCAGTGGCTAGCTTGTTCCTGCTGGTGTCGTCCGTCGTGGTGTCGCTGCTGGTCAACAAAGGAGCGGAGTGGCTTATGTTCCGCCGTTCCCGGGAAGGGGGACGTGCACATGGTTAAATCGGGACGTATGACAAAATGGCTTCTCACGGTGTTCGTTGGAGCGGTCGCCATATACTTGCTGCTTCCATTATTAATGATTGCATTCACTTCCATAGGCTCGGGTTCAGCAAGCAAATTTCCGCCTCAAGGGTTCACATTGGAATGGTACGCCAACCTGAAGGAACAAACGCAGTTTCTTGATGCTTTCAAGAACAGCTTGATTGCTTCAGCAGGAGCTGTCATTTTGGCATTGGTGACGGGGACGCTCGCTGCGGTAGCCATTGTGCAGTATCCTTTTCCGGGTGCGGGGCTGCTCCGAGCTTTCTTTGTATCGCCCATGGTCATGCCCAAAATCACATTGGGTATCGCATATCTGATCCTGTTCTCCAAAATGCACATCGCAGGCGGATTGTTTGGACTTGTACTAGGAGAAGCCGTCATTGTAATGCCGTTTGTACTCACCATCGTGGGCAGTGCATTGGCCAATCTGAAGCCGGTCCATCGGGAGGCAGCGGCGGATCTGGGGGCAAGCCCTTGGCGCATCTTTTTTACCATTACGCTGCCTCAGCTCAAATTCGCTATGTTGTTGTCCGGATCGATCGCCTTTGTATTTACGTTTGATCAGGTCGAAGCTGCATTGCTGCTTCTTCGTCAGGACAGCTATACACTGCCGATTCAGCTATTCCTCTATATGGAGAAGTGGCAGGATCCAACGATCGCAGCCGTTTCGGTTGTATTGATTGTTGGTGCCTTGGCACTATTCTTGGCCATCAAGCTGGTGCTTCGCTCCATTCCGGGATTCGAAGGATGGTTTGGAAGCCGAAAAAAATAAAAGGGAGGAATCGAAAACATGAATTCACAGCAACCATCCGAAGCTTCAGGCTTAAACAGGGACCGTGCAGATGAAGTAATGAAAGCGAAGGGACTACAAGCCCTGATCGCAACGACGCCGGAAAACATCCATTATGTCATCGGATCGCAATTGCGTGCCAGCAATTGGACGATGCAGATCTATGCCATACTACCCGCTGACCGTTCTGCAAGGCCGTGCATTGTCATTCCGACGAATCGTCTGGGCGTCGTTGCTCAGTTTGGTATCACCAACGTTGATATTTTTGCTTATAGCGATTTCTTCGTTGAGGGAACGATTGAAGGCAAACCATCCACTGCAGATATCGATCTGTTCTATTCATTGCTGCAAACGACCGTGATTCACCAAGGGGCAGCAGATGCCCTGTTTGCTGCGTTGAAACACCTTGGCATCGAGAACCAGCCTATTGGCATCGACGAAATGCGGATTGCGCCGGATATTATGGCACGGGTCCAGGATGCATTGCCAAATGGTGCTGTTGTACCTGCTTATAAATTGTTCCGGCATATCCGACTAGTCAAAACACCATTTGAAATTGAACGGCTGCGCCGCGCGGCAGAGGTCAATGAACGGATCGAGCAGGAGCTGATTCATCTTATCGCGGCAGGTGTGCACGAAAAGGAACTCGCCGATCATTATCGGATCGCCGTGATGCGTGCAGGCGGTACGCCAGCGATGACAGCCGTGGGAGCAGGACCGCGCAGTGCTCTGCCACTGATCGAAAATTATTTCCACACGATTGAGCAGGGAGACCAGATCCGCTTCGATTTATGCATGCAGTTGGACGGGTACTGGGGGGATACGGGCCGTACCGTCGTTGCGGGTGAACCAACGGCCTGGATGAAAAAACATTTTCATGCAGTGAAGAGCGGTTGGGAAACTGCCCTAGAAACCGTACGACCTGGTGTCAGAGCGTCGGATGTATTTCATGCGGCGGTATCCCGCGTACAGCAGGAAGGCATCCCTCACTACCGGAGACAGCATGTGGGCCATGCGATCGGCCTCGAGCTGTATGATGACTTGACCATTTCCCCGGGTGACCAGCACATACTGGAGCCTGGTATGGTTCTTTGCGTCGAAGTCCCTTATTACGAGCTTGGCGCAGGCGGCTTCCAAATCGAAGATACGGTTGTCGTGACGCCAGACGGATATGAGTTTCTGACGCATATGGAGCGCAAATTATTCATTAAATAACGAATCCCGGAAGGCTTCGAGCAAGCGATCAGGCAGCTGCCGATCAGGAGCTTTCCTGCCGAGAAAGTTGGAATTTCAATGATTCAGCAGGGAACCAAGACGTTTCGAAACATTAGCCTTGCGTTGTTTGCCGCAGGATTCGTTACGTTTGCGTTGTTATACAGTCTCCAACCTCTTATGCCGGAGATTAGTGCTGCCTTTGACATTACTCCGGCCCAATCGAGCCTGACGCTTTCCGTTTCAACGGTGGCCATGGCTATCACCATGTTGTTTATCGGCACACTTTCTGATGCCCTTGGGCGGCGATTTATTATGACGGCGTCCTTGGTGCTGTCTTCCATCATCGCTATTCTGAGCGCATTCAGCCAAGGGTATGCTGACTTGTTGCTGCTCCGCGTCTTGCAAGGCGTGGCACTTGCAGGTCTGCCTGCCACGGCGATGACGTATTTATCGGAAGAAATTGAACCCGGTAGTTTAGGGTACGCCATGGGGCTGTACATCAGTGGCAATTCAATCGGGGGGCTGGCAGGACGTTTCATAAGTGGGGTTATCACGGACTGGTTCAGTTGGCGAGCTGCCATCGGATTTATCGGTGTGCTCGGCCTATGTGCGGCTGTTGTTTTCTGGTTGGTCATTCCGGCATCAAGGAATTTTATTAAGACTTCTCCAGGAATAACCAAGGCACTGCCTCTTCTATGGTCACAATGCAGAAACCCGCGGCTCCTCAGTTTGTATGGGCTGGGCTTTTTACTAATGGGGGGCTTTGTGACGCTGTTTAATTACATCGGTTTTGAACTGACCGGTGCTCCGTATTATCTCAGCCAATCCTTGGTAGGAAGTCTTTTCGTCGTGTATCTTATGGGCACAGTCAGCAGTACCTGGATGGGCAGGCTTGCCGACCGTTATGGACGGTCCCATGTACTTAGCATTACCATTGCGATCATTCTGGCGGGTGCCATCTGCACCATGCATCCGGCATTGTGGATCAAAATTGTGGGTCTCGGTTTGTTCGCCTTCGGCTTCTTTGGTGGACATTCCATCGCCAGCAGCTGGGTCGGTCTTGTTGCGGCACATCATAAGTCGCAGGCCAATGCCCTGTATTTATTCTTTTATTATGTTGGTTCCAGTGTCAGTGGAACTGGCGGGGGATATCTGTACAGCCATTTTGGATGGATTGGCATTGTAGGCATGATCGGCGCGTACGCGGCGGCAGGCTTTGCACTGTGCCGTTTTCTCCTGATTGGGCAAAAACAACAGACGACCGGCACTCCGATCTACTGAAAGACAACTTGAAATGTCAAAGATCAGAACACCATTCACAAATGAAATCCATAGTGATTCGGTTATGAAGGGTGTTTAATAGATTCTTGAAGAACATATCCTTTATGAGAATCTAAATATTATATTTGAACCGTTGATCTCAAGATCAACGGTTTTTTGATTTGAAATCTTTGTCTGTAAACAAGTGGATTCAGTCCCAAAATCTCCTGGGTTGTTTTCTGGAACGTATCATTCGAGAAAGGCGTGATCTGCTAGTTTGTTGTCGCTCTCTGCTAGTTACACATCGAATTGTCGAGCGTATCATTAGATCCGTGCAGTAGATATGCCTTCAGAAAGAATGAATATTCATTAATCAACCAGAACGAGGAGAAATGCATCATGGATATGGGTTTAAATAACAAAACAGCGTTGGTAACAGGTTCCACGAAAGGAATAGGCAAAGCGATTGCCATCGAGTTGGCCAAAGAAGGGGTCAACGTACTTATTAATGGACGGAATCATGAGGATGTTGAACGTGTTGTCGGAGAAATCAAGTCTGCGTATCCGAATACTTCGCCTCAAAATGCGGCAGCTGATATCGTCAATGTTGCTGAGCGCGAAGCATTGTATGCAAAGTTCCCGCAGGTTGATATTCTGATAAATAACACCGGGATTTATGAGATCATGTCTTACTACGATGTAGATGATGCCGTGTGGGAAAAATACATTCAGACCAATGTGCTTTCCGCAAATGCATTAACCAAATTTTATATGCCCGCTATGCTGAACAGCGGATTTGGCCGGATCGTCTTTATAGCGAGTGAAGAAGCCGTGATGCCAGGGCATATGCCGCAATATGCCGTCACCAAGTCCATGCTGCTCTCATTATCGAAGAGTCTGTCCAAGCTCACAGTGGGAACGGAAGTAACGGTCAACACAATTATGCCTGGACCAACACTTTCGGAGAATGTACAACAGATCATCGAGAGCGTTTATCAGGATGAAAACATGACTTTTGAAGAAAAAGAAAAAACGTTCATGGCTGCGAATCTCCCGCAATCCGAGCTGCAGCGTTTCATCAGACCGAGCGAGATCGGCAGACTTACTACATTCGTATGCAGCCCTTATGCAGCACCATTTAAAGGTTCACCGATTCGTATGGATGGAGGAATGGTCCCTACGATTTACTAAACATATCAGTTTGGACATGAATTAATAACTGTTATACCTGGTTGCGTATATGTTCATTTTCATTGATCGGAAGTTGGTAAAATAGTAGTTATTCAATCATTTAGTGCTTGAAATTTACATGTTGGCGAGCTTATGGGCTCGCCTTTTTTTCGTTAGCTCTACATTGCTTCTGGAATGCAGTTAACTTGTCTCACTGTACCGTTATCGTTGAATAATTGAAAGAGTATGCCGCGACTGATCCAGAAGGTATCCATATCGTCTTGAATTAACGGCCCTTTTCTGATCGCGCCTTAACGAGTCGCTATTTTGCGGCTTTTTTTGTTTCCACAGGACTAGTTAGATCGGAGGGTGACCTCAATGCATTGGAATAAGGTGTACCACTTATACGGTGACTTGCTGCCACTCCCTATATTATTTATTTTAGTTGTAAAACAGTTTTAAGTACCGTAATCTTATTTTGATTGAAATATCAAATTATATTGTTTTATGAAGTAACTTATGGAGAAATGGAGAATAAGCTTCGATGAAGTCATCTGATTTAACCCGTCCATTTTATTTTCTATGGACGACACAGACTGCTGCGAATGCAGCAGACGTGCTTTACATCATGGCACTTACAGTGCTGGTCCTTGATCGTACCGACTCTCTTGTGTCGGCAGCGCTTATGCCACTAATGCGCAGCGGAGCCCAAATGTTGAGCAGCTTGATTGCGCCATTACTGATTAATCGTTTCAAGTTGTCCAACCTTCTATTGATGTCGCAAGTGGGACAATTTTTGTTATTCATTGGCCTGGCGGTTTATTTGCAGTTGAACGGAGAGGCTTCATCACTTGTTTTGGTATTTTTGCTTGTATTCGTGATGTCTTTTCTCGATGGATGGACAACTCCGGCTCGTAATGCACTTGTTCCACGTTTGGTATTGCGTGAGCAAGGTCTGCTCAAAGCCAACGGACTGCTTAGCGTCAGCGACCAGATCGTGCAATTTGCAGGTTGGGGACTAAGTGGTATCGTCGTTGCATTTATGGGAGCTAGCCCTACTTTATTGCTCACCGCTGTTATTTATGGTCTGGCCGCGGTATTTACGCTGGGTGTCAAAGAACCCGTGAGTTCGGAAGTCGTCGGAAAGGAATTAGGTGCACTTTCTTCAAATGCCATATCGGAAATTGGCACATCCAAATGGCATACGTTAACTGAAGGCTGGAAAATGATATGGGAAACGCCTCGCCTGAGGGTTTTAACCTTTATGGACATTATTGATATGCTCGGGGCATCCATTTGGGTAGGCGCATTTACCCTTGCTTTTGTACAAGTTGCACTTGGTCAAGGCGAAGAATGGTGGGGATTTATTAATGCCGCTTATTTCGCAGGGACCATAGGTGGTGGTTTGCTGGTACTGGCACTGGCACGGACCATCGGTAACCGTTATGTAATGGTGATGATGATTGGCATGGCTGGATATGGAGTGCTGACCGCGCTTTATGCACTTAACACGCTGCCTTTTGTCGCTCTCATTTTAGTCATGTTAATGGGGCCATTCGCAGAACTCTCCGTGATTAACCGCCGCACATTGATTCAGCATAGTGTAGACAAACAGCTGCTGCCCAAGGTGTTATCTGCGCAAGCTTCACTTATGCATCTCGTATTTTGTATTTCGCTACTGGGCATGGCTGGACTTGCCGAATACATCGGGATTGTGAATCTCTATTTGTTCGCGGCCGGACTAACCATTCTAGCACTCTTGGTAGGTTTGCTGAGCTACAGGGCTTTCCGGGACCAAGCCGATCATACCCATATAAGCGGGTAATTGATGCCATGTACCATGATTAAGAAACGATAACGATAACGTTAACTCAAAAAACACGGGCAGTCTGCGGAATGGCAGTCTGCCTTTTTTTAATACATGAAATTTGAATCGGTTTGAATGATTTAAGATGTTAAGAATCTAAAAAATTATGAGGTGTAAATGGTATTCAGTTTTTCGATTAAAGATCGGGTGAAAGAAAGAAGAAATTCCCAGTAAAAAATATGTAGTTACATATAAAGAATTGTGAGAAAAATGTCGAAATTGAATAGGCATAGATTCTTTACTCCATGAGATTTAGGTCTATTTTGTTTCATATATATAGGGGGTAATCATTTGAAGAAAAAGCTACTCATCAAAGTCATGACAACTACTGCTCTGCTTAGTGCAAGCATCCAACCTGCTTTTGCTTCAACGGAACTGACGGATATCCAAGGTTCTTTTGCCCAAGACGCCATTCAGAAGTTGGCTGAGGCGGGAATTATTAATGGGCAAGGTGAGGGTAAGTTTAATCCCACTGGCAAAATAACCAGGCAGGATTTCGCAATCATTCTTGCGAAAGCTCTGAATCTGGATGTGGAAAGTGCGCCAGTACAGCCTACGTTCTCGGACATTCCGGCTGATAGTTACTCCTACAAATACGTTGAAGCCGCTGCGCAAGCAGGCTTGATCAGAGGACTTGGTAACGGCACTTTCGGTTTGGGACAAAATCTTTCCAGGGAAGATATGGCCGTTCTGTTTGCCAGATCACTAAGCTATACTGCAGGTGCTGATATTACATCTGGTAAGGCATCGCAGCTGAAATTCACGGATGCTAACTCCATCTCGGATTATGCTAAAGATTCGGTAGCAGTAGCTGTAGAGCTTGGGTTGATTAATGGAAACAGCAACGGTACCTTTAATCCACAAGGCAATGCTAGCCGGGAGCAGGTAGCTTTGGTGGCCAGCAAATTTCTTACAGCTCAGCAAAAAATACAAGAGGATCTCGCAAACCAGCAGTCCGAGGAGCAGGATAATGCAGTACCCCCGAGCACAACGACTGACGATGTAGTGTCAATTCCACCCGTTTCTTCTTCCAGCGGAAGCAGCAGCGGCAACAATGGAAGTCCTGCAGCCCCAACGGATTCCGCAGCTCCAACGGTTGCCATCATGTCATCCACGCCTGTTCCAGTTGGAGGAAACGTAAGTGTAACGAGTTCTGAAACCGGGGTTGTTTATTTGGTACCATTTGAAGGCACTCCAACAGCAATATCGGGCCTCAATACATTGGTGACAGATCACCGTGCTGCCAAGAAGTCCGTCACAGCAGCCAATACCCAAACCTTCATCTCAACTGAGGGACTGGCTGCCGGAGTGTACCGGGCAGTTGCTGTTGATGCAGCAGGAAATGTTTCTGCGCCTTCAGCTACATCGATTGAGTTAGTTGAGAACACAATTCAAACGACTTCAATCGAGTTTTTGGATGCCCGAACGATTGCCTTGAGTTATGATGAAGAGTTGGACCCGACTCATATTCCCACTGTTTTTAACGAAGAAGGGGATACAATTTCCTCTGATTTGGTTGTTAAAGCCTTAGATGGTGATGTTCTTTACCCTATTTCTTTAAATGATGAAGATGTCTTG
Source organism: Paenibacillus sp. 7516 (assembly GCF_002272715.1). NCBI lineage: Bacteria > Bacillati > Bacillota > Bacilli > Caryophanales > Paenibacillaceae > Paenibacillus > Paenibacillus sp. 7516. The sequence goes on from NZ_NPBI01000003.1 coordinate 40,012, forward strand.
ATTTCTGGGAATCAAGTATTAATCAAACTGCCATTCCCGGTACAATTTGAAGACTATCTGTATATCTCCTATCAGCCTCTGGTCGAGGAAAATGCTCTACGCACCTTATCAGGGAAAAAGGCACTGTCAATTAACGAATACAAAATTCAATACTCAGAGACGAATGAAACCGCACTATCCTTGTCTCTTGCACCAAATGCCTCTTTTGTAGTTAATCCTTCTTTAGGAGAGAATGACTCCATCTTATTATCTGCAACAGCCAATCCAGAAAACTACAATAAGCGCAGCATTAAGAGTTTAATTCAAGTTAAACGGGGAGAGACCGTAGAGAACCTCCTATACAATTCAGTAGATAAAGATTTTGATATTATCGATACGGAACAGCAAGTGCTTGGCAGCATAAGCGTCACTTCTACCTCAGATGCGTTGACGATTAATCCCAATACGGATAGCGGATTGACTATTGTTCCTTCTAGCTCTTTATCGGATATGAACACTCAGCTGGTGTTCACACTTCACGAGAAGGGGAATGATCAGTCGAAGCAGGTTTCACTGCCTGTTACGTTTGATCAAACCAAACCAAGCGTGACGGATGCGACTTATAAAAACGGAAATATTACGTTGACCATTAATGAGCCGATCACTGTATCTTTCCCTTCTGGGGGGAGTAGCACACTGGAATACGCACCTAGCGGTGATTTCACAGCAGAAGATAACAAGGTATTATTTGGAGCGCCTGCAGGTATTGTTAGTCCTGAAATAGATTACCAGTTTTCCTTGGTTAACAATCAGCTAGTATTTATGCTGACCGAGGAAGCTTTCACAAGGTATAACTTTGCATCTCCCGGGAAGTTCCAAGTAACACTTATTGGCTATCAAGATTACGCGAAAAATATTTTAGAACAAAATCAGTGGGAAGTTTCTATTCCTGCGATTCAGGATTGAGCCAGCCAGTGCGAGTGGAATTTGTTATCTATCAAAAGGCTATTCCAGTCGAGTTTCAAACTTATCTCTCGATAGAGCACCGCGCTGTTCTCAAGCAGATGCCAGACTTTTACGCTTGTGTGGGTGCATTAATTCAAGGGAAGCCAGCAGGAGTTGCATTAATCCATCTCCCTGTTCTTGATACTAAGCGAACGGCAAAATTACTTGATATCAGTATTGATCAAGCGCTTCGCCGGCAAGGAATTGGGCGAGCGTTAATGAATCAGCTCTGCTTACTGCTTAGAAAGGCAGGAGTACACGAACTGACTGTTGAATATATGATGAGCGAAATAAATCAACCGAAGTTATCGGCTTTTTTCCAAGCTTGCGGCTTTGATCTTTCGGTCCCCGGTATCCATGTATACAGCTCATCACTGCAGGTTCCATCAGAGTTCCCATGGGTAAGAAGCTTATCCTTACCTGATAGCTTTACAACCCGGCCTTTCTATTCCATTTCTCCTGAGGAACGGGAACAGATACAAGGTGGGTTAGGAGAGTGGTATCCATCAATTCTGGATCCGTTTGCAGAAGAAGAGCTGATTGACAAAAGTCGAAGTGTTTTTCTACGCCACAACGGGGAGATTGTGGGGTGGCTGATCTTTGAACATTTTGATGACAAAACCATTCTGTGTAAAACCATGTTTGTCCGCACTCCTTTTCAGCGTATGGCAAGAGGTGTAGCATTGATGGCGGAGGCAAGCCGGAGGCTGTCAATGGATCCGGTGTATAGTGAATTGGTTTTCTTTGTGGAAGCAGAGAATCAGCCGATGGTGAAATTTATTAAAAAACATGTGTGTTCTCCACATTTAAAAGAAGAAATTTTATGGAGATCACAGAAAACACTTCATTAAAAGTAATCGTATACGTTTCATAAAAGTTAAGCCTCGGCTTAACTTTTTTTATAGTCGGAGGACTTCTACCTGCTTCTCATTGGAAGGGATGAAAAAAGTTAAAACGCTACTGACATACCGTGGTCAGTAGCGTTCTTTTATGATTCATGAAGTAAACCTGTGGGGATGGAAAGCTTGTTTTAACCCAAGGGGATTGTATCTTCTATTGTAGAAAGGATGTATTTTTATGAATTTCGCTTCTATACGTGTGATTACCGACGACGTGGATCGTCTTGTCGAGTTCTATGAGGAAGTTATGGGTATAACAGCGGAACGTCCCGCGCGAGTCTTTGCCGAACTCGTTCTGACTTCGTGCACTCTGGCTATAGGTCACTCCCAGACGGTACCTCTGTTCGGTGTTGGTTCCGCAGTGGCTGCCGATAATCGCAGTGTCATCCTCGAGTTCCGTGTTCACGATGTCGATGCCGAATACAAGCGCTTGAAGCCCGTTGTTGATGATTGGGTGAAGGAACCGACCACGATGCCGTGGGGGAATCGTGCGATATTGTTCCGTGATCCCGACGGTAATCTCATTAACCTCTTCCAGCCGGTGAGCGAGGAAGCGATTAAACGGTTCAGCGGTAGAGGTTGAAAGTCTATCACTAGTTAACCGAAATCAAAGCAGCTGATCCATATGATCAGCTGTTTTTGATTTACTTCTAACCTAACGAAAGCACAGCGTCTGAGCTAGAGATGACTCAATAATATTGTTATATGAATAGCATCCCTATTGAAAATAGCTGCATCAAATCCATAATATTCAATTTATTTAGTAACTTTTTCCGTATTCGAGCGTTTAATAGTATGACTTTTAATAGATTGAAATTTGCGAGGGAGCGAAAGGGGAAGAAATAAAGAATGAATCTGAAGAGGAATATGTCCATAGTTACCGCTGTAGCTGTACTTCAAGCATTTACAGTTGGTTCGGCGAGCGCACAACCCGTGGATCAAGGGGAAGCAGCAGTTGTAACGCCTGCCAAAGTAGAATCCGTAGAGGTCATGAAGATAGAACAGCCGAGTACCGAGAATGAAGTGAAAATAAAAAGCAGCACATCATCAAAAGCTGAATCTACTGTAGAAGACACGGAAGCCTCCAAATCAGCAGTCGTGGAGACAACACCGGCGGCAGAAAATGATCCGGCTGCTATTGATCAAGCAACAACAACGAATGAATCCGAGGAGGGTTCCACGATTCAGGAAGGAACTGCCGAGGATGACAAGACGCCAGCTACTCCAGCTCAAGTCGAGCAGCCTGCAACAGGTACTGCTGCCGGAACGCCGGGTGGAGACCTTACATTGTACATGAACAGCAATAAAATGGAGCAGGATGGGAATACGTTTCTTGCCGGCCAGCCAATGACTGTCAAAAACGGTGTATCCTATGTTGCGATTCGTGCACTGGTGGATCGTGTGGGATACGGAGTTAAATACGATAACAAAACCAAGGAGACCATTATTATCAGTGGGGACAATGAGCTCCGATTCAAAACAAACAGCAAGGTTTATACCGTTAATGGTGAGTCCAGAACGATGAAAGGCCCTGCATATCAGCAAAAAAATACGTTTATGGTGCCGTTAACTTCCATTACTCAAGCTCTGAACATTTCCTACAAAGTGAATCAGTCGGCGAAAACCGTTGTGCTCAATTTACATAAGAAACCTGTTGCAAGCTTTGTGATTTCCCAAAAGGAAATTTTTGCGGGAGATACAGTGGATTATGTGACTTCCTATAGTTCTCCAAACGGTCTTGAGATCACGAACGAACGCTGGACAGGTCGTCAGGATTCGTTTGATCAAGCGGGTACATATACCATTTCATATCAAGTTCAGGATTCAAACGGCCAGTGGAGCGATCCCTATTCGGTTACAATTCAAGTTTTGCAGCCTAATCTTCCACCTGTAGCCATGTTCACAACGGACAAGGACCAATATAAAATGGGTGAAAAAATAACGTACATGGATCAAAGTACAGATGATGAAGGCAAGATTGAGAAAACGGTTTGGGATAACAATCCGCTTGCATTCTTTGAACCTGGACCACAAACGGTGACCTTGACCGTCACAGACAACCATGGGGCAACTGATACGTATTCCAAAGTCATAAACATAACCAATGAGACGTTATATAATGTTTCGGATTTTAATTTACTTTTCACACCGGTTGGACAGAAATTTACCTTCAATGGTGGCGAAGTGACTTCCATGGAGAAAGTACCTTATACGTATAGGGATGAGGCAAGTCTGCTCATTCGCAGCAACAGTCCGGAAACGGTTAATACGGAAGGTATTGTGTACCAAGAGTCTTCTTCGGGGCAGACGCGCTTCATGATTCACCATGTGAACAATACAGGCAAAAGAGTAAAAATGTATGTTATTGCAACAAATAACAACCCATATCCGGCAGTATTTGAACAGCAAAATATGGGCTTCGCAGGACCTACTCCGTTTGCTACCGTAGCCGGGAAATTGTCTATTGATAAATGGTTCAAGTCAATACAGGCTGGTGCCGATCAAAAGAAAGAATATTTTGAACCTGGGGAAAGTAAACTGATTTTGACCGAACTCAATAAAACTCCGATGAAAGAAGGACAAGTGATCTCATTGTATTCGGATGCATTCAGCGATTATTCCCTGGATTATAACGTTATTCTGGTCGAAGAAAATAAAGATCCGTTCGAAGCGTTACCAACATTGCCAGTACTCGATCGTGACGGTGTGCACAACCGTGGCACATACCCGAATGCAACTCGTGTTATAACGTACGACCAGCAAGTTGGAGCCACGCCGGCACGCTTACCTCTTGGAGACAATGCAAGTGACCCGAATTTGGTTGGAACAGATCCGATGGCTTACACGGATGCATCCAATGCAGGTAACTTTGGAGTCTTATACAAAATCACGTTAAGCAATGTTGCTCCGCGTACACTGATCTCGTTTAACCCACGTGGAGGAAAGTACTTTGGAGTAGCTCTTGTGAACGGTCAAGTTGTACAAATTGTCGATGGTAGCTTATCGATCAATACGTCCAGTGAACAAAGCGTACTTTACCGAACAGGATCCTCTTCGGAGAGTGTAACGATTCTTTTCTCAGCAGCGCCAGGAAGCAACCTGCCAGTTAACCTGCTCTTTACACCGCTCCCAATGGAGAAGTAATGTAGTTGATCTTATGGACTAGAGTGGTAACAAATAAATTGTTAGGCTTTAAGCATTGAAAGAAGGGACTCCTTAGGGAGTCTTTTCTGTTATACAATCGCTGTTAGAAGAATTTGACGGCAGGGTAGTAGAATAGTCTGTTAAAGCTAAATTATCTCTATTACGAACGATATAGGGGGGGGATAACAACGATGGCATTTCCTGATCCCACATGGGCAAGGTTAGGATTCATGGAGCCACCGGATTTTCATAATTCCGGCCATAATATTGGAGTAGTAATCATTGATAAAATAAAACCCCATCATACGATTCGCCACCTGGGTGACCGAATGAAGTACGTAACTGTCCAAAATGATTTAACTATAAATTGCAATAATATTGCATTCCAATCTTCAGGCGAGGTAGATGAGGAAGTCGGTGAACATGGCTTAATGACATTATTAACCCTGTCTCATAAACCTTTCTCTTTAGAAGGAAAAACACATGTAGGTCTTTCTCCTGCTGCAAACTTTATTGTGCTTGACCATGGTGCTTTCAGAGAAGGTGAAGGTGAGCGTTTAAAATATGGAATGGATTGGGTCCTGAAACAGCCAAACTGGAATATTAAAATTATTTTATGCACAGGTTGGCATGCTTCGGATAATCCTGTACTCCTACAGAAAACTCATAAAAATTCAACAGTTCAAGCTTTAAATTCTGCAGTCCAAAGAGGTTTGATGGTCATCTGTTCAAACGGTAATACCAGATTGGGGAACATTATGCCGCCTATCGAATATTTCACTGTGGGCGGCTTCAATGATCGTGGAAAGGCGGAGCGTCACCTGCATTTGCCTTATCCCGATGAGCCGTTTGGCAAGAATGGAGATGGTCATTTCAGGCCAGATATTCTAGCTCCAAGAGTATACCTAACGCTTCCTTTCTGTGAATGCAAGGAGAGAGAAGAACAGGTATCATATTATTGGGGAACTTCCGGTGCAGCAACACTCGTAACGGGTATTGCTGCGTACTTATTTTCTAAATATCCAGAATTAGATTCAAAAAAATTACGTAGTAAATTGATTGAAAATGCTGATCCAATAGAAGATTACAAAAATAATGCACCAAGAATAAATGTAGGTAATGTAATTCATAGTTTAGAAATGCAGGTCAACCTGAAAAAAGCAAACCAATGTGTATCGAGTGTCCGTATTGCTGGCGATGACCATTCTATAGAATCTTTAAATGATATTGAAAGGGGGTTAGCTTTATCTAAACTTGTTCAACAACAAATCGTAACTCGACAAGAATTATGGAAGTATGCTGAAGATGAATCCGATGTAATAAGGAAAATTGCAGTCTACGCCTTAGCTAAACCAGAAGACGAAAATGAGAGAAGGCTCTATTGGAAACGATTAAGCGAGGAAAGCGAGGGAGGAGTGCGCGGTTGGTATGCGCACGGATTGTTACAAAATACGAATGAATCAGAAGTATCCAAGTGGATTCCATGTTCCACAGATAGCAATTGGGCAGTCCGTTGGTCTGTTAGTGAATACTTAGCTAGATATGTTGAATCCTTTCCTCAATTGGAAAAGACGCATGATCCGGATTTGATACAAGAAAAGGCAAGTAAGGTACTGCAGTGGTTAAAAAAAATCCAAGGATTTAATGTGAAGAAGAACAGGATTGAAAACGGTCTATAAAATTCGCTAATAGGACGTAAGGATCTTCATAAGATGGACCAAGCTCGGCAGTTTCAGACCGTTTCCTTACATGTTACATATCTTTCATATTGAATTGCATACGTGCGAGCATGTCGGTCATCATGGCAACTTCTTCCTCACTGAAATCAAGCAGCATCTGATGAACGAACTGGTTACGATCCTGTTTGAAGTTGGCTATATGCGTGAGTCCATGTTCCGTTAACCGAACGAAGGTTTCTCTTTGGTCAATGGGATTTCGTCTTCTTGAAACGAGACCATCTGCTTCCAGCTGTTTCAAATGGCGTGTAATGGCAGCACTATCGATGTGAATGGCTTTTTGCAAATGGCTTTGAGTCACCTCTTCATGAATGTAGAGATGATACAGCAGAACATATCGTGAGGAACTGATCCCCGTACAACGTTCAAATTTGGGTTTCAGCTGATTGCTTATATTTTTAAGTAGAATTAATAGGTTTTCTTGCTCCAAAGAACAATTCATGTGTGCCCCTCCTTGAATGGTGCCGAATATCTTGGAAAAGCAGCCTGGTAACCAAGGCACATCTCTTCCAAGACATTCAGCAGCTAAAGGCAACTATATCACAATGTGATGGCTTCTCGCATCATGGCAAGCAGCTAATTGATTTAAGCCCAGAATGTAGTTTCTTCTGCTGGCAGGCGGTAGGAGGTATATCCCTCGCTCGCAGCTTTACCAATTGTCAGCAGCATGACTGGTACATAACGTTCTTTATCCAATCCAAACACTTCGGCAATTTGATCCTTTTCATACCCACCAATTGGATTGGTGTCATATCCATGCGCACGGGCAACCAGCATCAATTGCATGGAAACCAGACCGGAGTCAAGCATAATGACATCGTTCATTTCAGCATCAGACATGCTGTTATAGATCGGTTTGAATGCATTCAACTGAAAGTCCTTCACATCCTGTGGCATTAATCCGAGCTCAACGGCTTTTCCATAAATGTTTTCGGCATAATCGAAGTTATTTTTGTCTGCAAACACGGCAATAACAGCTGAAGCTTGAGCTACTTTTTCTTTGTTGAAGCGGGACAGCGGAACGAGTTTGTCTTTTCCCTCTGGTGTATCCACAACAAGGAAACGCCAAGGTTGCATGTTAATGGAGGAAGGAGCAGTGCTCGCTTCGTTGATCATTTGAGTCATTTCTTCTCTGGTAATTTTGACGGATGGATCATACGTCTTAATCGAGCGGCGTCCGTATATAATTTCATTAAAATCGTTTGTTTTTTGAGATGGTTTCATAATCATTTCTCTCCCTTTATCTATTAGTTGATGCATCAATATTTGACTAGTCAATAGTTGATATGTCAAATATAATTGAATTCTTGAATCATTTCAACCTTTTTATTATGTTAAAATCTAGCAAATCATGAGATAAACGATTGCATTGTTCAATTGCACAATAAGAAAATAAGCGTTTGTCGAATGTAGTTAATTAGAATTGAACTGGCGAATTTAAAGTGATGAGAAGAAGAGGGGATGGTCGAAATGAAGACAATTAAGGCTATGATGGAGCATCTGTACTGGGCCGACGGACGAATCTTGGACGCGCTTGAGAAAAGTGAGACGAGGAACAAAGACCTGTTAAAGCTGATTAGGCATGTCGCGGTTGCAGAACGTGTCTGGCTATCCCGATTGCTTGGCAAGAATAGCGGGCAGTATACGTTGTGGGAGGAGGTTGAAGACCTCTCGGTGATCCGGTTGATGTTCGAAGAAAACGCCAAGCAATATCGCGTCTATATGGAAGGACTTGAAGAATCCCGGTTGGACGAAATGCTTGACTACGCGAACCAGAGCGGGGTTCTCTTTCAAACGTCTGTCAGGGACATCCTGTCACAGGTTATATTACATGGGCAATATCACCGGGGACAGATCAACCAAGCGCTTCGAATTGAATCGGCAGAACCTGTCCCAATCGATTACATCACGTTTGCGAGGCTATAAGAGGAGCTAACACTCAATAGATTGAAAGGAATTGGGTTTAACATATCGATTAGCGGTAGCTCAATAAAAACGAGAAGATTTACGGGGAATGACAGCTGATAGCTCAACTGTTTGAAAAAATAGCAAGGAGCTTCTGCTGCTAGCTCCTTGCTTAAATACTCGACTATAACTCCAAAATCGACTGTGCCCTTCTAATCTAATCGGCACAGCGTTTTTTTTCGTTGCATAATAATATTTTTTTGAAGGTAGGGTTTCTTCAGAAAGACAAGATCAGCGGGAAGAGATTAGACAATTCCCTTGTCCATCGCTTTGCCGATCAGCGTAGCAAAAAGGCTGTTCGACCAGGCGAACCATTCACGTGAAAAGTCAGAGGGATCATCGGGGTGGAAGCCTTCATGCATATACCCGGTATCTGCATCAGTCCTGATCAGCATATCGATTAATTCCTTCATTTCCTCATCGTTATCTGCTGTTAGCGCCTGCATAGACAGTGCCATATGCCACACATAACCTCCTGGCGTATGCGGACTGCCAATACCTTTGGCATGTTTACCTTCGAAGTAGAAGGGATTGTCGAAACTGAGAGCAAATCGGCGGGTGTTTTGATATATTTCATCCTCCACCCCTACATAACCAATATACGGAATAGATAGTAATCCAGGTGTGCCAGCATCATCCATCAGGGAAAAGTTCCCGAATCCATCTGTTTCATAGGCATAGATTCGACCGTATTTCGGATGATTCACAATCCCGTATGTCCGGATGCCGAAGTCAATTTCCTTGCGCAGCTTCGCTGCTCGGGCAGCCAGTCTTTCGTCCTTAAAGATGACGCTGGCGATCTCGCGGATATACTCGAGAATCACCACAGCGAACATGTTGGAGGGGATGTTGTAGCCGAATTCGCAGCTGTCATCACTCGGGCGGAAGCCCGACCAGCTCATGCCGGTGTAGTTGACAGGCATGCCGCGTCCGTTATTATGCAACGTCTCCGTATCCTGAAGCGTCTGCCGGATAAAATGGTAGGGCGACTTTTCTCCGTGGTACTGCTCCGTTTCAATAACGTTCACAATGGAGCTGAGTGCTTGGTAGCAATCGGTATCAAAGATATCGGTTTGCTCCACCTCCTTCCAGTACATATAAGCCAGCTGAACGACAAAACAGAGGGAATCCAGCTCGTATTTGCGCTCCCACATCCAGGGATTTAAATTGCAATCATCCGTAGCCCGGTAATGCTTGTCGCTTGCTGTTTCATTGAATGCATTCGTGTACGGGTCGATATTCACATAGAACATTTGCCGGGCAATCAGGCCGCGGAGAATCCGCTGAAGCTCAGAGTCGTTTTTGGCAAACGGAATGTAGTGGCGCACCTGCTCCGTAGAATCGCGCAGCCACATGGCTGGGATATCGCCAGTAAATACAAAAGTGGTGCCGTCTTCAAGCAGCTTGGTTGTCGTTTCAAGTGTATTGGGGAAGCAGTTGCGAAACAGTTTTTGCAATTTGGGATGATGGGCAAGCCGTTCGTCGGCCTCATTCAAGTACTCGATAATGGAAGCTGGCAGGTTCATAGTCAAACTCCTCCTACGTAGTTAGGGTAAGGTAGCAAGCACGGTTCATAATGGAAACCTTCTGATATTATCAGTCCGTATGGTAGCCTTGGCATTCGTAGCAAATGTTTGCATACTTGCCCGTTGATCACAATATGTAACTTTTGCAGCTTAAAGAGAGGTTCATAATTCACACATATTATCCATGTTTCATCCGGGGACATTTGAATTACAGCAAGTCTGAAAGTACTGCAGCAGCGCGGTTTTATGCACTTTTTAACATGACAATGCACAACCTACATATTTACGGTGTCAGCAAGGTTTCACTACAATTTGAATTGTAAGCGCTAGCATAGGGGAGGTCAGCTAAATGCAAAGCGGATACAAATTTATTTTATGTAACGAAAAAAACCATAGAGAGGAGTGGGAGAATGAAGGTGAGTCATGCTGCAGTATCCGTAAAACCTTCATTAAAGAACAAATCCCTTGGCAAAAGAATCTGGAAAAATTGGGAGCTTTATTTGTTCATGCTTCCCGCGTTGTTGTATTTCCTCGTTTTTCATTACGGCCCGATGTACGGCATTCAGATTGCTTTTAAGAATTTCGTACCTTCAAAAGGAATTACAGGCAGTGAATGGGTTGGCTTTGACCATTTTGAACGATTCTTCAATTCCTATTTCTTTTGGGATCTGCTCTGGAACACGTTCAGCATCAGCTTTTATGAGCTTGCGATCGGGTTTCCACTTCCGATTATTCTGGCGCTAGCCTTTAATGAGGTGCGGAACGGTCCGTTCAAGAAATCGGTTCAGACGGTAACCTATGCTCCGCATTTCATTTCCGTCGTTGTTATGGCGGGGATGATCATTACCTTTCTGTCGCCTTCCAGTGGAATGATTGTCCGGCTCATCGAATTCCTGGGCTTTCAACCAGCACAATTTCTGACGGATCCGGCCTGGTTTAAGACAATTTATGTTTTCTCGGGGGTCTGGCAGAGTACCGGGTGGGGTACGATTATTTATCTCGCGGCTCTGTCTGGCGTAGATCCCCAGCTGCATGAAGCGGCCATTATGGATGGGGCGAGCCGGATTAAACGGATGCTGCATATCAATCTGCCGACAATTGTACCCACCATTACAATCATGCTGATCTTAAATATGGGTAATATACTGGGCCTTGGCTTCGAGAAAATTCTGCTGCTGCAGAATTCACTCAATATGGAAGCCTCCGATGTCATCTCCACCTATGTCTACCGCGCCGGTCTGGTGGATGCCCAGTATAGCTTCTCAACGGCTGTGGGTTTGTTTAACTCGGTAATCAACGTTATTTTGCTAGTTACTGTCAATCAGATTGCCAAACGTACCAGTGAGAATAGCCTCTGGTAGGAAGGAGTTGAAGTCTATGGTAACTGCCATGAAAGAGTCCAGAGGGGACAAGCTGTTTGTGATCTGTACCTATATTTATTTGGTTCTTGCTCTGCTGGTTGTTCTCTATCCGCTGATCTATATTCTCAGTGCTTCCATCAGTTCGCCGCAGGACGTCAATTCGGGAGCCATGTGGCTGTTTCCGAAGAATGTGACACTGGACGGTTACAAGCTTGTTTTTGATAACCCGAAGATATGGAACGGTTATTTGAACACGATTATTTATACGGTGGTAGGGACTCTGGTTAATCTCGCCGTTACGCTGCCAGCCGCGTATGCCCTCAGCAGATCCGATTTTGTAGGACGCAATCTGTTCATGGGTCTCATTCTGTTTACGATGTTCTTCAGCGGCGGTCTCGTGCCGACGTATCTGCTGGTCAAGAACCTTGGACTCATCAACAGCATGTGGGCATTGATTCTGCCGGTGGCTGCTTCAGTTTGGAATATTGTCGTAGCCCGCACCTTTTTTCAGACGACCATCCCCAAAGAACTGCAGGAAGCGGCTCATATGGATGGCTGTACGAATCTGAAGCTGTTCATCCGCATAATTCTGCCGCTATCGGCACCCATTATAGCCGTTATGGCCCTATTCTATGGAGTAGGCCACTGGAACAGTTATTTCCCGTCCCTGATCTATTTGAATGATGAAGCCAAGTATCCGCTGCAGATGGTTCTGCGCCAGATCCTTGTCCTTCAGGAGATGTCGGCCGAAACCACGGGCGCTTCGATCAATAGCGAGGTGGCGACCGCCATGAACAATAAGGCTGAAACGGCATCATTAATCAAATATGGAGTCATTGTGGTCTCCACGCTGCCGATCGTGGCGGTCTATCCATTCCTGCAGCGTTATTTTGTCCAAGGGGTCATGATTGGCTCTGTTAAAGGTTGAATCATTAGAATGTGTATATAACAAGGGAGGAATTATTCATGCAGACCACACGCAAACCATGGAAACTTCTGTTGTCTTCGGCTCTAGTTCTTACACTGCTGGCAGGCTGCAGTAATGCTGACAAAGGAGCAGGAGATAACAGTACCGGAGCTGTTGCTGTGAATAAAGAGGGTTTCCCGATTGTTAATGAATCCGTAACTCTTACGCTGATGGCGCCGGATGTAGGGATTCAGAACTGGGAGAACATGAAAGTGCTCCAGCAGATGCAGGAGAAGACGGGCATTAAGCTGGAATACAGGAATGCACCGAAGGACAGCTTCGAGACCAAGAAGAATCTGGTGCTCGCCAGCGGGGATTACCCGGATATTCTCTATGCTGCCGGTTTGACCACTGCAGAGCAGATGAATTATGGAGAGCAGGGCATCCTCGTTCCTCTGGAGGATCTGATTGAAGAATACACTCCGAACTTCAAGGCCTTGCTGGATGAGAATCCGGATGTCCGCAAATCCATTACAGCACCGGACGGGCATATTTATTCTTTGCCGGTAGTAGAACTCAGTCAGCATTGGTATCGCAACCCAATGTGGTACAACGGGGACTTCCTGAAAGCATTAAATATCGATAAGCTTCCCGAAACGACAGAAGAGCTGTATACCTACCTGAAGCGTGTGAAGGAGGAAGATCCGAACGGCAACGGTATCGCCGATGAAATTCCGATATCCTCGGTGACAACACCTGCTGCCAACCTCCGTGATATCCGTACCTGGCTGCTTGGCGCTTTCGGTATTTATGAAGAAGAAATTTACGTGGACGATAACGATAAGGTGCACTATACACCGCTTGAAGAAGGATATAAGGAATATTTGACCTATATGAACCGTCTGTGGTCCGAAGAGCTGCTGGATCATGAGAGCTTCTCGCAGACGGCGGAGCAAAAGAAGGCCAAGGCACAGAACAACCAGGTCGCACTCTTCTCCGACTGGCATGCCTACATGTCCAAAGGCGGAGAGCCTTCGACGGCAGATCCGATGTTTGCACCTGTCCGCAGCGAATCGGTGGCTGCTCCGGCAATTGCGAAGAACAGAGGCATTACAACGGGTGCCTTTGCCATTACGGAGAGCAATCCGGCGCCGGAAGCCTCCATGCGTTGGGTGGATTATCTCTATTCCTATGAAGGTGCCATGTTCTTCAACAAAGGGCCAGAGGGCATTCTCTGGGAATACACCGACAAAGAAAACCGGGTCAAGAAATACTTGCCTGTTCCGGATGGAAAGGAAATGGAAGATTATCGGGCGACTCTGACACCTAACTACGGTATTCCTGCTCCAACCCTGTCCATGGATGATATTAGTAAAGGGCTGAAGACAGACTTTGATCTCTGGGTAGAGAAGGAAACGGAGCAGAAGCTTCTTGATAAAGGCGCTCGGATTCCGTTCCCAACACTGTTCCTGACCGTGGAAGAGCAGACGGAAATCAGCAACCTGAATTCGGATTTGAGCACATATGTGAAGCAGATGGAAGCGAAGTTCATCACCGGTGCAGAGCCGCTAACCAGTTGGGACAATTATGTGGCGACCGTCAAGAAAATGGGCGGAGAACGTGTGGCTGAAATTAATCAGGCTGCGTATGACCGCTGGAAATCCAACTAATCAAGCCCTGTGTAAACTATACCTTGAACATGAATCCCAGGAGGAACAGACATGCAAATAACGAGACACCCGAACAATCCCATTGTCGTCCCGGGCGGCTATGAGTGGCGCAAGGTTACGGTCTTCAACCCGGCGGTCATCATAGATAACGACAAATTTTACATGATTGAGCGCACCGCAGGCTCCCTGACTCCATGCAAGAATTATCTGGGGCTGCTGGAGAGCGATGACGGGGTAAACTTCACCCACGTGAAGGATGAGCCCATTGTGACGCCCGATATGCTGGGTTTTCCTTATGGTAGTGTGCAGGACCCTCGTATTGTCAAAATTGATGGAACCTTCTATCTGAACTATGCCCTGCGTCCCTGTGCCATGAGCTACTATCCAACCGGAGCAGGCGTCCCCCTGCGCTCTATTCCCGAATATCCCGACGGATGGGGGGAAGAGGAGGGGCACTGGTTGACCCGGTCCTCCATTCTGAAATCGGATAATCTCCTGGATTGGGAGTTTGTGGCGGATACGACGCCTCTGGATATTAACGACCGGGACAACATTTTGTTTCCTGAAAAAATAGGTGGCAAATTCGTGCTGCTGCGCCGCCCCGAGGAATATGTGGGAGAAGACTACGGTACGGATCGGGCGGCCATGTGGATTACCTACTCCGAGGATCTGGTGAACTGGGAAGAGCCCAAGCTGCTCGCCACCGCCGGAAACTTGTCCTGGGAATCGCGGAAAATCGGGGGCTCGACGCCTCCAATCCGGACCGACAAGGGCTGGCTGGTGCTCTATCACGGCGTTGATGAAGATATCGTCTACCGTGTGGGAGCTATGCTGCTGGATTTGGAGCAGCCGGAGAAAATCATTGCCCGGATCCATCATTTCATTATGGAGCCGGAGACGTACTACGAGAAATTTGGATTTCAGATTCCAAATGTAATCTTCCCGACCGGAAACGTGGTCAAAGACGGACTGCTCTATATCTATTACGGAGTAACGGATACAGCGATTGCTCTCGCTACGGTTCCTCTGGATGAGCTGGTAGAGCATATCCTTCGGGAAGGGCAGTAAGCAGGGCCAACTTGGTTAGTCATTCAGGTGCTTTGCAGGGGAAGAAGGAAGCCCGGAATTAAATGGGCCTTTTCACAACAGTCCCCTTCAAAGCATGTTCTTTACGGTATTGCCCTGGTGTAAGACCGATTTCTTTTTTGAACTTGCGGATGAAATTCGGCGTATCCAAATAACCGACCTGCTCGATAATTTCCTTGAGGGGTGCGCTAGTGTTCTCCAACAGACGGATCACTTCGTCCACACGTTTTTGCCAGATATATTGTGAGAAATTGGTGCCAGTCTTCTCTTTGAAACTCCGGCTCAAATAAGAGGTTGAAATGGCAAACTTAAGCGCCACATGTTCCAGGCTGAGTGTATAGTCTGCGAACTGCTCGTCCACGTATGCCAGAATGTCATCCATTAACGATGATTCGCTAGTCTCCGTATTCCGCTCGACCTGCATGCATATGTCAGCGGCCAGAGAGAGCAGGCGGCTCTCCAGCTCTTCCAGCGTTTCAAAGGAGGTTAATTCCGGCATATTGGCGAAGACACTGTCCATCCCAAGTTCGGAGGCCGTTCGCAGAAAAGCGTTCAGCAGTTCGAAGCAGATGCAGCGCAGCAGATGAACCTGCAGCGGCTCGTCTTTGACCATCTCGATGGTATCAGCAATCATCTGGACGGCTACGGGTTCGTTACCCTGTTTCAGACTCTGCTCCAGCTTCAACATGGATTTGCGCGGAATCCAGAAACTCTCGGTGGCGGAAGGGTTCAGCTCTGCAAGCTGTTCGAAGTAGGTTACCTGTCCGCTGCGACGGATCATTCGATGTTCGAGTGCGGCCGCAGCTTCGATAAACGATTGGTTAAGACGGCTCAGGTCGCTGTATGCCATACCGACACCGATGCTTAGTGACAGCTGTGAGTGCTCGTGAATGATCGCTTGAATGCCTTCAATAACCTGCTCCATTCGGGTCTGGACCACCATGTCTACTTCTCCGGGAAGGGAAATGATCAGGGCAAATTGGTCCTTGACCGAAAATTCCACTCCAAAGATCTGTGCACCAGAAGGGGGCAAGCACACATTGCCGAGGATCTCCTGCAGGAGATGCCGATCCTGCCAAGACTTGCTGCCCGGCTTGGTGTCATCCCAGGACAGAATAGCTGAGAAATAGAGGCCTTCTCCCTGAGGATGCCTGAAGCCGGTACTGAAGATCATCTGCTCGATCTCAGGATCGTCAGGCTTGCCATGTTTGAGCAGCAGCAGCATACACTGATTGCGGACGAAAGGCTCCTGTAAATCAATTTTGGCACTGTAATCGTGGAGAGTCTGCCGGATCCATTCCCACTCATTGCGAACCTTGGGAGCATCCTTGCCGCTGCTTTTCAGCTTGGCGAATTCCATCAGATCCCTGATCGGATGGTACTGCCGTTTGGCCAGCAGAAGTGCCGCAGCAATGCCAGTGATTACCGTAATACAAAAGACAATTAAAATCAGCGTCTGAACATGGGCCACACGGCTGAAAAATTGGAAACTTGGCATCGTGGTCACATAGGTCCATCCATTTTCTTCCGATTGCACCGAAACGACGGAGTGCTGTTCCCCGTCCAGCTTCAGATTATGAATTCCAGGCTCAAGTCCGGATATCTTCTCAAGCTCGTTCTGGGGAAGAGTGACACCATGGCTGTTTGCGGTCAAAACCTCTCCAGTAGGACCGAATATATAGCTGCTCCCCGTGAAGTCACTCAAAATCGAATCCATGACGCCAGTAAGCTTGGATTCTTTCATTAAATAGACCACCGTTCCGTAAGGATAGGGGTCATTCGGTTTAATGGGTACGAGCATGACGACCATTGGATCCGTCCGGGAATTTATGGTTACATTCTCCGCTGGACGCACCAACGGTTGTCGGGTTTCATTTAAGTCCTGCCGCAATTCTGCAGGGGTCCAACGCTCAAATTGATAGAGTGTATCGAAGGTGACATGAAGATCAGCGAGACCACGGTGAGAATAGATGTTGGAGTCGTTATGGAAATACAGAAGCAGGTCCTCAGCAATGTTGCTGCTGGCTTTGTAATTCGCCAAGGCTTGTATAGCCTCTATGCTGTAGTAGGGATCCCTCACCATGTAAGGGGTCAAATACTTGTCATAAGCGATTCGCCCGGCTATTTCCTGAAGCTCGTTCATACGGGTATCTATGGTGTTCTTCACCTGATTCAGCTGATTGACATTGGATTGTTCGATTTCGACACGAAGGCCCTTGACAGCGTTTTCATATACGAAAATAGTAACCCCTGTTAGAGGGATGAGAAATATGAGTATGTAGGAAAACGCATATTTCAGAAGAAGTCTTGATTTGAAATGATTCCAGCTGAGTCTAAATTGGTTGAGCAAGGATGGCTTGAGTGCCGGATTAGCCATGTAGTTGTCCCTCCCGTATTTAAAAAGTTCAAATTAGTCATTCTGGAATATAAATTTATGTTCTGTTCTGGATTATACTTAAGTCAGCATAAACATTATAACATTATAATCTTTCGAATAAAGTAGCACGTCAGGTTTATTTTTAATAGAAGGAGGTACAGGTTTCATGAAATGCATCCAATTTTGAATTTTGCCTGTATACCTGGGTCGAATAAGGAGATGGGATGATTGGGCACAGAGAATGTGCTGCGAAATTTGCAGCTTGTTGACGGGCGGATCATGGATATCGCCATTCAGGACGGGGTCATCACCGACATTACACCGTCAGGCCAGGCTGGGGAAGCAAAGGGAGGTCAAGACTGTTCCGGGTTATATGTGTCTAGCGGATGGATTGATCTGCATGTGCATGCCGTGCCGGAGCTTGATCCCTATGGCGATGATATCGACGAAATTGGTGTGAAGCAGGGAGTAACCACGCTCGTGGATGCCGGAAGCTGCGGTGCAGATCGGATCGGTGCCTTGTACACTGCCAGCCTGAAGGCTGATACGCGGGTGTTTGCTCTATTAAATATTTCGAGGATCGGGCTTGAACGGACAGATGAGCTGTCACAGCTGGAATGGATAGACCGGGCGAAGGCACAAGCAGCTGCAGTGGCTTATCCTGATTTTATTGTAGGTCTGAAAGCACGCATAAGCCGAAGCGTCGTCAAAGACAACGGCATTGAACCGCTCAAGCTGGCACGCATATTGTCCGAAGAAACAAAGCTGCCGCTCATGGTTCATATTGGTTCCGCTCCGCCTGCAATCTCCGAAGTATTGGAGCTATTACAGCCGGGCGATGTAATTACCCATTATCTTAATGGCAAGTCCAATAACCTGTTCCATGAGGACGGCACACCCCTACAAGGTCTGATTGATGCTGCTTCCCGGGGAGTTCATCTGGATGTGGGCCATGGCACCGCGAGCTTCTCCTTCCGGATTGCAGAACAGGCCAAAGTGGCCGGCATTGAGCTGAATACAATCAGTACAGATATTTACCGCAGCAACCGTCTAAACGGGCCAGTGTACAGTATGTCGAATGTGCTGACCAAATTTCTCGTTCTTGGCTACAGTTTGGAAGAGGTCATCCGCGCGGTTACAATCAACGCAGCAGCATGGCTCGGCAAGCCGGAGCTCGGACAGATTAGGGTGGGACAGCAGGCGAACCTGACTTTGTTTGCTCTGGAAGCAGGTGAGAAGCAACTGAAGGACTCGGAAGGCGATGTTCGAATTGCACAGCACTATATTAAGGTTAAAGGAGTCTATGCGAATGGATCACTCATTACAAGCTAAATATGGACTGAAGCGTGTGATAAATGCCAGTGGTAGAATGAGCATTCTTGGCGTTTCTGCACCAACGGATTCGGTCATGGAGGCGATGAAACAAGGCGGACAACAGTACGTGGAAATCGCGGACCTTGTAGACAAATCGGGTGAATATATTGCACACCTGCTTGGTGCGGAAGGGGCAGTTGTTGTGAACTCGGCGTCCAGCGGGATAGCCCTGTCGGTGGCAGCCATGGTGACCAGCGGAGATCCTCGGTTCAGTCTTCGTCTTCACCAAGAGCCGATACCTAAAAACGAAATTATTATGCTAAAAGGTCATAACGTGCAATATGGAGCACCTGTTGAAACCATGGTATTTCTTGGCGGCGGCCGGGTTGTGGAAGTGGGATACGCCAATGAAGGCCGGCAGGAGCATATCGAACAGGCCATCGGTGAATATACCGCGGCTATTCTCTATGTCAAATCTCACCACGCTGTCCAAAAGAACATGATTTCTGTGGAAGAGGCCTGGGAGGTAGCACAGCGCAGAGGGGTTCCGCTAATTGTTGATGCCGCAGCAGAAGAGGACCTGTCCAAATATGTCCGATATTCAGATCTGGCGATTTACAGTGGATCCAAAGCGATTGAGGGTCCGACCTCCGGGATTGTCGCCGGTAAAAAGAAATATACCGAATGGCTGAAGGTACAGCTACACGGGATTGGACGCAGTATGAAGGTTGGTAAAGAGACTACCTTCGGGCTGCTTCAGGCGCTGGAGGAATACCAGAACAAGACCGATAACAGCGAACGGGAGAAGCAGGAGCTGGAGGCTCTTGAGGTACTCGCTGAGATCCCTGGAATTTCAGTTCGCATCGTGCAAGATGAAGCGGGCAGGGCGATCTACCGTGGACGCATCGAGGTTGATTCCAATGTTGCAGGAATGAATGCGAAGGATGTGAATGACCAGCTGCGTGAAGGCGAAATTGCGGTATATACCCGAGACTATGGCGTTAAGCAGGGTTATTTCGATATTGATCCAAGGCCGCTGCAAGGTGATGATCTTCAGGTGATTATCACAAGAATACAAGAAATCGTGGGAGGTGAGCGTAAATGAGTCATATTCAGCAGCGACTGTATAAGAACAGGGCCGCACTTAATGTACTGGCTGGCAGTATCGGGAACGCTAAGGAAGTATTCGAAGCTGCAGAAGGATATGTACTGATAGGTGTGCTCTCGAAAAACTACGATACGGCGGAGGAAGCAGCAATTGCCATGACTGCATATGGCCAGGCTGTTCAAGATGCCGTATCCATCGGGCTCGGAGCCGGAGACAATCGCCAGGCGGCAGTTGTGGCGGAGATTGCCGCAAGTTATCCGGGAAGCCATATCAATCAGGTCTTCCCGGCAGTGGGGGCAACCCGTGCGAACTTGGGAGCTAAGGACAGTTGGATTAACAGCCTGGTTTCTCCATGCGGGAAACCTGGCTATGTAAATATATCAACGGGTCCTGTCAGTTCAGGGGCCGCTCCGCATGCTATTGTCCCGGTTCATGCCGCTATTGCACTGGTTCGTGACATGGGTGGCAATGCGCTCAAATATTATCCCATGCAGGGCATGAAGCTGGAGGAGGAGTACCGAGCAGTTGCCAAAGCCTGCGGAGAAGCCGGGTTTGCACTGGAGCCTACGGGTGGAATCGATCTGGCTAACTTCGGAGCCATATTGGAGATTGCGTTAGAGGCAGGTGTGCCCCAGGTTATCCCGCATGTCTACTCCTCCATTATTGATCCAGAGACTGGGAGTACGAACGCGCAGGATGTTCGCAGACTACTCGATATGATCAAATCGCTGGTGGACCGGTATGCCTAGGATCGCTGCTTTTGGTGAAGTGATGATGCGTTTGCAGGTTCCGGGCTATGAAACGCTGATCCAGAGCAGCAGGCTGGAGTATTCTTTCTCTGGTAGCGGGGTAAATGTAACGGCAGCACTGGCTAAATACGGCCATACTGGTGCGCTTATAACAACCTTGCCGGAAACGCCGGTGGGCGAGGCAGCTATCGCTTATCTGCGCAAACTTGGAGTAGATACTTCACTGATCAGCCGTGGCGGCAAGTATCTGGGGATGTACTTTCTGGAGAATGGCTTTGGAGCCCGTCCCGGCAGAGTCACTTACACAGACAGGCTGAGCAGCAGCTTCAATACTGCGGAGGCGTGTAACTATGACATGCGAGCTCTTGCGGCCAAAGTCGACGTTCTTCATTTATGCGGCATCACGCTGGCAATGAATGAAGGCGTTCGCGAGCAGATGAAAGAACTTGCTGTGGAAGTGAAGCGTGCCGGGGGGAAGGTTGTATTTGATTGCAATTTCCGTCCTGCGTTATGGGGAACAGACGGTTATACCAAGGCCCGCCCACACTATGAAGAACTGCTTGAACTTGCGGACATCGCACTGATCAATGAGAAGGATGCGCGCTATATTCTTGGCATTGGGGCCGGAGATTATGATAGAATAACACAGTTAAAGCAAGTGATTCCCGAAGTTGTGGAGCGCTTCGGCGTCAGAACGGCAGCGGGAACCCAACGAGAGATTAATGCTGACCATACGCATTCCCTGACAGGTTATATCTGTCATGAAGGTACGTTTGTGTTATCCGGCAAATTGACCTTCCCGGTGTATGACCGAATTGGAGCCGGCGATGTGTTTGCCAGCACCATTATCCATGGGGAATTGCAGCAATACCCGCTGCAGCAAACGGTTAATATGGCAGTGGCGGCAGCGATGCTGGCCCATACCACTTCAGGCGATACAGCGCTTTTTAGCGAGAGTGAGGTGCTCCGGGCGCTGTCAGACCATACCTTAGATGTTGAAAGGTAGTGAACAGCGAGTGTCCTTGAAGCGCAAGCAAGGTCCTTTGTATCAGCAAATTCAAAAAATTCTCAAAGACAGAATACTCCATGGGGTATATCCTCTCGGAAGCATCATTCCCTCTGAGCCACAATTGGAGAAGGAATTCGGCGTCAGTAAAATGACGGTCCGCGGTGCGGTCCAGGAGCTGTCTCAAGAAGGATATGTGCAGAAAAAAAGTGGTGTTGGCACGATTGTGATGCGCAATACCTCCCATCAGAAGCTCTCTAAGGGAAAGCGGTTTACAGAGCTGCTCGTAGAAGAGGGTCATAAACTGGAAAAGAGAGTGCTGAACTCCCATTTAGTCACCAATGATGAGGGGACGGAGGAATATAACCGCTTCGGTCCGTATTGCCAGCGGATTGAAAGGCTCTACATTCTGAACGGTCAGCCTTATATTCATCTCATACACTTCCTGGCTGCAGCTGCCCTGCCGGGCGGCACACAAGAAATGAATACAGATATTCAATCGCTGTACGACTCACTGGAGGAGAACAACATTAAGCTGGAAAACTTCAGGGACCGTTTCTTTGTAGAGCCAGCACCTCCCGAGGTGTGTCAGCTGCTGGAGATCCCCGCGGGGATGCATGTGCTCAAGCGCCTGCGTAACTCCTATGACGGGGAAGGAAGACTAATAGAGCACAGTATCGGCTGCTATAATACAGAGCTTCATCATTATCTGGTCAGTTATGACACCTGAATTAAAAAGCGTTCCTGTTTGATAATCTGAAACGACATTTTGAAAGATTGTTCGGGATGTTTTTCAAGACGCAGATAAGTTTATTCTGTTGAGCCGATACTTGGCAAACTACCTATTACTTCAAGATTACAGTAAAGTAAGAGGTTTATAAGGAATATAAGGGAAGGCCTATTCTATAAGAATGGGTCTATTTTTATATCTATTTATGTTTGCATGTGTTATCGGTAAATTTTCTTGGGATTGACACATTATTTAACTGACAGGCAGGATCGTCTGAATAATCGAAGAAATAAGAATGATGAGAGCAAGTGGGAAATGTTCCGTAATGGTTGATAAAGGATGTGACTGTATAATTGAAATATTTTATTGGAATTACCCCTCCAGATGATTACAAAGAAAAAATAGTGGCATTCCGTGATCGCTGGTCCAGTAACGATCTTAACGATGTAGTAGAGCCGCACATCACCGTAAAAGCGCAAGGAGGTCTTTATGGAGATCTGCAATGGTTAGAAAAGATAAGACAAACGTGTTCTTCAATTCAAACTTTTCCGTTAACATTATCGGTACCTGGTTCGTTCGGAAGTGAAGTTATATTTCTTAGCGTTGAAACTGGAAAAGTAATTGATTTACATCGAAGATTGGTAAACTTGATTTCTCCATCACAAGAACTGGTAGATCGCTACTTTGAAATGGATAAGTATCATCCTCATTTGACCTTGGGGCAAACCTGCTGGGGATTGAATGAGACTGAAATCCTCGAAATGGAACAGTTAGCAATGAACGAATTAGCTCCTTATCCAACCTTTAATGTCCATTTTGTTCGCGTATATAAAGAAGTAGAACCAAATCGATACGTACCCTTTGCAGATATCCCCTTAGGAGCTAAAAGCTAAGTGTTTCAACTTACAGGGAACATTAGTGAAACAAATGGAGCAGGTTATTAATAGGAGGTTTGAGATTGGATATTGAAATTTTAATTAAACAATTTTTAATGGAATTCCCTGAATTTAACGGTTGTTATAAAGAACATCTGGAGTTTAATCAAGAGTTTTTAGGACATGTATTTTTTGGTGATGAAGTATCTACCTATGTCGGAAATTTACTTTGTCAAAATAATGATATTGAACAAATTGTAAAATTTTTCAGCTTTTTTGAATGGATGGCAACTCAAAAGAATCTTTATATAAACCAAGTATTATCTACTACAATACTGTACAACCTTGGTGGTAATTCTGATCTATTGCAAAAGGCAGAAAGTTATATGAAGCCACATACAAAATATCTTTCTAAAGAAATAGAAGCTTTGCATTCAGGTAATCTACCTTTGTGAATAACCACATATAAACGAATCACAAATGAATAAGGATTTAAGAATTTTTATGTTATTTTAAGGTATTATTTTCCGAATACATTATATTTAATTAAAAAGTAGATTTAGGAAAAGACCTAAGGGGGATCATAATTTAATGGACAACAACAAGCCGTCGCAACCTGACAACGAAGAAGAAGTAAAAGATTCTTTGACCGAAGAGCGGGAAACTGAGCAAGAAACAACGGTTCTGCCCGAAATGCAAGAAGAAGAGAATCAACATCATTCATCCGGGGCGCAACCACAAGTGGTTAAAGGGAAAAAAAGTGTGGTCTGGATGGCAATCTCGGGCGTTCTAGCTGCAGCACTAATCGTTGTACTTGTATATCCACCGTTTGGTGGGGGCAGGGAGTCTGTGGCTTCGGTCAATGGTACGGACATCTCTAAGGATGAGCTCTATAATGAATTGGTTTCTCTTGGTGGCGAGAGTACACTAAACAGTATGATTACAATGAAGTTGATCGACCAGGAAGCCACAAAAGCGAACGTGTCTGTTACTGAGCAGGATGTGAATGCCGAGATTGAGACTCTAAAAACCCAATATGGCGGTGAAGAAGGGCTTAACACGGCACTTTCTCAATCTGGCATGACCATGGATTCACTCAAGAAAAATACGGAAGTCCAAGTGAAAATCCGTAAAATTCTTGAACCACAAACGACAGTAAAAGATGAAGATATCAGTGCCTATTATGAGGCGAATAAAGCAACTTTCGCCACTCCGGAGCAGGTGAGAGCATCCCACATCCTAGTGGCGACGAAAGAAGAAGCGGATGAGATCAAAAAACAATTGGATGAGGGAGCAGACTTTGCAACCTTGGCAAAAGAAAAATCCACAGATACAGGCTCTGCAGCGAATGGCGGGGATCTTGGATTTTTCGGAGAAGGTGAAATGGTAGAAGCATTTGAGAAAGCAGCCTTCTCCATGAAAAACGATGAGATTAGCGACCCAATTAAGTCCGATTATGGTTACCACATTATCAAGAGGACAGATTATAAAGAAGCAACCAATCCGACTGAGGAAGACAAAAAAGAAGATATTCGTAACATACTGGTGCAGCAGCAAGTGGGTGAGCTCAGTACGAATTGGATGAGTGAATTGCGCTCCAAGGCTACGATTGTTAACACACTTGAACCAGCGGATGAAAGCTCGGATGCTGCTGCAGCTACCACTACGGATACAGAATCCTCTGCCAAGGAATAATAATAACGACAGATGGAATAGTAACATATAAACAGCTGACAAATTTGACTGTAAGGTTCGAGTTTGTCAGCTGTTTTCTTGTTTGTGACATGATAAAGATTAAAGAGTAAGAGCGTGCTGCGCTAGTTGAGAAGGTTAATGGTTGATGTTAATTCAACTGACTGTTCTTCTTATACTGTACATAGACATAATAATAGCAAGACAAATGCACAACATTGACGATGGACAACACAACAAGCCATATGATAGGAGTCGACAGCGTAGTCCAGATACCAAACCAAGGCAGTACACGTCCTCCACCGATAAACGTCATCAATGAGGAAAGGGACAAGAGAATGAGGAGCGGGATCAGCCTTCCAATCGTTATCAGAGCTATTTTACTGGTCGTCAGGCGTTTGTTTCTCAGGCGGATGTGATAGTAGGCATATATGCCCCATACAAGCGTAGCGATGATCAGCGTAATCATAATCAATTCCACGTTTCGACTATTCACAAATGAGGTTTCAGTTTTTTTCCCTCTCATGATCTTCACGATGTCATGAATAAAAGTCGAGTAATTCACAGAAGCGTTTAACCCGGAGTTAAACATTACCGCAATGCCCATCTCTTCGTCCAAATAAATTTTTTCTTCTGACTTATATGTCCAGAAAATGCCGCTATGGGAGATGATTCGACCATGCGATTCTTCTTGGTCAGCAAGCCAGCCCATGCCGTAGGAACCGATGGTCCCTGCTGCGTGATATTCTTTCATTAGGGTAGGAGAAAGTAGCTGACCTTGATATTGGGCAAGCATCCATCGGGACATGTCCTCGGCGGTTGAAACGATGCCTGCCGGGCCTTCAATAAACCATATCGGTTCCTTTTGGGCTACCGCCCGTCCCAAACTCAAGTAATGTCCTAGCGGAATAGCTTCATTCCCATAAAATTGCTGTGTTGTACTGACACTAAAGGTATGGTTCATATCTAGCGGTTTAAAAATGTGGTTATTCAGATAATCCGAAAAGCGCTCTCCGCTCACATTTTCCACAAGGTTCGCCAGCAGCACGTAATTGGGATTATGATAGCTGTAGGCTGTTCCAGGGCTATGGGCAAGTTGTACCTCGCTTAATAGCTGGTTCACCTCATGCAGAGCCTGGAATTGCGGTTTTCTCGTCATATCAGGATTTATTTTGTCATTGAGACCGCTAGTCTGATTCAATAGATGGCGGATCGTGATGTTGTGAACGCGGGGATCCTGTACAGGATGCTCTGGAAAATAAGAATCGTAAGCCGCATCCAGGTCAATCTGGCCGTTGTCCACTAACTGCAGTATGGCAAGTGCGGTAAAAGACTTGCTTAGCGAAGCAATGGGGAAATGAGTGTCGCCCGTAACCCTTTGACCATCTTCAAATGTTCCGTAGCCTTTTGCATAATATACTTCATCGTTTTTAACAATGGACAGTGAGGCAGCCTGTATGTGATTGGCTTTCATACTCTGATTCATATATTCGTCGATGTCTTGCAGAATTTCTGATTTGTTACGGACTTCTGTGGCTGAAACAGAGCTTTGCCAGACTGAACATAACAACAGTGAACAGGCGATTGTAATTAACATTCTTTTTTTCATTTTTAGCATCATAGCACTCCCATCATTCAAGATAAGGAAATGCTATCAGAATATTTTCAACTATTTATCAACTTGATCCCAATACTTGCCGTGACGCTTCCACCGCCTTGAGGACCATTTTCAATCTGCAGGCTTCCATCATGTTTATCGCAAAATACGTTGCAAACGTAAAGGCCCAGCCCACGATGTTCGGACGCATCCCACACTTCGCCCCGGTAAAAAGGCAGGACAGCTTTGTTTAGGGCATCTTTTGAGAAGCCCTGTCCATCGTCTGTGACGTTAATTATCATAAAGCTCTTCTGAATGTCATAGTGAACATTCACTTGGCTGGCAGCATATCGAATTCCATTGGCCACCATATTCTCGAAAATTTGCATAACAATATAGGGGTCCACGTTGATTTGGACATGATCATATTCCATGGATGCGACGAAGGTTTTGCCGGAGTGCCTTGCCATTTGTTTGGCGCTGTCGTTCAGCAGCGTCGTAAGCGTGATCATATCCATCGACTGACGGCGTACTGGGACATCTTCTAGTTTCTGAATCGAGTTCATGGCCTCCGCATAGCTCTCCAGACGCACGATGTGAAGATTTATGGTGTGGATCAGTTCCAGTGCCTTTTCTTCAGACAATTTCTTTTCAGGCAGATAGGCTGCAAGTAGCTCGGTGTTTCCTTTTAGAACTGAAAGCGGTGTTCTAAGATCATGAGCAAAAATGGCATTCAGTTTCTTGCGTTCCTCAACCGATCGCCAGAGCGCCCTTACGTTTTTCTCTAAGGTTGAGCGCATGTTTTCAAATGCTTCGATTAGCTCGCCCATCTCGTCCCGACTGTCATAGGAGATGCGGAAATCTAGATCGTTGGCCGAAATTTTCTCCGAAGCTTGTTTGAGTATCTCCAGCGGACGTTTTAGTTTCCATCTGTAAAATAGGATTGCCATGGTGACGATTCCGGCTGCTACGGTAAGCATCACCGCCGCGACGAGGGATGGCAGCACCCAATCCGATTCTCCGAAACGCAGCCGCAGCTTCTCCGCCCAGGCAAATTCCAGCGTGATGACGGCCAGTACGGCAATGAGCGTGACTACGCATAACAGCATAAAAGATTGCCGTAAGGTAAATCGCCTGAGCAGCAGTGCATTCATGAGCTTGGCCATTTGTATCCTACTCCCCAAACAGTCTCGATTCGGTCATCGCATCCGTTCTCTTTTAATTTTGAGCGAATTCGTCGAATATGTTCCGCGATTACATTACTATCACCTTGGTTGTCCCAACCCCAAATTTTTTCGTACATGCGTTCCTTTTCGAACACGATATTGGGATGTGTAGACAGCAACTCGATGATCTCGAACTCTTTTTTGGCCAGTGGGATTTGCTTATCCCGGTAGTAGAGCACCCGTGCTGTATAGTCAATAACTATATCGTCATTAAATCTCACCGAGGATTTGGTGTGGATACGCTGTTCCCTGCGCAAATGAGCTTCAACCCTGGCACCCAGTTCGTGAATGCTGAAAGGTTTCAGGATATAGTCGTCACCTCCGGCCCGAAATCCGGCAATTTTATCCGCATCTTCGATTCGAGCTGTTAAAAATAAGATGGGGCACGAGACGAAATTACGGATTTGCTCGCATAATTGAAGCCCATTCTGTTCAGGCATGTTGATATCTAGCAAAACAAGGTCGGGCTGTTGTTCGACTTTTCGCAGCGCTTCTCTGCTATCCTTGGCCGTTAGGACAGCATATCCATTGATTTCAAAATAATCGGTCAGCAGCTTTTGAAGATCGGCTTCATCGTCCACGATTAGTATTTTATGCATCAATGCTCAGTCTCCCGTTAACCATTTTTAACACAGCATAGCAAAAATCTATACATAATAAAATCTCCATCTAATAGTGGGCGCAAAACTTATCGTCTTAGAATAAACCCTAAATAGAAAGTCATACTGGAATTAAAATTCCCACCATAGCTTATGTAAAGGGCAGGCTGTTTAACTTTTTTGAATCAGGTTGATGATAGTGGGTTAATAACGGGAGAATTGACTATTCTGGTTATGTAAGCTGCTATTCATAAAAAGGATAAGGGAAGGTGAATCTTTTTGGATCTTGTCATTTATTCGGCACTGGCGCTAATTTATTTGTTTCTTGTTGTCAGGATTGCTGCTCAATTATCTGGAAAAAGACAATGGCTCAATTACGCTATCTTCCAGATTTTTGTATTGTTCAGTCTCGCGTACGATAACGGAATTATTGCAGCAGGTCGCTTCATAGGTGAAGGAGAGCTGCTCAAGGGACTTAGCGGTGTTCGATTTTGGCTTCATGCCTTTGCAACTCCCACGTTGATACTTGTAGGTTATTACATCCTGCGCAGCTCACAAGTCAAGTTTTCAAAACACATCATTACACATATTGCGGCATGGTTAATAACAGTGGGCCTTATCATTTACCAAATTGTAAGTTCAACCTTACATGAAGTAAAAAGTCTTATACCCATTGAAGAGTATGGGGTTTTGAGGTATACGTCAGAAAGTCTTGCAGGTCCGCCATTTATGGTTATCATCGTTGGTTTTCTGCTGTTGTTAATAGGTATAATCGTTCTAGTAAAACAAAAATGGGTATGGCTGTTTGTTGGAACCTTGCTATTATTTATAGGTCAGGGACTCCAAATACCTGTAGCAAGCACAGCTGTAACCAATATATTTGAACTGATCCTCATGGTGTCCATCTGGACCACCACTTCAAAAGCTTTAGATTCACAGAGGCTATAAAGTTTCCACTAATACGTTATAGAGCTGATATGTAGTAAAGAGACAGGTGATGTGTCTAATGAATGAGTGATTAACTCGTTCATTAGACTTTTTTTGTTGTGGAGGAATAACAAAATTCACGATGCTAACGAACAGGATAGTTGAAATCAACGAAGGGCACAATACTACATAAACGATGGGGGTGCTCTTTGTTTAAACAGGTTGTTTCATTGATTTTTATTTGGACTGTATCGGTCGGGCTCCATGTGGAGCCACCAGTAAGAAAAGACGCATAAGGTTAAAATATAATGCTACACAGGAGGTTATCGTTTCATGAAATTCGAACTAGGACGCTGCTTACTGAATGAACGATTGATGGAAGCCGGAAAGTCAGCAGAGTGGCTGGCAAAGGAATTACTTTTTAAACCGGAACGAGTTTACGACTTTATGGAAAACAAAAGAGTGATGCCGCTTAAAGTTGCCATATCGATCGCCGACTCTATCGGTTGTGACGTTCGTGCCTTATATGAATTAATTCCGAGTAATTTCGAAGTAAAGGGAGATTGATGGAATATTGCAGTGCACTATCCCTAGACCGGAGGTGATATGTCATGTTTGGAAGAGTGATAAGAAGATTACTTCCAGCGCTTCTCTTTCTCACGCTTATTTTGGAACCCATCAAAACCTACGCTGAAACGGATACAAATTGTAAGGAACATAGACTGATTTTAACTCTTTTAAGTCCGAAAATAGAAGAGCAACTAACCCTCTTTTATACAGATCGATTGATTGAAAAGCCTATGTTTGCTCCTTTTCTTGGCGGGAATGACTTAAAGTTAGACTATCATGATTCATACATTATTGCCCACGTAACGGTTGAACCGTACGTTGGTCCCCACTTAAGTGTTGGTCAGGATCTGATTACATTTCATATAGACAATGCCGGCGAGGTTAAAGTCATTGCATATCAACATATCAAGAACTACGAGCTTCCACTATATTGGATGAATTCGGTCATTCCAACGGCAATATTCAAAAAAAGTAAATATTGCGCATTAAATAACCGAAATACTTGTTTAACAAGGAGTTGAGTTTTTTTATGACTAAACAATATCAAAGGTTACTTGAGGGGAAATTGTATGAACCTGATGAACAAATCCAAGAAATGAAAAATAAAGGGCGGTATCTGTCTAGATTATTTAATCAAACCACAGAAGAAGAGAGTTCTCTCAGAAAGGACTTGATTAAAGAACTGTTCGGGAGAATTGGTGAAAATTATACAGTGAAGCCACCCTTTTATTGTAGTCATGGGTCTCATATCAATGTAGGAAACCATTTTTTCTGTAATTTTAATTGTATCTTTCTAGACCTCAATACGATTGATATAGGCAATAATGTATTTATTGGTCCAAGAGTTAGTATTTATACTGCTCTTCACCCCATAGATAAAGAAGTCAGAAGCACAGGATTGGAGTATGCATTACCCGTAGTCATTGAAGATGATGTTTGGATCGCAGGAGATGTTGTCATTAATCCAGGAGTAACCATTGGGAAGGGAAGTATTATTGGTTCTGGTTCGGTGGTTACCAAAGATATTCCTGAAAATGTGATTGCTCATGGCAATCCATGTAGAGTTCATAGATCAATTACAGATACGGATAAAGAATACTGGAATGAGGTGTTAGCCGAGTATAAGGAAAGTTTAGAATGAATGGTTCTTTAATGCCGAGAGAAAATAAACACTGTTCCATCGAAAGTCGCTGTTATGGTGGCTTTTTTGCTATCTGCACAAGTTTCTTGCCCTCGAATCCTCAGTGGAGTGGGAGTTTGGCTACTCATAATAGATGGCCTCGTAAGGAAACGCTAACTTATTCAAGCGATATTCTTTGGGTGACATGGACATATATTCCCGAAAAACTTTGCCAAAATAGCTGGGACTCTCAAAACCGCATTGTTGGCCAATTTGTGAAATTGGAAGCTCCGTCGTGCGGAGTAGTCGGATTGCAACCTCAATTCGTCTGTCTTTGAGATAGGCTAGCGGTGATGTTTTCTCCGATTTTTGAAATAATCTGCACAAGTAATGCTTATTGATATCACAATGGCTGGCCAGCACATCCAGCGTCAACGGGGAAGCATAATTCTCCCGGATGAACTTTTTGCATTTCTCGATCGTGGTAATCGAAAGGATCCCGATATCCCTCTCCGCATCCCGACTTGTCTGAACCAAGATAAGCAACCACTGATAGACTTGCATGGACAAACGATACTTGTCCGTCACTTTCTCTTGATGAATCAAATGAATGATTTGCCATAACTCCTGAATCAAGGGAGAATCCGCGTTTCGTAGAATGACATATCCCTCATTATCATGAATCATATCCCAGATTCGGTTCGCTTCATCCCCGCGAATGTTTATCCAGATAAATTCCCAAGGTTCGTTATTCTCTTGCTTATAGTAATAACAATGTTTTCCAGAGATTTTAACCAGTAGGGCATGTCCCTTAGGTAATGGAAGCGTTTGATTATCAATATCCAGATAGCCCTGTCCATTAAGCGTATATTGAAAAACAACGTGCCCGGGGTCCGGTCTATTGTCACTTGGACAGCGATATTCCTCGCTGGAGACGATCTGCCAACCAATAGAGTCCAGTGTCATGATTGATGTATCGTCGTTACGAAAAGCATAAGAGACCGTATGAACCATACTTTCATCCCCTGCCTAAAAAAGTCAATTATATTATATAATACGTCACATTTTTTAGATTGTCTGTCTTTTTTTACACCTGTAAGATAATTGTAAGCGGTAACATAAAAAGGGGGTGACTATCGTTTGTGTTCCTTTGGTCGTGAAAGCAAGTTTTCCTGCAACAAAAGGAATCGTGCTTCACAAGTACAACGAACGACTAACATCAAGCAGGGCAGATGAACCATATTCCTGGGGCTGTCTTAAAACACAAAGATTTCTTTCCCAGATTCTAAAATGAATTTTCGGATAAAGGAGGAGCTAATCCAATGGACCGAAGAACTGTTTCCATCCAGAAATCGATATTTGTATCTTTTCTAGCATTCCTTATGGTTATTTCATTGGCTGTACCTCCGGCTCCGGCACGTGCAGAGTCATCCGACATCCTGACGGGCCGCCAGGGAGAATATCTTAACCGGGGTCTCGTTGCGGTTCTCGGAGACAACGGCGTTTTTTTAAGCTGGAGGTATTTGAACAATGATCCTGATGAGATCGCTTTCAATATATACAAAAACGGAACCAAAGTGAACTCTTCGCCCATCAGCGATGTGACGAACTATGTGGACACAACCGGCTTCGACAGCTCGCAATATCAGATTTCCACCATCATTGCGGGCAAGGAGCAAATGCAGCCAGAGGTTGTATCGGTCTGGCATAACGATTATCTGCCTATTCCACTTGATAAGCCGGCTGACGGCCGGACCAAGGACGGTGGAACCTATTCCTATTATGCGGGCGATGCTTCCGTTGCGGACTTGGACGGTGATGGCGAATATGAAATCGTCTTCCTGTGGAGTCCGAGCAATTCCAAAGACAATTCGCAAGCAGGTTACACTGGCAATGTCTATATCGATGCCATCAAGCTGGACGGCACGAAGCTGTGGAGGATTGACCTTGGAGTCAACATCCGTGCCGGAGCCCATTATACGCAGCTCATGGTATACGATCTGGATGGCAACGGAAAAGCCGAGGTCGTTGTGAAAACAGCGGACGGCACAAAAGACGGACAGGGTACGGTCATTGGTGATGGCACAAAGGATTACCGCAACGAGGGCGGATACATACTGTCAGGGCCGGAGTATCTCACGCTGTTTGATGGTGAGACCGGAGCGGCCCTATCCACCGTGGATTACAATCCTCCAAGAGGAAACGTCAGTGATTGGGGCGACGGGTACGGCAACCGTGTAGACCGCTTCCTTGGCGCCATCGCTTATCTGGACGGCAAGAAGCCAAGTGTTGTGATGAGCCGCGGTTACTACACCCGCACGGTGGTTGCTGCCTATGATTATGTTGGCGGAAAACTCGTGCAGCGCTGGACCTTCGACACAAACGAAGCCGGAGCACAATATCAAGGACAAGGCAATCATAACTTAAGTGTGCTGGATGCCGATAATGACGGCAAAGATGAAATCATGTTCGGCGCCTTGGCCATCGACGATGATGGAAGTTTAATGTACAGCACTGGGCTCGGCCACGGTGATGCCATGCACGCCGGACAGCTCGATCCGAACCGGGAGGGGTACCAGGTCGTAAGCGTGCATGAGCATTCGGACGCTGCGTACGGACTGGAGATGCGAGATGCGGCTACAGGTGAGATTCTCTGGGGACAGAAAACAGGTTTCGACACCGGTCGCGGAATGTCAGCGGACATTGATCCGAACTATCCTGGCTACGAGTCATGGGCCACGACTATTACGAATGGGCAAGCCGTCCCTGTAACCAGTGCCTATTCGGCTGCCGGAGAGGCCATTTACACAGCAGATGAGGCTCCCAAAAGTGCCAACTTCGCCATCTGGTGGGATGGAGATCTTCAGCGGGAGCTGTTCGATCATGAGTGGGATAACAGTACAGCTAGAGGAATTCCACTTATCTATAAGTGGGATTACGAGAACAAAAAGCTGGATGAAATCTTCCGGGCGACCGGTACGTTAACAAACAATCATACCAAAGGAAATCCAGCGCTACAGGCCGATATTCTGGGTGACTGGCGTGAGGAAATCCTACTGCGAAGCGAAGATAGCTCGGAATATCGTCTCTATACGACGACCATTCCTTCAGATTATCGTATTCCTACGCTGATGCAGGACCCTGTTTATCGACTAGGTGTAGCCTGGCAAAATGTATCTTACAACCAGCCGCCTCATACAGGCTTTTATCTTGGAGCGGAAGCTACAGCATTCCCTAAAGCCGATCTGTCACTGACGCGTGAAGCAGAAATGCTGGAGTCTGTCTATCAATTTGACTTCGGTACCGAGACAGCGTCAGGGAATACGGCAGTACAGGATACGCTTTACGCACAAGATCAGGGATACGGCTTCATAGAAACAAGTGGTGTTACTGTAGGGGCAGAACAGGTTTCAGTTGAGACAGGAACGACATTTGCTGTTGACCTGCCGAATGCCAACTATAAGGTGACATTGCGACTGGGCAATGACTCGCGTGACTCCAATGCTGGCGTCAAATCCGAATATGTCCAGAAGCTAGCTATGACCAATGTAAAAGCGGGAGAACCGCTGGAGTATTCCTATGACATTGCCCTGGTGGATGGTCAGCTTGATTTCCTCTTTACGGGTACAGCCATAGACATTCAAGATATTATCATAGAGAAATATCCGGATAAATCGGCCGGTGCCGCAACGACGGTCTATATGGCCGGTGATTCAACCATGCAATCTTACAGTGAGATGCAGGCACCACAAGAAGGGTGGGGTCAGCAATTCGGTCGTTATTTCTCAAATGGGGCAGTGATCGTGAATGATGCGATTGGCGGCCGAAGCAGCAAATCGTTTATGGTAGACGGTCGTCTGGATACGATCCTGCAGCGAATCAAGCCGGGAGACTTCTTCTTCATTTCCTTCGGTCATAATGATGCCAGTGCAGGGATACCGGACCGTTATGCATCACCTGAAGATTATAAGATATACCTGGCCAGATATGTAAACGGTGCCAAACAGCGCGGTGCAACACCGGTATTGCTTACTCCGGTTGGACGCAGAGATTTCAATACGGTGACTCAGGAATTCAACGTCAGTTTCCCGGCATATGTGCAGGCTGCCAAAGAGGTAGCAGAGGAGCTTGAGGTGCCGCTGATTGATCTCAGCAAGCTGAGCATTGCGTACTACGACAAAATCGGTAATACTGCAACGGAGAAAGTGTTCCTTTACGCTAATCCGGGTGAATATCCGAAATACCCGAATGGAATCAACGATAATACTCATTTCAGCACGTATGGCGCACAGAAAATTGCCGGATTGGTTGCAGGCGCGGTCAAAGACATGGAGTTGAGTATTTCTTCTCTGGTTATCGACCCGGATATGTCCGAGCCGGAACCGGAGCCAGAAATTCAGCTCTACGAAGAGGATTTTGAAGGCGACGCTGCAGGCTACCAGTATGCGATGGTTAATGCTACGGGTATTGCAGGAACGATGACGGGAACGGTTGTTGAACAAAGCGGAAATAAAGTGCTCTCCGTCACGGGATCCGGATCAGGACATCGGGCTAAAGTGTTCCGTTTGTTCGATGCCGTAAACGGCGATCAGGTAAACGTGAAGTTTGATTGGCAATCGGGCAATGTAAGTGCCTATCCGTCAGAGGGGCATCTTACCATCATGGATTCTAACGAAAATGCGATTCTCACACTGTATACGAAAACCGGAAGTTCCAAAATTCATTATTATGTCGGTGCTTATAATCCGGACTACGGCACAGGTGATACAGCCATACCAGAAGGTGGAACAGCGACAGAGATCTCCAAGAACCAGTGGGTCAATGTGGATGCAGCCGTTAATTTTGCTAAGAAAACGCTGGATCTGACATTAACGAACCTAGCGGATCCGACAGTTACACAGACGATCGAATCTATTCAGATGAGCTCCGCTGCTTACGCGGACAACGTCAGAGCCCTTCGGTTCTTGGGTACGAGAAAAGGCGGTGGAGGCACGCTGAACTGGACGACTCAGATCGATAATGTGCGAATTGAAGGCACGCAGCTCCCTTCCGAGGGCGGGGATCAAACGGCTTTGATTGCTCTGTATGATGAGCTCAAAGCATTGGATCTGTCGGAATATACAGACGCATCGAAAGCTGTGGTGAATCGGGCCTTGGCAGCTGCGGAGGCCATATTCAATACCGAAGCCACTCAGGCTCAAGTTGACCACGCGTTTAACATGTTAACCGTCAGCAAGGATTCATTGACCAAAGAGACGGCTGAAGAGGTACGTGAGTACAAGTTTGATTTTGGTTCCGGGAGCGCTGCCGATGGATACATCAAGGTAGATGCCAAGAGAGCGTACATCGAAGGCAATGGATATGGCTTTGCCGATACTACGCTGACCGAAGATGTGAACCGGGAAACCGGAGATGCACTCAAGGAGGATTTTACGCGGGTAAACGGAACTTCCTTCCTGGTGGAAATGGAACCAGCCAATTACCGGGTAACGATGACTGTTGGGGATGCGGAGGAATCGACGAGCGCAAGTGTCGTTGTGGAGCAGATGACGAAGCTGCCGCTCACGACCGTTGCCAAGGGCGATTTTAAAGAAATCACAACTGACATTGCTCTGATTGACGGCGTATTTAACTTTGACTTCTCTGGAAATACACCGAAGATTAATGCACTGAAGATTGAGCGTCTGCCTGAAAACGGGGCGGGGGATAAGCCTGTTATTTATTTGGCGAGCGATTCCACCGTTGCCAATTACGCGGAGAACTATCGTCCGCAAGCAGGCTGGGGCGAAACGCTGGGCAGATATTTTGATCAAGATGAAGTCAGCATTGATAACCGGGCAGTCGGTGGACTCAGCAGCAAAACCTTCCTGGTCGGTGGATATCTCAACGAGCTTTTGCTCGACATTCATGAAGGCGATTATCTGTTTATGCAATGGTCTCATAACGATTCCACACCGTCCCGCCCGGAGCGCTATCTTACGCCTGAGCAATTCAAGGTATATTTGAAAGAATACATTGATGGAGCTCGGCAAAGAGGGGCGATTCCGGTTCTGGTCACACCAGTGAACCGTCGTGATTTTACTGGAGAGATCCTGAACAAAAGCTTCCCTGAATATGTTCAGGCCATGAAAGAAACGGCGGAGGAGACGGAAACACTCATCATCGATCTGAACCAGGCCAGTTGGGAGTATTTCCAGGAGCTTGGGACAGAAGGAACCAAGTCGATATTCATGTGGGTAGGTACAACGGAAGACAATACACATTTGCAGATGAACGGTGCAATCAAGGTATCTGAACTTGTGGCACGTCTTGTGAAAGAACTGAATATACCGCTGTCAGCCTTGGTCACACTGGAAGGGGAATCACCGGAACAGACAGCTCCGCATACCACGGTATCCGTGGAAGGGGATGAGCACGACGGGTGGTATACTTCTCCAGTCCAAGTAAGCTTTACAGCAAATGATGAAGATTCCGAGATCAAAGGGACCTATTATCAAATCAATGGTGGCGAAGCAGTGAGTGGCACACAGTTGACTCTAAGTGAAGAAGGTACACACACCATCACCTACTGGAGCGTCGATGTGGATGGTAACCGAGAGAGTGAACAGTCTCTGACCTTATCTATTGATCTCGTACCACCAACCATTGAAATTCAGGGTCAAACCGAATATACCATTGATCAGCATGTGGAAATTGGATATACAGCCGCTGATTCAATATCCGGCGTGACAGAACCGACGGGTGTGCTCCTGGACACTCCGGCTTATACACTGGAACCCGGCCTGAACAAGGTGACGGCAACCGTATCCGATTTGGCTGGTTGGGAACAGACGGTAGAATATAGCTTTGGAGTAATTGCTACTTTTGATAGCCTGATTAATCTGACCAACTCCTTTGGGAATGAATCGATCGATCCTAATGCAAGTGCTCTTGCTGAGCAGCTTGCGAACACATTAGGGCAGGCCAACCAGGCAGCTATCAATCATGAAGGAGCAAAGGCACGTCAACTTCTTGCTTCATACGGTAATGATGTTCAAGCAGCTAGAGGAACTGTCTTTACGGATGATCAGGCCAGTGTGTTAATAAAGTGGGAGGAATGGCTCAACCAAGCAACTCCACTAGCGAATGGGGCCCCTGGAACGCCTGTGTTATCTGACAATAACGGTTACGACACGGGTCTGAAAGACGGGGACTACACAGTCACGATGAATTTATGGTGGGGCAATAACGGCAATCAGTTCAAACTGTATGAGAATGGTGAATTGATCAAGGAAATTGCACTGGTCGATCAATCACCATCCGCTCAGTCTGTTCAAGTTGATATTACTGGAAAGAAAAATGGCACCTACATTTATACCGGAGAGTTGATCAATTCCCTAGGTACAACGATGAGTGTTCCCTTGACAGTCACTGTTACCGATGCTTCTCCGGGGCAAGCCGTTCTATCAAACGACAACTGGGACGGAGATGGTAATTTTAATGTCAGCATGAATCTGTGGTGGGGAACGAATGCAACCGAATACGAACTTTATGAAAATGGTATATTGATCGACACACAGTCGCTGCAATCGAATACGCCTCATGCACAATCTGCGGTTACCGCAATTACTGGAAGGGCACCTGGAATCTACGAGTATGAAGCTGTACTTCGTAATTCTTCAGGGGAAACCAGAACTTCCAAGTTAAATGTAACTGTACGAAAGTAGGCTATAATGTTTAAGGTATCTTAAGATATCCCTTTATCACAAGTGATTTAAAACTGAAGTAGATTAGGTATTATAAAAAGTGCTATTCCTCATCCATCTGAGGAGTAGCACTATTTATTTTGAGAAATCGTAAAAAGTACATGATCTTTTACTAGCCGAAGAAAATTAACAGAGAACCCTCAAGTCCCACGGGCAGCTTAGTTCCGTGAATGTTAAAATAAATGAGATCATGATAACGAACAGGAGGGTTTGTATGCTGCCTTTTCCAGCCCGTACAAGTCGTCAAGAAAAATTGGATTTTGTGTATGAGATAAAGGACAAGTTGTTGGATAAATACGATGAGGATATTGAAGCTATCGGCATCTATGGTTCGGTTGCTCAAGGAAAAGACGGCCCATATTCAGATATCGAATTACATGTAATTTGTCGAGATGGAGCGAATATACCTAGCCATGAATTAATCTATCATCCATTCAAATTGGAGATTTCTACAAAGCAGACATCGGAATGGTTAGATCAAGCGCGTTCAGTAGACGATGGATGGGCAATTAAAATGGGGAGCTTCTTACACATTACCTCTTTGTATGATCCGAAAGGTATATTTAAAAGGACGAAAGAAGTTGCACTTTCCGTACCCGAAGAAGCATTTAGAGAAGTGATCGCAGAATTTATCATTTGGGAGCCTTACGAAACGATGGGCAAGATTCGAAATATGCAATTTACGAATAATCTTTCTTATCTACCCCGTGCTGTTTTTGATTTCACATGGCAAAATGCAAAATTGATTGGTCTGTTGAATAAGCAATACTATACCAGTAGAGCGGTAACTCTGGAAGAATCTATAGATAGACAAATTAAGCCAGAAGGATATGTTGAGCTCGCGAGAAAAGTAATCAGTGGAGATTTATCTGAAAAAGAAGAGCTTTATCAGCTCTGTGAAAATCTCTGGTCTGGGCTGAACCGTTTAATTCAGGAATTAGGGATTGAGTACCGAAGCGATAAATTGGAATTCTGACAATCTATTATTTAACTCGGATACCTTATTCGATGATTGGGGAAAAGAACAACCACAATTTTAAGTTTCAAGTTGAAAACTCTTCATGATCGGCCATTAGTATGGTGTGAATAAACCGTTCCCTCAACATGGCTCCTCGATGCTAGCGTTCATGTTGAGGAAACGGTTTTTTTTCTATCAGACACCTACCTTATAACCAATTCATCAGTAGAGAATGAAATCATTAAGAAGGGGATGGAATTGCACGGCTAGAATACTAATCAAAACGAATTGGAAAGTAACCCAACAATCAAATTCTTATTTGTGAAAAGAATACAATAATTGCTCTGATAGTGAGTTGTTTTTAGAACTCATGTTGTCGAATCCAAGTGCATTTCATTGAGCAAAGGAAGTGCACTTCCACAGAGGAGGGATCAACCCGTGAATGTAGTCACCAAGTTGATCAGTGAACTCAAAGATCGCGATAGCCGGCAGCAGTTGAAAGGCTATCGAGACCAAGTGAAACTCATCAGAAAAAGGAATTTGGAGGCGTGGGACGATGTACGACTTCAAGAGGAATCACATCGCTTGAAAGAGGAAGCATTACGGGGCCGAGCTTTGGATGAGCTGCTTGTCGATGCCTACGCTTTAGTCTGCGAGGTGGCGAAGAGAAAGCTTGGATTAAACCCGTACGATGTACAGATCATGGCAGCCATCGCTCTGCATAAGAGATTTTTGATTGAGCAGCACACGGGTGAAGGAAAAACACTCTCTGCTGTTATGCCCGCTTATCTAAATGGGCTGACAGGACAGGGCGTGCATGTGCTGACGTTTAACGATTATTTGGCTAACCGGGATGCCGAGTGGATGGGCCCCATCTATCGCTTTCTTGGGTTAAGTGTAAACTCAGTTCAAGCGGGCATGAATCCGTACGAGAAAAAGAATGCCTACGCTAGCGATATAACCTATGTGACGGCTAAAGAAGCAGGATTTGATTACTTACGAGACACGATCACGCTCAACGAAGTTGAACTGGTTCATCGTCCGTTCCACTTCGTCATCGTCGACGAGGCGGATTCGCTGCTTCTTGATGAAGCGCGGGTGCCGCTGGTTATTAGTGGAGAGTCGGGATCTTCCAAGAATGACGATATTCGTTTCGCAAAAGTGGCTCAGCAGCTCAAACAAGGAGAGCATTACGAATTCGATGAGTTCCAACGGAACGTTTACTTGAATGAAGCAGGCTCAGCGAAGGCAGAGTCACTGCTCAGATGCGGCAATCTGTACGATAGCCATAATACGCATTTGTTAACGTCATTAAATTGTGCGCTGCATGTGGAAACGTTACTGAAAAGAGACGTTGATTACATCGTCCGAGACGGTGGAATCGAGTTGATTGACGAATATACTGGCCGAGTGGCTGAAAACAGGTATTTACCTGACGGACTGCAAGCCGCGCTTGTGGCCAAAGAAGGGCTGCAGTGGACCGTAGGCGGGAAAATTCTCGGCACGATCACGATTCAACATTTTATTAGCCTGTATCCGGGCATTTGCGGAATGACGGCTACAGCACATGCTTCTGCAATGGAATTTGAACATATCTACGCGCTGCAGGTCATGCGAATTCCACCGAACCAACCAAACATACGGATCGACCACCCGCACCGAATTTACACTCATATAGAAGCCAAACGAAAAGCACTTGTACAAGAAATCTCGTCTGTCCATGCGACGGGACGTCCGATTCTCATTGGTACATCCAGCGTTGAGGAGTCCGATAACCTAGCGGCAGCGCTGGCGAAGGTTAATGTACAATGCCATGTTTTAAATGCAAAAAACGACGCAAAAGAAGCCGAAATTATCGCTAAAGCAGGAAAAATTGGTGCCGTAACCGTTTCTACAAATATGGCAGGACGAGGCGTAGACATTCGGCTTGGTGGCGGAAATCCTAAGCAGGCAGGATTGGTCGCCAAGCTGGGAGGCTTATACGTGATCAGTACATATGTGAATGAAAGCGTGCGGATTGACGATCAACTACGCGGGCGTTCCGGCCGCCAGGGCGACCCGGGATCCTCCGTATTTTTTGTAAGCCTGGAAGATGAGCTTATGGTTCAGTTCGGCATCCATAAATTGGTTCATGTACCTAGGCAGGATGAGGCTCTCGATGACACGGTGCTTCTCAGTAAAATCGAGCATATTCAGCGCGTTATTATGGGTCAGAACTTTGATATTCATCTGGAACTGAACAGTTATTCGGATATGGTGGAAGATCAGAGGCGAATTCTATACGCCGAGCGACTTAAGATTTTAAAAGGCGATATATCGATGAGCCCCTCGGAACAGAGGGTCCGTCTTTTTTATATCGACGAGTTCTGGGCGGAACATCTGGCATATGTTTCTTACCTTCGAGAAAGTATCCATTTGGAGAGTATAGCCAGCCGCAATCCAATCGACCAATTTCATATGCAAATCACCCAGGCCTACGAGCAAATTCCGTATAAAATCAATAAGGCATCTCAGAAGATGCTTCTAAAACTTGGAGATTCAAATGATCCATCGGAGTGGGAAAAACTCGGTCTGAAAAGCCCTGCATCCACAAGGACGTATATTATCAACGATCAGTACAGCGAAAATAGACGCAGCTTATGGACTGGAACGACCGTTTTCGCTTTTTGGGGCCGCCAAATTTTGAGATGGGCACTATGGCCGGTATATAGGCTGTCGAAATAGTGATTAAAAGTAGTATTTCCTTTTATCGAATCGATAGATGCTGCAAAAGAAACTCCGAAAACCCACTACATTCAGGGGTTTCGGAGTTTCTCTGTCAGGACAAATTAAACAGTGATGCTCTTCATTTCATGGATTTTTTGGAGGATTTGAACAAGTTTTGTCTTCTTTTCATCATCCTCTGTGTGGAGATAACTCTCCACAAACCTGTATCCAAAGACGAGAAGGATCATTTCATAGACGCAATGGTCTTCAACAGGGGGGGCATCTGCATATTCAGAAAATCCCTGGTAATACGCGGGAACACACCGCTTGTAGTAATCGACCATGTAATTAACATCCGCTTCATCCGCAATCAGACTTGCTAGATCTTCACCCAAGTAGCCCCATCCCGATGTATCCCAATCAATGAGCGCAATTTCTCCATCAGCATAGATCAAGTTGGTCACCCAGAAGTCCCTATGGCATAGCACAAGGGGGAGTTTTTCAATGCGGTCAAATATTTCGTCAGCGTGCTCATCAAAGTTGATAAGCATTTGCCGCACATGCTGCGGGAATTCGCAGTCATCTGAACGTATATAGTCGTGAACAACCGGCCATGACCGGTAGTGCAGATAGGTATTTTTCATGAGGTCCGCATGGCTCAGGTTAGTCAGGCTCTGCAGTACAGTAGGTTGTTTGGCATATAGTTTGCCTTGAAAGCGTCCTAATTCCAGCGCGGCCTGTTCATACATGTCACCGGTCAAGTCCAATCCGGATACGCCATCAATGTATTCAAGCCATAGATGGAATTCATCTTCTTCGGTATTCATCGCGGCATAATAACACGTTGGCCAGCGCAAGGCATTGGAGAAGGTTTCACCCAAGTCAGATGCATAGAGGTCATATTCCCGGCGCCATGAGCCTGGATCATTGTAACGAGTCCATTGCTTCTGAATTTTCAGCACGATGCGGTATGACAATTTTTCACCCTCGGATGTTTCGGCAATCCCCGTCACCAAGTTTAC
Organism: Paenibacillus sp. 7516; assembly: GCF_002272715.1. Lineage (NCBI taxonomy): Bacteria > Bacillati > Bacillota > Bacilli > Caryophanales > Paenibacillaceae > Paenibacillus > Paenibacillus sp. 7516. The sequence goes on from NZ_NPBI01000003.1 coordinate 83,611, forward strand.
ATTTCCCACAGTACCGCCATGTAAAGGTATGGTTTGGTAATCGGCCGAGATGATCTCTCTCTCAAATATTCTGTGTAAGACAGCGTTCAGCGTTTCGGATTTAATATTCATATCTTCTTACCCCCGTTTTTCTTCGTGTTCTTGCTGTACATGGCAAGCGTTTTGCTTCTCGCCCTTTTGTCAATGAGGTAACTCGTTTTATCCTGGACATACCTGTTCTCATGGTGTTGGGCGAGATAATGCTCCCACCGCCCACAAGACAATGAACCGTCGGCAATGGCGGTGAGAACGGCACAACCTGGCTCGGTCTGATGGCGGCAATCCGTAAATCGGCATTGAGGGAACCATGCCTCCACATCGGTAAAGCTTGTGCGTAAGCCTTCATCGGCATCAAAAAGACCAAGCTCCCGCATACCAGGCGTGTCGATGACCATACTTCCGGAGGGAAGCATGAACAGCTGACGATGGGTTGTTGTATGCCGCCCCCGGCTGTCGACCTCCCGGATCGCCTGAACCTTCATTACGTTCTGTTCCATCAATGCATTGAGCAGAGACGATTTACCAACACCAGACATACCGAGGAAGACAATTGTTTTACCAGGCATGAAATAGGGATTGAGTTCTTTCAGCCCCATGGCTGTATGACTGCAGATTGCGTGAACCGGCACGCCAGGAATACTTTGTGTGACTTCGGAGAGTGGGAGAGTATAATCTGGGGCGAGATCAGCCTTGGTCAGAATGATGACCGGCTGGCCGCCGCTCTGCCGGGCTTGTGTCAGGTACCGCATGATACGGGAAACGTTGAAATCCCCATTCAGCGATGAAAGGATAAAAACATAGTCAAAGTTGGTTGCAACGACCTGTTCCAGCACGGTTTTGGTATAACCTGTGGCATGACCGGAGTAATCCGCGCGTGAGAATTTGGAGCGGCGGGGCAGTACTGTAGCGATGAGAGAATCTCCGCTCTCGTTGTAGTACAGCAAGACAAAATCCCCGACGCACGGAAAGTCAACGCGTGTTGCCGCGCCGTGATAAAAGGTTCCTTTAAGAACCGCTGTTACTTCCCCGCGCTCGGTCATGACCGTGAAGCGCTCGCGCCTAAGTTCAGTCACCCTGCCGGGGAATAATCCACCTTGAATTGCATCTATTTCTGTATAGCCATAGGTTTTCATATCGATCATGTTTCTTGGTTAGCTCCTTTAATATTGTTTTTTGGACGCAAAAATGCCACGGACAAGCAGCCTCTTAAGAAGCTGCTGTCGCGCGGCATCAGGACGCAAAAAAGATACGACCTTCATCGTATCTGCAAACAGCAATATTCACGAAAGGTTACTTTGGATGGCATACCAAATAATACGGGCGTATTCCCGCTTTTTTCGTATATGCCAACTATTCAGTTTTAAGACGAAACCACCATATAAGTAGCTGCCATTAAAAACATCTCCCTTCGTGTAAGGAACTAGCTTATCACTAAGCTCTCTATAAAATACCCTTTTTTACCAGGAAAATCAATTGAAAAATACGACTAACCGAAAACGATCCTTCCACTTATTTTAAGGAACATTACCGTTTACATTACATTGAAAGTATATTATAGTTATTAAAGAGTTATTTTATCCGTGATTAAAGGAGAGACCAACATGAATCCAAAATTACAAAAGAAAATTAACAACTTAGAAAATATCGAAAGATTTCCTGCAGAGGAATTATTGGAGCTACTGCCTATCAAGAAAACCGACAATGTATTGGACCTTGGAGCGGGCACTGGTTATATTTCCATGTCCATTGCTGAACGAGTGAACACCGTATATGCGTTGGACAATGATAAGGATGTTCTTGAATATTTGGAAGCCCAAGCGACGGAGAGAGGTATTACGAATATTACATCTGTGGTAGGTGACTTCAGAGAAATTCCGTTAGATAACCAGATTCTTGATATAGCTATTGCATCCATTTCTTTACACGAAGTTAGGCCTCTTGCAACAGCTCTGAAAGAGATCAACAGAATATTGAAAGACAGAGGCTTGTTCTTATGTATCGAATTAGAAAAGTCAGAGACTTCAACGGGTCCGAGAGTTTCTTCCAAAGATATGGAAGTGGAAATGCTTGATGCTGGCTTCACCATTGTTAATAAAGTCTACCCGTCAATCCAAATTGCCAACCAATCTGTCTATATAATCCTTGCTCAAAAGTAAAAAGGGCACCTGTATTCTGCTGGAAACCAAAGCTTAATATAAATGAAAGCGGGGCTTTCGATATCATCGGCAGCCTCGTTAATCTACAGATGAATTTACGCTCGTACTCGGTTGCTCCTGCTCGATATGGAAAGATATAGCTTATATGAATTCTTCACCTTCATGTAAGAAGGGGTGTTTAATGACTTCCCCTTGTCCTGCTACTAGTTTTGGTGGCGAGAAGTATGAAAGCGTTTGACTTATTCGAATATCGATCTATAATTATGAAGGAAATTGGACGAGGACGGAAACTGACGAAGTGTCCTGATATGTGTCCGCCTGAATGGATCGAAATGCCGACGAGCTTCAAAGTAGGCCTCAGCCTATGGGGATAACGATATTCGGTATAGCTGTATGTATACTCACAGCAAGCTTCCATAACCAGGAGGCTTGCTGTTTTTATTTTTAGAAGGAGACTAGGTCAGAATGACACTAAAAAAAAGGATCTTTTTATTGTTCTTCCTCAGTGCGTTTATCCCTTTTATCAGCATATTTGCGATTTCTTACTATACCATTGACTCCATTTTCGCAAATAAAATCGATGACGGCATCCGCAGTAATTTACAGCAGGTGACATCCTCACTGGAGAATTCAATCACCAATCTGAATCACGTTACACAGCAATTGTCCTACCGAGGAACCATTGGCAAGAAGCTGGATCAATTCCTGAAGCCTTCCTCGGATATCTTCCTATTAATGGAGGCGAGAGACGAATTAAAAAGTGAGTTAAGTGTGGTCACGTTTACCAATCCGAATATTGGTTTGACCTTGTATTACTTCCAGAAGGATGGAACTACACAGTTTGGCAACTTCCCGATTAAGGATCACTTTTCTCCGGAGTCACTGCCTGTACTCTTCCAGACCTATGGCATTAAATATTATGGACCGCATATCAGCATGAACCGGTTCGATGACCAACTCGTTCTGTCTGCTCTGCGAAGAGTACAACTGCCCGAAAGGGACGACGTGTACATTTACGTAGAGTCCGGCTTTCGTCTCACACAGGATAACTTGGGATACAGTCAGTACAACGGGGCTCTGTCTCATCTGATCCTGGATGGTGAAGGCAACATTGTGTACAGTGAGATACCGGAAGCGATGAAGGTCGGGGAGAATTTCTCCAGCCTGACCGCCGATCCTGCCAAGGACGGGATATCCCGGGGGTATCACTGGTTCAAGGAGGATTCATCACAGAAATGGAGTGTCGTTTCAGTCATTTCGCAGGCTCAATATCAGCAGGAAAAAAACCAGTGGTTACTTCAAATATTGCTGGTCGCCTTATTTTTCCTCGGCTTTACCGTATTTCTAGCTTGGCTCCTGTGGAAGATGGTGTATAAACCACTTGGTTTGTTCCATTCGGAAATCAACGGGATGTCCAAAAATCCACAAATGACGGGGAGCCGAACTCGCACCCAGATTCCCGAATTTGATTTTCTGCTCGGTGAATTTTCCAACATGCAGCATCAAATTGGCGATCTCTTCAAGGAAGTGCAGCAGAAAGAAAAAATTCGTGCAGATCTTGAAGTGGAAAAACTGCTCTATCAGATTAACCCGCACTTTCTGATGAATACACTGGATACGGTACACTGGCTGGCCGTCATGAACGGACAAGGGGAGATCGACAAGCTGGTACAGTCATTGAACAAGCTGCTCTATTACAACTTGGGCAAATTAGGGCAAGTATCCACGATGGAAGAGGAGATTGATGCATTAAGACAGTATCTGATTTTGCAGCAAATTCGGTATGACTTTGAATTCGACGTCCGTATTACTGCTGATGAACAAGTGCTTCAAATTCCTGTGCCTCGTTTTATTCTGCAACCTCTGGTTGAAAATTCGCTCTATCATGGATTGAGTGACGAAGGCTTTATTCAAATTGAAGTGACATGTAATACAACATTGAACATTATGATACAGGATAATGGTGCAGGCATGAGCGAGGAAACCATTCATAAACTGCTGAACAATCGTGTAGCTGAACAACAAAAAGTAGGAATGGGCATTGGACTCAATTACGTTCACCGCATGTTGAAGTCACAATATGGGGACCAAGCACAATTGGTCATCGAGAGTGAATTGGGAATGGGGACAAGCATTCTGCTCATACTGCCCATTAAAGGAGAAGATATCTCAGCATGATTAAGGTATTGATTGTGGATGACGATAAGCTGGTACGCAAAGGCATTAGCTCAGCGATGCCATGGAACGAATTCAATATGGAGGTTGTAGGAGAAGCAAGTAACGGAGCGAAAGCATTGGATTTCCTGAAATCCCAACCGGTCGATCTCATGTTGACGGATCTTGCGATGCCGGTCATGTCAGGGATTGAACTGATGCGAGCCACAAAACAGCTCTATCCGGAGCTTCATATTGTCGTGTTAACCTTACATCAGGATTTCGATTATATCCAGGAAGCACTGAGACTGGGCGCCATTGATTATATAGCCAAAGTCCAGCTGGAGAAAGAGCAATTCGAACATGTTCTGCACCGGATCCATACTCGTATTACGGGGTTGACGAGTTCTATCCGAAAGATGCCTTCTACCAATGAAATTAATGTCCGTTACCCGAATGTGTATGCACTCGTTTCCCAAGATCGCAAATCCGAACAGAAGTGGCCAGTGGAACTGACCACCGATGGAGATGTGATCCGGTGGGAGGTTGAACGGAATAGCTGGATGTGGGCAGCTTCGGATGAGGAGCAGGACCCGCTGTTTCATCAGTTAAAGGCATCCCTGAATGAAGTTCCCCATAGTACGTTATTGGTGTTGTCCGATGTACAAGAGAGAACATGGTCCCAAATCAAAAACTGGATTATGAATTATTCAGAGACATCTCTATTCTATGCGTATAACCCCGATGTCCGAGTCATTGCGGTTTCGATGAACGAGGAAGAGACATTTTTAAAAGAACCGCAGGATGAGGACATAGACCGGATTAAGCAAAGTTGGTTCCAAACCCCATGGACTCATCATGACGCGTACTATAACCAACTCATTGAACAGTTTACATCATTACGATTAAACAAGGGCCAGTTGATGGGATTACTATACTCCCTCGTTATGGAATGGAATCACCTGTTTGCCCAAACAACGCTTGGAAGGATCTCGATGATCCATGGTTTCGATTCCTGGTACGAGGTTGAGAAATGGATTAAACAGACTGCGGTAGTTATTCGTAAGGCCGACGAACAGACCTCGTATTCCCAGGAAATCATCCATGCCGTGAAAAAAGCAGTGATGATCATGCAGGATGACTTGGAGCAGGCGTATACGGCTTCAGGCCTTTCCCAACAACTCAACATCAGCCGAAGTTATTTCAGTCAATGTTTCAAAGATCTGATGGGGAAAACCTTTAATGAGTACTCCAGGTTCATCCGGGTAGAGAAGTCGAAGGAGTATTTACTCAATACAAACAACACCATTTTCTGGATTGCCGAGCGAGTGGGTTATACGGATGAAAAATATTTCAGCCGGATTTTCCGTGAAACGACAGGCCTTCTGCCAAGCGAATATCGGCAGCAAGGCAGAGGAGTCAAATAGCAGATGTGTCCCCATTGAACAGACACCCATCATAGGGAAAGTGACCGTCTCCATGATGATCGTTGGAGGCCGTCATGGAAATGGTCCAAGAGACATTTTATCATTTTATCGATTATGGATAAATTGAAGGCCGACAGTTTCCTGTTTGAGGAGCTGCCGGCCTTTGTTCTCGAATGGAAATAAGGAAAGATAGATGAATGTAAGTCAGCAGGTAGGATAAATGTTTACGATCTAACCAATGCTCCGAGTTCGCGGTTGAAAACTGTAATCATTTCTCTATCCAAACGAACGTGCAATCCCTATCTCAGTGGAGCTTCACTCCATTTTATAATGAAAGCGTAAACAAAAAATGATAAACAGAATAAGGGGAATCGAACTAGATGAGAACAAAATGGTCCATGAAAAGCAAACCGCTCACGAAACGTCTGGCCGTGCTGTCGATGTCTGCGCTGATGGTTACAGCTCTCGCGGCTTGTGGAGGCGCATCCACTCCTCCTACTGCAGAGGAAGCAGGCAAATATGAGGTAACTCCGGGGGATCCGTTCAGTGCCTACAAAGACGAAATCACCGTAACCATGGGACGGGTGACTACAGCCAATCCGAAACTGCCGGCTGGAGATACCTATGAGAACAACGCATATACGCGACTGGTTAAAGATACATTTAACGCTCAAATCACAGATCAATTTGAAGCCAATGGTGAAGATTACAGCCGTCAGGTTTCCCTCGCCATCGCCTCTGGGGAATTGCCTGACATGATGCGTGTCGACTCCAAAGACGAACTGAAAGAATTGGTGGACAATGACCTGATTGAGGATCTGACTACCATTTACGATCAATACGCCACAGATAACATCAAGCAGATTTACGATTCCTATGATGGGCGTGCCTTAGACAATGCGACGATTGATGGTCGTTTGATGGGCCTTCCGGCGACGTCCCTCGATTCCGCACCAACAATGGTTTGGGTACGTCAGGATTGGCTGGATCTGCTGGGGATCCAACTTGATGCAGACGGAGATGGCGCCATCTCGCTCGAAGAAGTGGAGAAAACAGCACAGGAATTCCTGAAAAGAGATCCAGGTCAAACCGGCAATCCGGTCGGTATTCCTTTTGTGAACACATTGAATACCACAGATTACAATGCCTCTGCCTATACCATGCTGGGTGTTGCCTCAACCGAGGGCGCGTTCCCGCAATATTGGATGAATGGGGAAGACGGCAAAATTGTGTATGGTTCCACGACAGAAGAGACCAAGCAAATGCTGGGAATCATGGCGGACTGGTTCAAGAAAGGCATCATTGACCCGCAATTCGGAACTCGCACGTTTGATGACATTACTGCACTCTATACCAATGGCCAGAGCGGTATCGCTTTTGGACCGTGGCATATCCCGGACTGGGGATTGATCAGCGTGAAGCAGATGGATAAAAATGCGAAGTTTTCGGCGTATACGTTGGAAGATGCAGAAGGTAATGTGAACGTGGCACATGCTAATCCATCCAATCAGTTTATCGTGGTAAGAAAAGGGTATGAGCACCCTGAACTGGCAGTGAAGATTGTAAACCTGTTCTACGACAAACTGGCAAATGATAAAGATGTGGCAACAACCATGCCGGAAGCTGCCAAGTATCAGGAGACTGGGGTAGACGGTTCTACGAGACCGTTTAATATCGAAGTCAATTCCGCTACATCGCTGCTGGATGATTATTCTGATGTCGTTCGTGGAATTAAAGGGGAAATTGGTCTGGATGAGGTTCGCACAACCGAATCGAAGAACAATATCGGTAGCATTAAAACGTATTTGAGCGACATGGATACGGATGACGTGACCGCTTGGTCCAAATACCATTCACGGATTAACGGAGTTGGACTGATTGACAAGCTGACAAAGGAGGATAAATTCGTTTGGATGACTCCTGCTTTCTCTGGAACTACATCAAGCATGAAACAAACGTGGGCCAATCTGACGAAGCTCGAGCAGGAATCGTTCATCAAAATTGTGACGGGTTCCGAACCGCTGGATTACTTCGATACATTCGTCAGCAACTGGAAGAAACAAGGCGGTGATCAAGTCATTCAGGAAATTGAAGACGAGATCGCAACGAAACAATAGACATCCATGAACAGTAGCAGGGCTGCGATTAGCAGCCTTTCTTCAGGAAAGGGGTTCATCCATGAAACAGGGGAAATTAAAAGCAAGAGGCCGGCTTGGCACAGGTGCCATGTACCATATGATGATGCTGCCGGGTATTTTGTTTTTGCTTGTATTCAGCTATATACCAATGGTCGGTGTCATTACGGCTTTTCAGGACTATGTTCCAGCCAAGGGCATGTTCGGCTCCGAATTTGTAGGGCTGAAGCATTTTATTTACATGTTCAAACTCCCGGATATCGCTCAGGTCATCAGCAATACGTTAGTCATTGCGATTGCCAAGATTCTACTCGGAACATTGATGGCGATTATATTTTCCGTATTGTTGAATGAAATTCGTATTAAATACGTTAAAAAATCCGTGCAGACGATTGTTTATCTGCCGCACTTTCTATCCTGGGTTGTACTCGCATCTGTCGTGGTCAACATGTTCAGTTTGGATGGAATCGTGAACCAAATGCTCGCGTTCTTTGGCCTGGATCATATCAATTTCCTGGGCAGCAATACGTGGTTCCAGCCACTGATCATCGGAACAGACGTCTGGAAGGAATTTGGTTATAGTTCCATCGTTTATTTGGCTGCTATTACGTCGATTGATCCCGGTCTATATGAAGCGGCAGGAATGGATGGAGCCAGTTGGTGGAGAAAAGTATGGCATATTACGCTGCCGGGTATGCTGCCAATTATTCTGCTCATGGGTGTAATGAGCCTGACCAACATTTTGAGTGCAGGTTTCGATCAAGTCTATAACCTGTATAACCCGGTAGTGTATGAAACGGGCGATATTCTGGATACTTACGTGTACCGGATTGGTCTCGTTGGGCGACAGTATAGCTTCGGTACGGCTGTTGGATTGTTCAAATCCGTAATCGGCATCGTGCTGCTCTTGTCTGCGAATCAACTCGCCAAAAAATATACCGACAGAAAAATATTCTAAGGAGGCAATTCCGTGTCCTATTCTGCAAACTTTAAAGATCGAATTGGCCGGTTTGTCATCTATGCCATCGTAATCATGCTGGCAATGGCTTGCCTTCTTCCGTTATGGAATATTGTTGCCATTTCATTCAGCAGCAGCGAGGCTGTATCGGCGAATGCCGTGGGTCTCGTTCCGGTCAATTTTACGACAGCCGCGTATTCAAAAATTATTGATGATGCACAGTTCTGGCGTTCCTTTGGCATATCTGTTCTGCGCGTTGCGCTGGCCCTTGTGCTTAACATGATTCTGATTATTTTGATGGCTTATCCGCTATCCAAGTCGAAAAGGGAATTCAAAGGCAGAAACATCTATATGAATATCATGATTTTTGCCATGTTGTTCAGTGGAGGCATGATTCCAAGTTACCTGCTGATCAAAAACCTGGATATGCTTAATACGATATGGGCACTTGTTCTACCAGGTGCTGTCCCGATATTCAGTGTCATCCTAGTGATGAACTTCTTCTCTGCAGTACCTAAAGCACTGGAAGAAGCGGCGTTTATCGATGGGGCGAATCCGCTCCAAGTCTTGTTCAAAGTGTATGTTCCCGTGTCCATTCCTGCCTTGGCGACCGTTGCCTTATTCAGTATCGTGGGCACATGGAACGACTTCTTCAGCGGTTTGATCTATATGACCAAGGTCAGCAACTATCCGCTTATGACCTATATTCAGTCCCTTAACGTAAATATTGCAGATCTGCTGCAGGCTGGTACGAACTCCAGCGAGCTCAGCAACCTGACTGAAATTTCGAACAAAAACCTGAATGCGGCAAAAATCGTAGTTGCGGTCATCCCGCTGCTGCTGATTTATCCGCTGCTGCAAAAATACTTTGTAACAGGCATTGTCGTTGGATCAGTCAAAGAATAATGAGAGGTTATAACACACCTTATCGGAGAGGCACACCAATCTGGAGTAGGTAGAAAGGTTGTATGACATGGAAAATAAAAAATGGTGGAAAGAAACCGTTGTCTATCAAATCTATCCGCGGAGTTTTCAAGATAGTAACGGAGACGGAATCGGCGACTTGAAGGGTATTGTGTCAAGGCTTGATTATTTGCAGGAACTCGGTATTGGTGCGATCTGGTTGTCACCTGTTTGCAAGTCACCTCAAGATGATTTTGGGTATGATATTTCCGACTATCAGGATATCGATCCAATGTTCGGGTCTCTGGATGATATGGAATCGTTAATTCATGAAGCCGGGAAACGAGACATTCGGATCATTATGGATCTGGTATTGAACCACACATCGGATGAACATCCTTGGTTTCAAGAAGCCAAAAAAGGCAAAGACAATCCGTACCATGACTACTACGTCTGGAGAGATGGTGTGGAAGGAACACCTCCAAACGATTTGGGGTCCACATTTGGTGGCTCAGCCTGGGAATGGGTTCCTGAAATTGGACAATATTATTTGCATCTCTTTTCCGTAAAACAGCCAGATCTCAATTGGGAGAATCCCAAAGTCCGGCAGGAGATTTACGACATGATCAATTGGTGGATCGACAAGGGAGTCGGCGGGTTTAGACTGGATGTAATCGACTTAATCGGTAAAGAGCCGGATGCGAAGATTACGGGGAATGGGCCCGATCTGCATAAATATATCAGGGAACTGAGCAAGGAAACGTTTCAAAAAGCAGAAAATCTGCTAACGGTTGGAGAAACATGGGGCGCTACTCCCGAGATTGCAAAACTGTACAGCAACCCGGACGGCAGTGAGTTTTCAATGGTGTTCCAATTTGAACACATCGGCTTGGATGAACAAGAAGGCAAAGGAAAGTGGGAGCTCAAGCCTTTGGATGTGCTGGAATTGAAAAAAGTGCTGTCCAAATGGCAGACGGAGCTCAAGGGCGATGCCTGGAATAGTTTGTTCTGGAACAACCACGACTTGCCTCGAATCGTCTCCCGTTGGGGAAATGACGGAGAATATAGAATCGAATCGGCTAAAATGCTCGCGACCCTTCTTCATGGCATGCAAGGTACACCTTATATTTATCAGGGTGAAGAACTGGGCATGACGAATGTTCAATATGCGATTGAAGACTATCGGGATATCGAACTGCTTAATTTCTATAAGGAAAGAATGGGGAAAGGATACCCTGAAAGCAGCGTGATGGAGTCGATCTTCGCAAAGGGACGCGATAACGCACGAACACCGATGCATTGGGACTCTTCCGATAACGCTGGGTTTACAAGTGGCGAACCTTGGATCAAGGTGAATCCGAACTATACCGATATCCATGCCCAAGACAATTTGAATAACCCTGAATCCATATTTCATTACTATCGGAAGTTAATCCAATTGAGAAAAGATCATGAAGTCATCGTCTATGGAGATTATGAGCTGGTTTTCCCGGATGATCCAGATGTGTTTGCTTATACCCGAACGCTAAATGGAACAAAAATCCTTGTTGTATGCAATTTTAAAGGAAATACGATCGAGCTCCCGCTTCAGGAACACTTGGCAGAGACGAATCAGCTGTTGATATCGAATTATGCAGGTGAACTGCCTCTGGACAAACTGCGTCCATATGAAGCGAGAATGTACCTTATTCATGCGTAAAGAATAATACTATAAATAAAGTCTATATAAACTGTTTAAACAGACACACGTTAACGGAGAGGCAGAACCAATCTGGAGAAGCGAAGCGTTCGCCTAAAAGCTTTCTGAAGGAAAGCTGCATCGGAAGCATACGCTTATCACCGGATTTTCCCCCTAGAGAAGGGGATTCAAAAAATCTGGGGATAACAGCGATCGGAAGATGGTACTGTGCTCGTAGTGCCCTTGTGTGATCGATTAGTGCAGTTTATATCGTGGTTGAGAAAGAAGGATTGCATCAAATGAAAAGAGTATGGTGGAAAGAAGCAGTAGCGTATCAAATCTATCCTAGAAGCTTTATGGATTCCAATGGGGATGGGATTGGCGACATCAAGGGAATCATCTCAAAACTGGATTATATTCAAGACCTCGGTATTGATCTGATATGGATCTGCCCGATGTATAAATCGCCCAACGATGATAATGGTTATGATATCAGTGATTACTGTTCCATTATGGATGAATTCGGCACGATGGCTGAATTTGATCAATTATTAAAAGAAGTACATCACCGCGGCATGAAACTCATCATGGATTTGGTGATCAATCATACCAGTGACGAACATCCGTGGTTCATCGAATCGAGATCTTCGCAGGATAGTTCCAAACGGGACTGGTACATCTGGAGAGACGGGAAGAACGGAGAAGAACCGAATAACTGGGAAAGCATCTTCGGTGGTTCTGCTTGGGAATATGATGAAGTCTCCGGACAGTACTATCTTCATCTGTTCTCCAAAAAACAACCGGATTTGAATTGGGCAAATGAAAACGTACGGAAATCCATATATGAAATGATGAACTGGTGGCTCGATAAAGGTATTGATGGTTTCCGTGTCGATGCAATCAGCCATATCCACAAAGAAGAGGGCCTGCTGGATATGCCAGTCAAAGAAGGCTTTAAATATATCTCTTCGTTTGAGAAGCACATGAATGTCAAAGGAATTCAGCGTTATCTGCAGGAAATGAAAGAGGAAACGTTATCCAAATATGACGTGGTAACCGTTGGGGAAGCCAATGGGGTAAAAGTAGAGGACCAAGAAGATCTGTACGATTGGATCTGTGAAGTCAGAGGCAAATTTAATATGGTCTTCCAATTCGAACACCTTGACCTGTGGAAAAACAGCACAGACCGGCAACTCGATGTTCCCAAACTTAAAAACGTCTTGACCAAGTGGCAAAAATCGCTGGAAGGCATCGGTTGGAATGCTTTGTTTATTGAAAATCACGATCAGCCACGCAAAGTTTCATCCTGGGGAAATGATGCGGAGTATTGGTATGAAAGTTCAACAGCTCTTGGAGCCATGTACTTTTTCATGCAGGGCACTCCGTTCATATACCAAGGACAAGAAATAGGCATGACGAATGTGGCTTATCCTTCCATAGAGGACTATAACGACGTAGCTGACCGGAATCTATATCAGATTAAACGTGAAGAAGGGATGTCGCATGAGGAAATCATGAACATCATCTGGGCATCCAGTCGCGATAACTCCAGAACGCCGATGCAGTGGTCTTCTGCAGAACAAGCCGGGTTTACTAATGGTACGCCGTGGCTTAAGGTGAATGATAATTACGTTCATATTAATGTAGAGAAACAGCTGCAGGATCCGCGTTCCATCCTTCACTTTTATAAACGAATGATTCAGCTGCGAAAAGAACACGATACGCTGACGTATGGTATCTATGAGCTTCTTATGCCGGAACATCCAAGTGTATTTGCTTATACACGTACTCTGGCAGAAGAGCAGGTGCTGGTCGTAGTCAATCTCTCTGACCAAGCCGTAGAGCTTAAGGAAGAAGAGCGTAACCTTAACTTCTCCGAGGTCTGGCTTACCAACTACGAAGATAGCAAGCTGCCAAGGATGCTGCGACCGTATGAAACGATCGTTGGTTTAAGCAATAAAGAATAAGTCTGATGTTCCTACAGGTATCCAATGAAGCAAACAGAGAATTCACTCTCTAATTTCTGGCATCAAGCAAGTGAACCCCTTAGAAAAAGGTATTGGAATAAACGCTGTTTATCCAATGAATTTCTAAGGGGCTTTATTTGTTATGCCTTCAGCCTGTGGTGGGCGTGAAACGAGTGAAGCAAAGTCATTTATTAAAAGGGAATACATTAAATCAATCTATAAATTGGAGAGGGTTCTTCCTGCGTATACAAACGAGCACACTTCAGATTGATAATTTGTTAATTATCCTTTATTATGAAAGCGTTATCGTTAATTAAATTCGTATTGTACCATTCGGTCACTTGACCAACATATTAAACCTCGAGGTGAGTAGCGTGAAGTACAGAAGATTGGGCAAGACCGAGCTGGATGTATCCGTCGTAGGTGTGGGCACCTGGCAGTTTGGCGGGGACTGGGGTAAAGATTATACCCAGAAGGAAGCCGATGATATTCTTTACCGTGCCAAAGAGCTTGGTATTAATTTGATTGATACAGCGGAATGTTACGGACCTCACCATATGTCGGAAAACTTTATCGGCGATTTTATGTCCCGTGACCGGCGTGAGGATTGGGTGATCGCATCGAAGTTTGGTCATCAGTGGCATGATCACTGGACCAATGCCTGGAGTGTGGATCAGATCCGTGTACAACTGGAAGAATCCCTGAAAGCCCTAAGAACAGATTATATCGATTTGTATCAGTTCCATTCCGGATCAGATGAAGCGTTTGATAACGACGAGCTGTGGACCATGCTGGACAAGCAGGTACAGGCCGGTAAAATTCGAAATCTTGGTATCTCCATTGGCAGCAACGATAATCTGCATCAGACGAGCAAGGCTAGTGAGTTAAACGCGAAGGCAATACAGGTCGTATATAACCGTCTGGACCAGAAGCCCGAGGAGAGGGTATTCCCGTCATGTCAGGAGCAGGACCTTGGTGTGCTTGCAAGAGTCCCACTGGCCAGCGGCTATCTGAGCGGCAAGTACAAGCCGGGCGCAGTGTTCAATGACAATGTCAGGAAAGGGCGCGAGCGTCAAGAGATCGATGAGAAACTGCAGCTGGTAAGTGAAATCCAGAAGAACGAAGTCCCTGAAGGTGTCGACATGGCTTCGTGGGCCCTTGCCTGGTGTCTGAAGCATCCAGCCGTTAGCTGCGTCATTCCAGGATGCAAAAGTCCGGAGCAGGTTGAAGCGAACGCCCGGGCTGCAGATCTGGAATTATAAGTGAGCTTGATCGGTGTAGCTTGCTGAAGGCAATATAATCGTGGATTAAAACGGAGAAAGCAGCCGACCAAAGTAGAAGGGGGCGGCTGCTTTTTATTACCTAGATGAGTCAAAATTAATATTTAAATTGAATCGTCAAACGCTCTAACTTTTGAGACATATCGGACAAGGTTGTGGCTAGGCTCGTAATTTGTTCCATGGAAGCCAGTTGTTCTTCTGAAGAAGCAGCTATATTTTGGGAGTTGTCTGCAGCTTGAAGTGCAAGATTGGAGACTTGCTCTTGGCCTGCTGTAATTTCCTGGACGCTTGCCGTGATCTGCTGCGTAACGCTGGCAAGTTCCTCCGTTTGTTGGGCGATAAAGTTGGTAGACCCTACGATTTTGTTAAACTGTTGTTCCGTCTCATTAGCAATCTGTATGCCGGAGTCGACGTCCTGTTTAACTCGATTCAACGTTTTGAGCGATTGTTCAATATCTGTACGCATATCTTGGATCAACGTCGAAATCTGCCCGGATGATTGGTTCGATTGTTCAGCAAGTTTTCTCACTTCAGCAGCCACTACCGAGAAACCGCGGCCTTCTTCGCCTGCGCGGGCTGCCTCAATCGAGGCATTCAGAGCAAGAAGATTCGTCTGCTTCGCAATATCCGTAATGGCATGCAGCATCGTACCGATCTGCTGGCTGCGCTCATCCAGCATTCTCATGACTACATCCGTTTCATTAACCGACTTGTTGATCAGATTCATTTGCTTCGCCGTATGCTCTACGGCTGTACCACCTATGTTCGCGAGTTCCATCGCATCAACAGAAGAATCGGCAATGGTTGATGAGCTTTCCGCTATTCGCTGGATCCCGATCGATATTTCCTCGAGTGAGTTGGTTGTCCGTTGAAGCATCATTTGTTGCTCTTGTGCACCGGCTGCAGATTCTTGGATGGAAATGGTGATATTCTCAGTTGCCTGACTGGTGTGCTCCGCACCAAGAGTCAACTCTTTGGAAGATGAGGCTACCTGCTTGGTAGAGAGATCGACTTGACTAATAAGCGTTCTCATGTTTTTAATCATATGATTAAAGTCCTGTGAAAGCTCACCGATCTCATCCTTGGACTTCATCTTAACTTCTTCAACGGTTAAGTCACCGTCCGCAACGGATTTCAATCGCTTAGCGACCATAAGGATCGGCTTCGTTAGGCGTCCTGAGATGATGCTAACGATAATGGATCCTAGAACAACCGCCACTACCATAATTATAAGAACAAGATACAGAACTTGTGTGGCACCACTGTTAAACTCACTTAAGTAGGCACCCGAACCGATGATCCATCCCCAATGCGGGTCCATTTCAACATATGAAACTTTCGTTTCTACCTCACCTGTATCAGGTAGAGCCCACTTGTAGGTGACAAATCCGCCTCCGGCTGTACCCACATTAACGAGCTCTTTTCCCAAATATACGCCGTCTTCTGTAACGACATCTGTCAAATCCTGACCTTCATTTGAAGGATTCATTACGGATCGCGCATCCTTGCTAACAGCCCATGGATATCCTGTTTCCCCTACAGTATATTCACTTTTTACAGGCCGCTTATTATCTGCATTCTTTTCACCGAGCAGTTCTACGCGGAGCTTTTCCTGCGCTTGCTCCAATGTTAAATTTCCGTTCTCTACCTGCTCGTTGAGGAGATTAATCATACCAATGACCATTCGGACACTATTTTCAAGTGCGGCCTTGCCGGATTCATTCATTTCATTTTTTGAAACGGTATAAGAACTGAAACCTATTACGATTGTGGGCACGATAAGTATAACCAAGCACAAAGAGACTAACTTGGCCCTTAACGTTCTCATTTTTAGAATGGATCCTATCTTTGTTTTCACTTCAGTTCCCCCTAAGTATGTCAATGTACAGATCTAACTCATAACCTGATAGTTAAAATTTAAATTAAATCTGTACCTAATATATCGAAAAAAGAGAAGGTAAAATGAAGTCTTTGAGCGATGTAAATCTCTGTAAACGAACTCGTCCATTGTGCTCAACACAGGGCAAATAGAATTGGTAAAACCAAAAGTGGAAATTGCATAAAAATGCATTCTTCACAAAGTAGAGAAGCTGAATATGTCCCGTCTGCGGTGTTTCATAAAACAAAGGTAAACAAACATGTAGTGTTGTATAATGATGGTAAAATATACAGGTGATATGATAGGAGCGAGGGATTTTGCAGAGAAAGATTAAGATTAACCTTTTTTACTTAGCTGCCGGGATTTATCTGGGTATCGCCGTTGCAGCTTTTGTTCCATGGATTGAGATTGGTTTGAAAATAACGGCATATTCAAGCATTATCGCACTATTAATAACGATCTATGACTCTTCTAAAGTCAGCTTTAGAATTAACTCAAAACAAGGGAATTTGCGTAAGCAAAGAATTCATTATGTATTTATGTTAGCTATGAAAGTGTTAATGATAGTATCACCATTCGTTCTTTTGTTCTGGATCAATTATGAGGATGATGAAGAAGTAATAGCCAAGATAAGTAATTACGTTACGTTTGCTGCAATTGGAATTGTGTTTTTTACAAGAGGCATGGAATTAAAAGGTTTAAGCAGCACTCAAAAATGATTATAGGCATATTGCATTATTATAACTCGAAAGGGGTGTTACCTTACGGTAATCACTCCTTTTTTGCATTGGAGAACAGAATTAAAGATATCTAGAAATGAATTGTAATCTTTATCTTAATGGAGTAATATGCTAATTATATATATCTCAAAGATACATTGAGAACAGGGAGGGCATATGAGAAGAATCAATACGACCCACTTTGCGATTCTCGGCTTGCTTCGGTTGAAGCCCATGAGCGCCTATGAGCTGGTTAAGTTTTCGAAGGAGAGCATCGGCCTTTTTTGGAACGAATCGTATGGACATATTCATAAGAGTATCAAACAATTGCAGTTAGAAGGCTCAGTTTCGGTGGTGGAAGAAGCAGAGACGGGGAGACGTAAAATTGTCTACGGCATTACAGAGCAAGGATGTGACCAGCTTGATACCTGGCTGGCTCTGCCACCTGAAGAACCCGTAATGAGAAACGAACTGTTGATGAAGCTTTTTGTTTCCGATGAACGTCATATCCCGCAACTCATCACTTTTCTCGAAGAGGAATTAACAGCTAATGAGCAGCTCATCAAGATGTTGGCAGGAATTAAAGAGAGTGTCCCTAAAGGGGAAAGTAAGCAAGCGCAGCTCTGGTTGTTAACCCTGGACTATGGGGAGAGATATCTTCGGATGACCATGGAATGGTGTCAGCATGCGCTTGAAACCTTAAGTCATCCAAACAGGGGAGAATATAATGAATAAAAAACGATCCACCCTCATTCCCATCCTATTGATCACGATCGTGGTGGTTGCCTGCGCACCTCTCTTGTTATGGTTTAGAAGCAGTCCGCTTCTCCCGTTAAAGGTCTTCGAAAGCGATGTATACAACCTGGAGATTAGTTATCAGATTACGGTTTTGTTATTAGCTGTGACTGTGATTGGCATTGTATACGGGTTGGCAGGTAAGGGGGGACTTAGGTATTTAAATCTGAAAAATCGAGATGGAAAAATTCGGCCCGAACCGTGGATCGGCATTAAGCCGAAAGAAACAGAGACATGGAAACACTTAGGTCTAAACTTTGCGGTCATCATTACGTTGGTAACCGCTATCGTAATCTACTTCCAAGTGGTGCACGGGGAAACCGTGAGACTGGAGCTGTATCCCGGTGTTATCCTCATCCTTGTGTTTGCACTAATGAATGCTTTTTCTGAGGAAATCATCTTTCGGTTTTCATTTGTTGCTGTGGTAGGCAAATATGGTTTGTCCCCGTATGTAGCTCAAGGACTGGCGGCTGCAATCTTTGGCGCCGTTCATTATTTTGGACATCCAGGCGGGATAGCGGGTGTAATCATGGCAGCGTTTATCGGATGGTTTTTAGCCAAATCGATGATGGAAACGAGAGGATTCTTCTGGGCGCTGACGATTCATTTCTTGCAGGATGTTCTTATTTTCAGTGCGTTATTTATGAAATAGCTGGGCTTGGGAGCTCATACAAAAGTTAACCGCCCATTAGGCGGTTAACTTAATCCAATGGCTATTCCTCTATAGGTGTTTCTCATAAAATACCATTGTCATTTTGTCGTTAATTACTTTGGTTACACCCGTCTTTTTATAGCCTATCTTTTCATACAAGAAACAGTTTCCTTTCTCTTGCAAGATGGTACCCAGTCTCCATGACTTTGCATCTTCATATATCTGCTCTACGATTGTAAAGACTTTTTGAGCAATGCCTTTTCCTTGATGTTCTGGCAGGATAAAAATGGGGCTAACACTATAGATCTGATCCTCTTTTTTGACGACTCTTATACCGCCCACGGCAACCTCAAAATGATAGATTATGAAATAATCTGTAAAAGACTGATTGATTTGAGTAAGAACTCTTTCTATGGTTTCATTGGCGGGGCTTGTTTCAAAATCCTGATATCTTTCTAACAAGGGCATAAACGATTTAACTTTCATAACGAAGGGGTTTGGCGGAACATTACATTTATGATGAGGAACGTGTGCTATTTCTTCCGAATAACCACCCTATAATCCCGAAGAATGCGATACCGCGAATATTCAATTTGGGATACATCCAGATAAACATTAGAAAAAGAGTGAGTGAAATCATTGGAAAAGCGATCAATCCGTAAATAATATAGGAAGTTCGGACAGCGGATCATCTTGCCATGAGCCAGTTGCTTCAAAGAATCCTATTAGCCCTAATGCGTTGAATGAAGCCAAAATAATTGAAAAAGCAAAGGCGACGCTTCCGGCTAAAGAATAGATAAATCTCATAGATGTGTCTCCTTGATCACAATGTCTTTTTAAGTGTTTCATCTAACCAGAAATAAAAGCATCTGTCAATGATTTGGTCTGTAACTTAATTTTTTGTATAAAAAGGCTGCACCCTACTGAATACTAAGTTCTGGGGGTGTATGCATGGATAAAATGAAAATTCATCTTGAGGGAAAAAATACAGCTCTAATTGTCGTGGATGTTCAAAACGATTACTGTCATCCAGATGGGGCGATCTCCAAAAGCGGAATTGATGTGAGCTCGGTAAAACAAATAATGCCTCATTTGCATTCTTTATTGGAAGCTGCAAGAGGAAGCTCAATTCCCATCATTTTTTTGCAAACGAACCATGAAGATGCTACTGATTCCGAAGTATGGCTTTCACGTTTTCCGGATGGGGTAAACCCCATTTGTCGTACAGGAAGCTGGGGAGCAAATTTTTACGAAGTGACACCACAGGCGAATGATATCATTGTGAAAAAGCATCGTTACAGCGGGTTTGTTCACACCAGATTGGAGAGTGTTCTGCAAACGCTCAAAATAGAAACCCTCATTATGACAGGGGTTAGCACGAATTTGTGTGTTGAGTCTACAGCGCGGGAAGGTTTTATGCTTGATTATCACATTGTCCTTATACAAGATGCCTGCGCAGCTTTTTCACAAGCAGAACATGATATGACGCTGAAAACAGTGGATACGTATTTCGGCATGGTTACAGATACAGCAGAAATCGTCTCTTATATAGAAACCTCACATTAGGCAACATTAAATTAAGCAGAGACGTGGGGTGTCGCAGACAAAAACAATGTTCCAGTCAAAGTCGCTATAATAGCGGCTTTTTTGTTTTTAGAAACTAATGTTTTCTCTCGATGGTGTTTGGAGCTAGATTGTTGGTATTCTATATGTAAATAAAATAACTTGAATTCAGTATTGGAGGTCTACATGGAATTTAGAACTGCAACGTTAACCCATCTTCCTGCCATTGTTCGTTTGTTGGCAGATGATGAAATGGGTGCTACCCGAGAGCGTTTCATAGATCCACTGCCAAAAGAATATGTTGAAGCTTTTGCAAAAATTGAACAGCAGATTGGTAATTCCATAATCATTGCCCTGGACAACAACGAAGTCATTGGTTGTCTTCAGCTTACAATTATTCCGGGGATTGCAAGACTGGGTACAACACGTGGTCAAATTGAGGGGGTTCGTATTGACCGGAACTATCGTGGTCAAGGCGTTGGAGAGTCTCTATTACAATACGCTATTCATGAAGCCAAATCAATGGGGTGTGAGCTGATTCAACTGACAACGGATAAAAAGCGAAAAGATGCTCACAGGTTCTATGAACGACTTGGATTTGTTGCTAGTCATGATGGGATGAAACTTGCACTCAGTAATTAGTCCTTCTAACTAATCGATTACGATAGAGCATTATATCGAAGAGAGCAGCTGACCAATGTGATCGGCTGCTCTTGTTCAACTAGCTGAGGGATGTGTGCAACATTTCGTCTGCTGAGAAAGTCAATAAGAGGTAAGATGTATGTAATAATATGATGATAAGTAGGTGGAGAAACTGAAACATCGTTTATTCACGATCATATTTCTTTGCACTACCATATTCTTTTTTGCGAATGGTCAAGATGTCAAAGCACTATCCTGTGCTGAGAAGGGAAGCCTTCAAGAAGAGTTAGACGGATATACTGGTGCTATTTACGGTGAAATAAAGAAAATTAAAGTTGATCTGAAGCAAGAAGGGATAACGGGCACAAAAGAGAAAGTTAGATATATATTAATGGAAGTAGAACGAAGTTGGAAAACGGAAGTTGATTCTCAGGTCATTGTCGCAACCGACTACACTTGGGGCTTTAACTTCAAGGAAGGCAGCAAATACTTCATATTTATTAGTGAAATGGATGGCGAATTAAGCAGTAGTCCGTGCAGCACGACCATTGAAATGAATAACTTTAACCAAGCAACTGAAGAATTTGGTGAGGGATTTGAGCCAAAACAACAAGTGAATTTAGAACACAAGATGAGGTTTATGTTGGAGCAGGATATTGATTTGTATATCGTCCTTGCAATAATCCTTGTGGTGAGTTCCGTCTTCATCCTGAGAGCAAGAATAAAAAGGAAAAGGGGCTAAGCATCATTGCTCGAAGGGAAACAATCGTTGAGTGAATCGAAGGTTTTCTCTTGAGCGACTTACATAATACGTAGGAAAAGAGGGACACCAATGACTACGTTAGGATTGATCCGACACGGAGTAACGGATTGGAACGAGGAATATCGGACACAAGGCCATTCAGATATCCCGCTCAATGAGAAGGGGCGACAACAGGCTGAACTCTTGTCCAAAAGAATTGGCTCAGAACAGTGGGATTATGTTTATTCTAGTGATTTGTCCAGAGCACTTGAAACAGCGGAAATCATCGGCAAAATCAAGAATATTGAAGTGAGAACCGACCCGCGCTTGAGAGAAATGAACTGTGGGCTTATTGAAGGGACAACAGAACAAGAGCGTGTCAATCGATGGGGGTATGGATGGTTTAGGCTGGATCTCGGCATCGAATCTAACGATGAGATTGTAAAAAGAGGCAGGGAGTGCCTTGCTGACATATCAGACAGACACCCAGACGAGAATATATTAATCGTGAGTCACGGTGCATTCCTTGGAATGACTCTGAAGAGACTTATCCCGCATATCGACATGACAGAAAGTTTAATGAATACATCTGTCACCATACTGCATACAGCACAACCACGTTGGGACTGTTCGGTGTACAATTGCACTGCACATTTAAATGTGGAATCTATCGAGATCGTAAAAGGGAAACATTCTGGAAAATGAAATGTAGAAGCCGTGATAAGCGGCTTTTTTATCGGTACAACAATTCAATAGGCGTCCCGATGGAATAAAAGTTATTTCAATAGGGCTGCACCCCTGCATCTGTATAGCGAATGTTAGGGGTATTTAGTCTGTCTGTTTAGCCGTATTGACCAAAAAGTTAACTCGTGTTAATTTATTAACTGTAGTTAACTTCGAGGAGATGCATTTAATATGAATCAGGATATCTCACTAAGGGAATTAAAAAAAGCCAAGAACAAAATCGCGCTGTATGAAGCGGGATTATCCTTAATGAAGGATCGAATGTTCAGCCAGGTCATGATTGATGACATCTGCAAGACTGCTGAAATATCCAAGGTCACTTTTTTTAAATTTTATCAACGTAAAGAGGATTTGCTGATTTATTTTATGCGGGTTTGGCTTACTGAACGAATGATTGAGATCGAAGAGGAAGAGAAAAAAGGATTTCAGGCATTCCGCCATTTGCTGTCCAAGGTTGCTAAGGAGCATCAAGTTAGGCCGGGGATGATGCCGAGTTTGATTTCCTTTCTTGCAGAACAGAACATGCAGCCTTGTATGCCTGAACTGAGCCAAGCGGAAGTATCGCTGCTCTTTCCAGGTCACGAGGAAGCGGGGAGTCAATCGCCTAATATGTTCGTTTTATTTCAACAGTTTATGAAGGAAGAACAACAAGTGGGCAAGCTCAACAAATCTCTCACCTTGGAGCAATCTGTACAGATCTGCTTCACCATTTTCTATGGTGCTTTTCTGACGGCTCAACTGTACAATTCAGCGGATATTGGTCGCTTTTATGATACGCATCTGGGTCTGCTTGAAATATAGGAGAAGGAGTGAGTAAGTATGGCTAAAGTGATTGCAGGTCGTTATACCGCACAGATGGAAGGTTCCTTCGTTGTTTTCGTGATTGGTTTTCGGATTAACAAATGGTGGGCGGTACATAAATGGCTGCCTGTTATGAATTCCATGTCTCCTATGCTTCAGGAGCTGTATCGAAACAAAGAGGAGCTCGGATTCATGGATGGCTCTTATCACTTTTCAGGCCGTGGACTTACACTCATCCAATATTGGAGGAGCTTTGAACACCTGGAGCACTATGCCCGACACGGAGCTAACCACCTGAAGGCATGGAGGGATTTCAACCGCAAAGTTGGAACTGGGGGAGATGTAGGAATTTTCCACGAAACCTATCTGGTTCCTGAAGGGCAATATGAATGTGTTTACAACAATATGCCGACCTTTGGATTGGCAAAAGCGGGAGCCCACGTTCCGGCAACGGGGCGTAGAGAAACGGCAAGCCGGCGGCTTGGCCGCGAAGGAGAGCCGGCTGTTCCCACACCTCCGAATCCTTAATCTAAGTAGCGTGGTTGTAGATAATGGGGTAAACATAACTGAATAAATGAATAAGGCAGCTGACATCCATGATTAGCTGCTTGTTTTTTTATGAACGAACAGGAAACAAGCAAAGGCAGCGTAGCTATAAGCCCCTTTTGTAAATAGCCTTGTCAAATAATACATTTCTGAATAATCTAACACATACCACAGAAGAGGGGGAAGAAATATGAGTGGATACAGCAATGATAATGTAGGCGGAATTGGTGGGGGATATGGTGGTTTTACGTCCATTGGTGCTATTCTGGTACTTTTTATTCTGTTAGTCATCATCTCCAAAGCTTTCTTGGTGTAATGATCACGGAATAATCCGCAAGTAGTGCTGAGAAAAGAACTCGTAAACCTTCAAAATTAAATGCGCCTTAAGCAAAATTGGTATGCTTGCGGAGTTTCGCCTGCAATATAAAAAAAGGAACTGCTAATACGGCAGTTCCTTTTTTTAATAAGTTAGAGTTGAGGTCAAATACAGGAGCTGGTGAGATCTCCTGGTTCTGTTCTGTGCATTTGTTTAATGGATCCATTTGTATTTTTCCTGGCCATCTATTCTTTATACATAGTAAGTTTGCTAAGTTATTCAGACTGTTACTTAAAAAAAAGAGATGATCCCATAAAAACAAAGGTCATCTCTTTTAAACAAAAAAATAATTGAACACAAAAAAACGCTATGATATAATCGATAAACGTCATTGATTTCAATCAAAAAAAGTATGTACATATTATTATTCCTATATTTATAGTACATCTTATAATTTGATTTGTCAATGCTATTTTTTTGAAAGGTGGGGAAAGGAGGTATTTGAGGGGAATAGGACTGAAACGATCATCTTTGTTTTTTTATTTTAACGGATAGAGGAGAGGTTGAATGAACTCACTGGTTCTCGATTTTCAAGAAATAGATCACACTCAGCTTTGGTTGGTTGGTGGAAAAGGGCTGCACTTAGGGTTGTTATCCAAATTGGAAGGGATTCACGTGCCAGAAGGGTTTTGTGTCACAACGGTGGGATACCAAACTGCGATCAATCAGAATAAAATGGTTCATGCATTGTTGGATCAGCTGTCTGAGCTTAAGGTAGAAGAACGAGAACGTGTTAATGAAATCCGTAAGGAGATTCAACAGGTCATCTTGGAAGCAGCCATTCCTTCCGATGTTGTGAACGCAGTCGTCCAATCTCTCTCTCGCTTTGGTGAGGATCATGCCTATGCGGTACGCTCAAGTGCAACTGCTGAAGACTTACCCCATGCTTCTTTTGCTGGTCAACAAGACACTTATTTAAATATTATCGGCACAGAAGCCATCTTGGAGCATATCCGTAAATGCTGGGCTTCTCTATTTACAGAACGCGCGGTAGTTTACCGGATGCAGAATGGATTTGACCATAGGCAGGTTTATTTATCTGTTGTGGTTCAAAAAATGGTGTTCCCGCAGGCATCAGGAGTATTATTTACTGCGGATCCGATCACTTGCAATCGGAAACTGATCTCGATCGATGCCAGTTTCGGACTTGGAGAGGCGCTTGTGTCCGGCCTAGTGTCTGCTGATGGTTACCAAGTTAAGGATGGGGAAATCGTCAGCAAGCGAATTGAAACCAAAAAAGTAGCGATTTATGGGCGGAAGGAAGGCGGAACGGAGACCAAGCAGCTCCAGCTTGAGCAGCAAAAAACGCAAACACTTACGGATCAACAGATTTTACAACTTGCACGTTTGGGTAGACAACTCGAAGAACATTTCGGATGCCCCCAAGACATCGAATGGTGTATGGACGATGATACATTTTACATCGTTCAGAGCCGACCCATTACCACTTTATATCCGATTCCTGAAGCACAAGATGAGGAAAATCACGTGTATGTATCTGTTGGTCATCAGCAAATGATGACAGATCCAATCAAACCATTAGGAATGTCCATCTGGAAGCTAACGGGCAACCCCTCCATGTTTAAAATGGGTGGTGGAAGGTTGTTTGTCGATATTACAAAGGGTCTGTCTACCTCGGCGGGCAGGCAGAATTTGCTGGGTGTCTTGGGACACTCCGACCCGCTTATAAAAGATGCACTAATGACCATTATAGAGCGGGGAGATTTTATACCATTGGACCCGACTGACAAAAGCGCACAGGGACCTATAAAAAGTCATAAGGGCATGTCTCCTGCGGATATTTTAGAAGAGGCAGGAAGCGATCCAGCCATTGTTGCTGCTTTGATACAGAGTAGTGAGACATCGGTATCTGCGTTGAAACATACGATGCAAACGAAAGCGGGATTGGACATATTTGATTGCATTCTGGAAGATATGCAGCAGCGGAAAAAGCGTTCTTCCGACTCGGAAAATTTGAGTGTGATCATGGCTGCTTTCCACGCATCCGCATGGATCAATGAAAAGATGGATGAATGGTTAGGCGAAAAAAACGCTGCAGACACACTTTCCTTGTCTGTGCCTCATAACATTACTTCAGAAATGGGCATGGAACTGCTGGATGTTGCCGATGTGATTCGTCCCTATCCGGAAATCATTGAGTACTTACAACAAGTAAGAAATGATCATTTTATGGATAAACTGGTTCAATTCGAAGGCGGCCAGCGAGTATATGAAGCTATTTCTGCTTTTCTCAATAAATATGGAATGCGCTGTGCCGGCGAGATCGATATTACACGGACTCGATGGAGTGAAAAACCGAGTGTTCTGATACCCATGATCCTCAGTAATATCAAGAACCTTGAGCCTGGAGCCAGTAAACGGAAATTTGAACAAGGACGACAAGAAGCCTTGTCAAAAGAACAGGACTTATTAGCTCGTTTGAAGCAATTACCTGGCGGTGAACAGAAAGCTAGAGAAACAAAACAAATGATCGACCTGATCCGTAATTTCATCGGTTATCGTGAATATCCGAAATACGACATTGTTAGTCGTTACTTCGTTTATAAGCAGGCTTTGCTCAAGGAAGCGGAACAACTCGTCCAAGCCCATGTTCTTCGTGATAAGGAGGATATATACTATCTTTCATTTGAAGAACTGCAGGAAGCTGTACGCACTATGGAATTGGATTACCAGGTCATTGACAGACGGAAAAGTGATTACAAATTGTATGAAAAACTAACTCCGCCACGGGTGATCACATCGGATGGCGAAATTATTACAGGCAAGTACAGACGTGGGAACATTCCAGCTGAAGCTGTTGTCGGTCTCGCTGTATCTTCAGGCGTGATTGAAGGGCGGGCGCGTGTCATTCTGAATATGGAAGAGGCGGATCTTGAGGATGGAGATATACTTGTGACCACTTTTACCGATCCCAGTTGGACTCCATTGTTTTTATCCATAAAAGGCTTGGTTACGGAGGTGGGTGGACTGATGACGCATGGAGCTGTTATCGCACGTGAATATGGCTTGCCTGCCGTTGTTGGAGTGGAGAATGCGACCAAATTGATAAAAGATGGGCAACGAATTCGTTTACACGGAACTGAAGGATATATCGAATTGCTGTCGTAATGGATAAACAACGCGGAATTAACTGCCTTACAGATGCAGTATCGTTGACCGAGAGACAAGAACACAATCCCGATGAAAGTCGCTATTTATAGCGGCTTTTTTATTTTCTCGATACAACTTCTAGTTAAGCTCCGTGGGATTACACATTAACAAAAATGAAATATAGCTGCTGGAACAGCGAGGGTGGAGGTGCAGAGCGTGTTCCTTATTACCGCTTATAGCTAAGTATTCACTTCATCAAGAAAAGAGAAGGAATCTAGAAGGTTATAGTTTTTCATAGCTGTTTATTCAATCTATTGTCTATATGAATTAACATGACATAAATATGTTAGGTATTAACTTGTATATGGTTTATAAATGAAGCAACAGGAGTATTGGTCGGTTTTATTGTGCATTTTTCCGAAATAAGGTTACATATATTGACGTTCAATAGGACTAAAACTATCATAATATTCAATTAAGAGTTCATTCATTCTTAATTTAGTAGGTAACCCTAAGAAGAGATGGAGTGATGACGTATATGACTAAAGGAAAGGAGAGGGAAATCTACCGGGACATCAAACTGGCGATCACACAGCACAAGCTGCTGCCGAACTCCCAACTGGTGGAGGATGCACTGGCCGAGGCTTTTGAGGTCAGCCGCACTCCAATCCGAAACGTGCTGAGAAGGCTCGAAATGGAGAAGCTGGTCACGGTTATACCTTATCGGGGAGCTTTTGTCTCTTGTCCTAGTGTTGATGAAGCTAGAGAAGTTTTTGAAATGCGTAGGGTTATCGAAACCTCGATGGTCCGAAAATTATGCGCAACCGTGAAGCAGGAGCAGTTATTCCCTATCGAGACGCTGATCCGGGAGGAGCATCAGGCTAGCCATGAAGGCGATATCGTTGGCGCATTGGATGTCACGGTTGATATACACCTTAAGCTGGCAGAACTATCGGATAACTATTACTACTATCATTTTCTCGAGGAGTTGATCTCGCTCACCTCTGTTATCATCGCCTTGTATGGGACGGATCAGAGCTTCTGCCATGATCATGTAGACTTGCTAGCGGCGATTCAGCAGCAAGATGGGGAGCAGGCAGCTCACATTATGACAGAGCATCTCTGGCAAATCGAACGTTCACTAAATTTCACAGAAACGGCGCCCAATGTCCTGAATTTTAAAGAGATCTTTCAGAAGTGATTTTTTTTGGATAGGATTGTATCCAATTTTGGATTCTAAATTACCTGAAAATGCATCCAAAGGAGTGGAGAGATTTGAACAAACGGTCATTCATGCTGGGGTTAATGGTGGTGGCATCGTCTGTGCTTAGTGCTTGTGGAAGTGGAGAGAACGAGGAATCAGCAGCTGAAAGCGGAAATACCATTACGATATCGCTGCTGCACAGGTATCAGGAATCCAATATCGGTAAAAGTCCGGAGGATACCGCAGTACTTGATGGACTGAAGCGGTTCAGGGAAGATTATCCGGATATCGAGATCATAGAGGAGCAGCTTCAGAACGAGGACTATTCCATTAAAGCCCAGGCACTGGCAGCGGCCGATGATATGCCTGATGTATTCATCGTACCTGGCTCATGGATGACCAATTTTGTGGACAACGAGATCGTACTCCCTTTGGATAAGGAATTGGACAAGCGCCCTGAATGGCGAGACGGTTACCGTGCTGGAACACTGGATGCCGGAACCCGTGAAGGTCAAATTTACGGGATACCCATTGCAGCAGGGCCTACGCATCTGATCTACTATAATGCTGATCTGTTTGGAAGCATCGGCTACGACCAGTTTCCAGCGAGCTGGCCTGAACTGATGGATGCCGGAGACAAACTGGCCGAGAAAGGCATTAACCTGTTCTCATACGGAGACAAATCCAAAGGATACGCCATGTCCAGCTGGATCAGTGCATTGACTGATCGGATCAACGGCCCGGAATGGACGGAGTCCATTTTGAACGGCGATGGTGCTAAATTTACCGATGAAGGTTTCGTACAGGGAATTGGCATCATGAGTGAGCTGGCGAAAGCCGGTTATCTGAATAAGGATCTGAATTCTGTCGACAACGACACCATGGTTAACTATTACTTTGAAGGACGATCGGCTGCCTTTGTCAGTGGAATCTGGTCAGCAATGAATGTCGTAAACAATGCACCAGAAGGGATTAAGGCGAGTACACGAGTTGCCGTCTTTCCGGGCGTCGAGAACGGACTTGGCAATCCACTCAGTTCTTCCGGAGGCGCCGGTGTCTATTATAGCGTTAACTCTGGGGTAGAAGCGGGAGAAAAGTTAGACGCCATCATGACGATGCTAGAATATATGACCGGTTCGGATAGCGCCAAGCTAATGGCAGAAGTCGGAGGATTCCCGGCCTATGATCCCGGAGATTTCGATACTGGGAAGCTGCATCCGGTAGCTCTGGCTGCTTACGAGGCAAGCGCGGCGGCTGACGCGACTAAAATCTTTGACCTCTGGTTTGATGCTTCGATCGTAGAAGTGCTAAATACGGGGATACAAGGTGTAATGGCTGGTTCTAGAACACCCGAGCAGCTGGCTGAAGAAACCCAACAAGCCTATGAGACTTTTTTAAATCATCCATAACTTATTATTGAAGGAGTGAGAACATGGGCAAGGCGCTTCGACCGAAAGGCTGGGTGCTTGTGGCATATCTGCTTCCGGGTCTTCTTATCTATTCATTTGTCGTGCTGGTTCCCATACTGGCTGCTCTCCGAGACAGCTTCTACTCCTGGACAGGAGGTCCCAAAAAAACGTATATCGGCATGGGAAACTACAAGGAAATTCTTCAGGACGATGTGTTCTGGCATTCATTTCTGAACAATGTGCTGATGACGGCTTATGGCTTGATTGGACAAGTAGGGTTCGGCTTTGTTTTTGCTCTGCTGCTGATGTCCAAGATGGTAAAACTAAAAGGGTTTCATCGGACAATGAGCTATTTTCCCTCTACACTTGCCCCGGTAATTATCGCTTTTCTATGGATGCTGGTCTACAACTATAACTACGGTTTACTCAATGCCGGACTAACCAAGCTTGGCCTGGGTGCATTGGTGCAATCCTGGCTGGATCTGACAGGCCCAATCGTTCTGTTGGCCTCCATACCTCTGTCTTGGCAAAACATTGGGTTCTTCACACTACTTATGCTGGCAGGGCTATCGTCAATCAATAAGGAAGTTCTGGAGGTTGCTGAACTGGATGGAGCGACAGGTGTTCGCAAAGCCTGGTATATCATCATTCCTTTGGCCAAACCTACCCTAATCGTTGCTTCACTGCTCTGTATTGCCAACAATATGCGCGGGTTCGAGCATATCTACGCACTGACCGGGGGCGGTCCAGGTAACTCTTCCTCAGTGATGGCGTTATATGCGTATGAAACGTCTTTCCTGCGTTTCCGGTATGGATACGGTTCTGCACTCGCCATTGCCATCATTACGCTAACCATGCTTATGATCCTGCTCTCCACACTTTTACTACAGCGCCGCAATCACTCCAAGGGAGGTGCGTAAAAATGGAGTTACAACTGGAACTACAATCGCAGCGCAGTCCCCGTCGGTTCCTTCCCAATCCAGCCAAGCTGGCAGTGAATGCCTTATTACTGCTCTTTACCGCGAGCTGTATCATACCGCTGCTCTGGATCGGTTATTCATCATTGAAAACACAAGCAGAATTCGCCAACAATATTCTTAGTCTGCCAAGTGCACCGCAGTTTAGTAATTATTGGGAAGCGATTAAGCTGACGAATATGCTGCAGCTATCGTGGAACAGTGCGAGGGTCACCTTCCTGTCCGTCATTGGCATTACGGCAATTGCATATGTAACAGGCTATATTACGGCCCGGCTGGACTTCAAGGGAAAGAGAGCGATGATCTTTTATTACCTTTTCGGTATGCTGGTACCCATTCACGCTCTACTTGTTCCCATCTACCTGCTGTTTAAAAATTGGGGGCTGGCAGATCAATGGTATACGCTCATCATCCCTTATATTGCCTTTAACTTGTCTTTACCAATTATGCTAGTCATTAGCTACGTGATGGGCATTCCAAGAGAAATGGAGGAAGCAGCAGCAATCGACGGCCTTAGCTTCAGTGGAACCATGTACCGTATTATCCTGCCGATAGCCGTACCTGTACTGACAACGGTCGCAATTCTACAATTTTTCTCCTGTTGGAATGAATTTTCATTTGCTCTCGTACTGCTTAATGATGAGTCGCTGCGCACGGTTCCACTCGGGATGTCCTACTTTAAGTCCCAGCACAGCACCAATTATCCACAGTTAATGGCCGGAATGATATTGTCGATGCTGCCTGTCACGATTATTTATTTTGTATTCAATTCACGGATTATTGCCGGCGTTATGGCGGGAGCCATAAAGGGATAATCGCTAAAAATTCATCGTTCACGGAGGGATTACTATGCTTACTTTTGATTCCAATCAAGAACAACCACAGAAACGGACTCCAGACCGTACGAAATGGAATGAATCCTTTTATCGGAGGTCAACGGAACTGCCAGATGAGCTTCTGATTGGTGCCATCGATAGCCATGTACATGCAGGTCCAGTATTGAACTCTAATCCTGGGCATCTGGACCCGATTCAGGTAGCGCAAGAAGCCGCAGCTGCAGGCATGAGGAGTATTGTGTACTATGATGTATTCGGCTGGGCTTCAGGGATGGCCTGGGTAGTGAACCGTCATGTGCCGGGCATTCACACGTATGGGGGTTATTTGATGAATTCCTGCCATGCCGGTATGAATCCGCGTTCCGTAAAAACCGCACTGCATATGGAAGAGGGCTGCCGTTTTATAAGCTTCGGTTCACATTGTACACGTCATTCAGCTGAGCGCGAGTCCACATTGATCGACGGGAAGCTTGTTCCGTTTAAGGATGCCTATCCGAAATTTGTGGAGAAAGAGCTGTCTGTGGCGACGTCAATACCGCTTGAAGGTCCTGTTCCAGAAGCACTGGATGAGATCTTGAGCATGGTGGCAGAACATCCGGAGGTCTATCTGAATACGGGTCATGTATCTGTGCCGGAAGCGCTCCGTCTGTTGGACCTTGCAGAACAATACGGCATAGCGAAGGTGTTAATCGCTCATCCCGTCCGCGGACAAATGACAATCGAAGAGCAAAAATCGGCTGCCGCTAGGGGTGCTTTTCTAGAGGCATGTCTTGTGGATTGGCTGTACCCTGACGTCCCCCGGACCCACTACTATGTAGAACGAGAATATATGGATATGGGAGCTGAGCTTGGCAGATTCTCGAATGCGACGAAATGGATGAATACCATTCGTGAAGTGGGAATCGATCAGTTCGTTCTTGGTACGGACTATGGGATCCGTGCGGCCTCAACGCCTGTGCAAGGGATGAGAACAATGATTGCCAGCATGCTCGATTATCAATTCTCTCCGGATGATATTTACCGGATGGTAGCGACAAATCCGGCAAGACTTATCGGCATGAACACATAGAAGATTGCTGCTGATATGCTGTTACAACCTTACGTATGGATAAGGAGGAGCGGAGCATGAAATCCGCAACATCGTATGATCTAGTCATTACAGGCGGAACGATCGTTACGGAAGCAGACGTTGAGCGAAAGGATATCGGTATTAGGAATGGATTGATTGCTGAAATCGCAGATAACATTGATCCTTTGGGGGCCCAAATCATTAATGCACATGGATTGACCGTGATGCCTGGTGTTATCGACACTCATGTACATTTTAATGAGCCGGGTCTGGAATCCTGGGAAGGATTCCAGACGGGTTCCGCTGCTCTGGCTGCCGGAGGAGGAACGTGCTTTCTGGATATGCCGCTCAATGCTGTTCCTCCTACAATTACAGTTCGTGCACTGCAGCAAAAAAGAGACCGCGCGGCAGGTAAAACGTATGCGGACTATGGATTTTGGGGTGGACTTATGCCCGGTTATCTTCAAGAGCTGCCGCTGTTGGCTGACGCCGGAGTCATCGGTTTCAAAGCCTTCATGTCTTCTCCGGGAGATAAGGACAAGGATGGGTTTCGTCGATCAGACGACGAAACCCTCAGAGAAGGGATGCGGATGATTGCAGAGACAGGCAAGCTGCTGGCTCTCCATGCTGAACATGAGCCTACCATTGCAAGACTCACTCGTGAAGCCCGCAGCTTAGGGCGCTTCGACCCGGCGAGCTATACAGCTTCACGTCCGATAGAGGCAGAGGTGGAAGCAGTGGAAAAAGCGCTGCGTTATGCAGCCGAGAGCGGATGCCGATTGCATTTTGTCCACATTAGCAGTGAATCGGCTGCCAAACGAATCCGTCAAGCCCGGCTGGCGGGAGTCGATGTAACCCTGGAGACTTGTCCGCACTATCTATGTCTGACTGACAATGATTTTGCAGTCATGGGTGCTGTAGCGAAATGTGCACCTCCACTGCGTGATGCGGAAGAACAGGGGAAGCTGTGGGACAAGTTACAGGGAGGCTGGTTCGACTTTGTATCTTCGGATCATTCACCCTGCCCAGCCGGCATGAAGACAGGGAATGATATGTTTGAAACGTGGGGCGGCATTGCCGGTGTACAGAGCACGTTGGAGTTGATGCTGGATGAAGGATATCTGAAAAGGGGGGTTCCCCTTCCACTGCTAGCGCGATTGTTGTCTGGTGCCCCAGCCGAACGATTCGGACTGGATCCCGTTAAGGGACGCATTGCAGTGAACTGCGATGCCGACCTGGCCCTGGTTGACCTAAATGCTCCCTACACACTTGAAGCATCAGACCTCTATCAGAAGCATCGTCATTCCCCTTACATTGGCCGCAGCTTTGGCTGTAAAGTTAAGATGACACTGCTGCGAGGCCGGATGACGTATAGTGAAGCATCGCCATTTCCTTACCAAGGTACCGGCAGGGAATTCAGTATCGTTTGCCCGGGAGCGGTGAAATAAGTAGCTAGTCATGCTTGATCTTGAAAAGAGTAAGTCCCATTTCAAGGAGGGAAAGCAATGACCGCAAAAGCTGGTAGATTGTCTGCCGTTCAGGAAGATCTTCTCCGATTGGTTCAAGACATTCCGCGAGAGCAAATGCAACAATATGTCGACCGCTATATTGGCAGCCTGCTTACAGTAGAAGGCTATGACCCTGAGCTTCTACAGACACTGGAAACGTACGCAATTTGTAATGGCCACATCAATGAAATGTCCTCCAGGTTGTACATTCACCGTAATACAGCAGCTTACCGACTGGAGAAGTTGGAGCGGCTCATCGGTATTCCGCTTAAAGAAACCGAAAACCTGTTGCTGCTAAACCTGGTGTTCCTGTTCCGCCGCCTGCTTGATGCAGAAAAGGCCGATGCGTCTGCCAATGGCCTTCTTACTCTGGACTATCGAAGCCGTTATCGTACATCATAATTCCATAAAAGGTGAAAGAATAGAAATAGAAAAGGACGACTCTAACCGTTTTGAACAGCGGAGATCAGAGTCGTCTTTTTTGCATTCATTGAATTGAAACCCTGGATTTCAAATTCAGAATATGATTATTCATCAATAATTCTTAAGGATATGTCATTGTATCAAGCACGAAGAAACCTTACTTTTAAATAACGATGGAAACGCTAACAAGGCAGAAAGAGTGGTGTTTTAATATGCGCTAACTGTAATTTTACCTTGCAATGTAATGACAAATTCAGGTTTGGAAGGTTGTAGAGCCTCGGCGTTACATGAGGATAGATTAGTAATTCTTTTTTATTCGATTGCCACTTGAGAATCTAAATTCATTCATCGGGTTACGACACCAGTCGCTCGCCTAAGTATAAAAAGGAGGATAACTATGAGAAAATTTGCAATCATTCTGCTTATCGGAATATTCGTGACAGTGATTACCGCCTGCTCAGCAAATAGTAATCAGGCAGCGGAAAATTCATCGGGTAATGGAGAAATTTCCGGTGACCTTACCGTATTTGGGTGGGGCGGCGGCGAGGAACTCCAGTCTCGAAAGGAAGCAACCAAAATTTTCAAAAAATTGTATCCAAAAGTGAAGGTACATGAAGTTTGGCTCCCGGCAGATAACATTGATGTCAAGCTGGATGCAGCTCTGGCTGCTGGAAATGCCGGTGATGTGATCATGATGTCTCCAGACTGGAAAGGGTTGAGATCCAAATGGTTCGAAGATTTAAACCCTTATATTGAGAAGGATCAACTGGACCTTGAGGCTTTGTTAACACAGGGGGTTGATGGGGGATATGTCGATGCGGACGGAAAACGCGAAGGGATGCCAACAACCGCTTCGGATTTTATGATTGCTTATAATAAAGAGATTTTTGATAAGGCGGGGCTCCCGTACCCAACGAATGACTGGACTTGGGATGATTTTTCGGCAACAGCCAAACAGGTCTCCTCGGGTGAAGGTGCCAACCGGGTCTATGGCATTGTGTCCCACTGGATCTTGCAAAGCTTCGCTCCTTTTATATACGGCGGGATGCCATATAACGAGGATTGGAGTAAACAGACTCTGGATGATCCCAATACGCTGAAGGGGTACCAGCTGTTCGGTGACCTGGTGAATGCAAAAGCAATGCCAGATGATGCTGCCGCCAAGAGCATGCCTATGGACCAAATGTTCGCTGCAGGCAGAGCTGCGATGTATCCGCTAGGTGTGTTTGAAGCTTCAACGATCGCCAAAAATATCGGTTCCAATTTTCAATGGGGTATCGTGATGCCTCCAAAAGATCCATCCGGTAAAACCGTCAACATTAAATTCCAGACAGGCTTCGCCATGAACAAGGATTCCAAAAATAAGGAGGCAGCGTGGGCTTATATTAAAACGGTCTCCCTGAATAAAGAGGTCGGAGACCTGTACAGTAAGGTAAATCTTCCTGCGGCAAAAGAATCGGCGGACAGCACTTTTGCCAACTTGAAAATTGAGGGCACAGATATCTCCATGGCGGATTTCGTAACAGGGTTGCAGGATGCCATAACTTTCCCGTGGGGTGGCTCCATTGCAAAGGCGGGGGACCTCTATGAGCAAACCTGGCAGCAGGTCACCGTTCAAGGGAAATCCGCTGAGGAAGCGGCCAAAGCCTATACATCCCAAATTCAGTCCGCTCTCGACTCCATTCATCAAAGTAAATAAACGAATAATGAACACCCGGTTACAACGAGGGGGGAGCGATCTTCCCCCTTCTATCCTAATCCGGTCTCAATAGGAGGCAGCTTTGGAGGCGAAAGAATGAAGGCGCGAAACAACCGCATTAAAAACAGGGAGGAGAAACAATTCTTCCTTTTTATCTCGCCATGGCTTTTAGGTTTTCTGATATTCACCTTATATCCAATGGGTTATTCTATCTTTTTGGTTTTCACCGATATGGATATGACCGGCTCAGGCCAATTTGTCGGCTTAGATAATATCGTCAGGGCCTTTACACAGGATCCACTTTTTTACCGTTCTTTGTTAAACACCTTATATTTTGTGTTGGTCTCTGTTCCGGCCAGTTTACTCATGTCGTTTCTGATTGCTCTTCTGCTCAATCAAAAAATAAAGGGCGTTGGTTTTTTCAGAACCAGCTTCTATATCCCGTATATCACATCAGGGGTTGCGGTTACCTTGCTTTGGGGCTGGATTTTTAATGCCCAGTTCGGCTTTATTAACTATTTCCTATCTCTATTCGGTATCACAGGACCTAACTGGTTAAGTGATACGAAATGGGCCATGCCGGCGATTATTATTATGGGGGTCTGGACGATCGGAAATTCCATCATCATAACACTGGCGGGACTGCAGGATATTCCGGAAGCCTTATATGAGAGTGCTGAGATTGATGGAGCGAGCAGTTTCGTTAAAATTACGCAGATTACCCTGCCCCTGATCACGCCAACGCTTTATTTTAATCTGGTTATGGGGATCATTGGTGGTTTCCAAATCTTTATGCAGCCTTACATTCTGACTGAGGGTGGCCCCAGCTACTCCACCTACACGTACATGATGCATATTTATAACAGCGGATTTAAATATAACGAGATGGGTTATGCGTCAACTCTGGCCTGGTTATTGTTCGTCGTTATTATGATCATCACGCTAATCGTAAACCGGACTTCCCGACACTGGGTTTATTACGATAACTAAAATTGGGGAGGTGCAACCATGGAGGCTTATTACAAAAGTAAAAAAAACAGCGCCCGGATTAAAGTCAGCCTGAGTTATGTGATATTGACGATCATTGCAGTCATTTTTATCTTTCCGTTTATATGGATGCTTTCAACTGCCTTTAAAATCCCTTCGGAAGCCTATACGCTGCCTCCCAAAATCATCCCGGAAACGTTTACTTGGGATAACTTCATTCAGGGCTGGCAATACGCGGATTTCACCCGTTATACATGGAATACCTTAATCGTAACAGGACTTGCGACGATTGGAACGGTTCTTTCCGCTTCATTCGTAGCCTATGGCTTTGCGCGGTTTAAATCTCGATACAGCGGATTGTTATTTACGGTCGTGCTTGCTACCATGATGCTCCCCAGTCAGGTCACTCTCGTTCCTACGTACCTCTTGTTCACCAAGCTTGGTTGGCTCGATACCTTGATGCCTCTTATCGTTCCGTCCTTTTTTGGGGGAGGTGCGTTTAACATTTTCCTGCTGCGGCAATTCTTCAAAACGATTCCGAAAGATTTGGATGAAGCCGCATATATCGACGGTGCCAATGCATTTCAGATTTATTACAAAATATTGCTGCCCGCTATCAAACCGGCTTTGATTACGGTCGGTCTCATGTCGATAACCTTTCACTGGAATGATTACATGTCTCCATTAATTTATCTGAACAGCGATCAGAATTTCACACTCGCTATCGGTTTGCAGTTCTTCCAGAATTCTTTTGGCTCCTCGCAAATACAGATGCTGATGGCCGTTTCTTTAATTACCGTTATTCCTGTGCTGATCCTCTTCTTCATCGGACAGAGGTATTTTATTCAGGGGATTACAATGACCGGAATCAAAGGATGATCTTTTCGGAATCTGCTGGCCAATAGTTAAGTTGCTTGTACGTTTGTGGAATTTCTTGGGTGATGAACCGGTCATTTGTTTGAACTGTCTGCAAAAATGCTCCACATTGCGGTAACCGCACCGGTCTGCAATCTCCGCAACCGTATACTGATCATGCCTGAGATATTCTTTGGCTAACCGAATCCGGCTGTGAATAACATCATCCATACACGAGAGGCCAAACAATTTTTTGTAAATCAACTGCAGGTATCCCGGACTGATGCTAATAATTTTAGCCATTTCCGATATGGTCCAGGGGTGGCTTGGATTGTTATGGATGGCCGCGCGAAGCTTTAAAAGGTTGTAGTGCTGAGGACTAATTTCCTCTTGGAAGTAAGACTCCAGCAGCTTGTTGAACAGGGTTCGGAGCAGACAATCAATGGAGGATTCTCTGTAGTCCTTATTGAATGAATTCTCTACGACGAGCAGCTGGAACAGCTTGTGGCAATATTCAGGATCATCCAAAGGAAAAGGCTTGCCATAGGGAAGCGAAGTTTCGGTTACGTAAGGTTCATCGCTTTCAAAGCGGATCCAGTCATTAATATATTTTCCTGCGGAAGCTCGGTAGTAAATTTTTTGATGGGGCTCAAAAAGAACAGCACAATGAGGAGGGTATTCCTTGAGTTTTCCATCTACCCAGAACTGAGCGGGAGTCTGCGTAATGACCAAAAGCCAGCAGGGATGTCCTTGGGGAATATCAAAAACAAAATTGCTATGATGTGCTGCGTCATATTCAACGTAAAATATATTTGTCATTGATTTTCACCTATATCATGTAAGTTTGTCAGACGGACTATTTTTCTATTATACCGAATTCATTTTCGATTCATATTGCTTAATTACTTTGATGAGGAGTGTAGCTTTTATGAAAAAACAGGGGTTAAATCCATATCTTCCATCCTGGGAGTACGTCCCTGATAGTGAGCCTTATGTATTTGAGGATAGAGTTTATGTGTACGGTTCGCATGACCGGTTTAACGGACATGTCTTTTGTCTAAACGACTACGTATGTTGGTCGGCGCCTGTGGACGACCTCGGGAATTGGCGCAATGAAGGGGTAATCTACCAAAAGGCAGATGATCCGCTTAATCCGGACGGCAGTATGTGCCTCTACGCCCCAGACGTTACGGTTGGTCCTGACGGACGATATTATCTTTATTATGTGCTGGATAAAGTGCCGGTTGTTTCTGTGGCTGTATGTGATACACCTGCAGGCAAATTTGAATTCTACGGATACGTGAAATATGCGGATGGCACTCGTCTGGGGGAAAGAGAAGGGGACGAGCCCCAATTCGATCCAGGCGTGCTGACCGAAGGAGAGCGTACGTATCTATATACCGGATTCTGTGCGCCCGGAGACCGATCGAGACACGGTGCGATGGCAATGGTACTTGGTCCCGACATGCTGACGATTGTGGATGAGCCCGTATTCATAGCGCCGAGTCAGCCATACAGCGAAGGCAGCGGATTCGAAGGACATGAATTTTTCGAGGCCCCTTCCATCCGGAAAAGAGGGGATACCTACTACTTGGTTTACTCCTCCATTGTCATGCATGAATTATGTTATGCGACCAGTAAATCTCCTAACAAAGGGTTTGAATATCAGGGTGTAATCATAAGCAATTGCGATCTACATATTGACTCCTATAAACCAGCTGACAAGCCGATGTATTATGGCGGGAACAATCACGGCAGCATCGTTGAGATCTATGGAGACTGGTACATTTTCTATCACCGCCATACCAATGGGGACGCATTTAACCGTCAGGGCTGCATTGAACGTATCTCTTTTGACGAGCATGGAATGATAGCTCAGGTCGAAATGACTTCCTGCGGCGTGAATGGGGGCCCTCTTGAAGGAAAAGGGGAATATCCCGCATACCTTGCATGTAATCTTTTTGCAAAAGATGATCAAATGTATACCGGTGGTTTTGGAGGGGGCGCTTGGCTGGACAGCCGCTTTCCGAAGATTACCCAGGATGGGCGAGACGGTGATGAAGAGGTCGGATATATTTCGAATATGGTGGATTCAGCCACAGCAGGTTTTAAATATTTCAATTGTGATGGGATTCGCCAGGTCACGGTGAAGGTCCGGGGATATTGCAATGGAGAATTTGAGATTAAAACCTCATGGGACGGTCCTGTACTGGGAACGATCCCGGTACATTTCACAAATGACTGGAAAAAATATACGGCTGACATTACCGTTCCAGACGGCAGGCAGGCTTTGTATTTGACTTACAGGGGAGCAGGAGGCGCGAGCCTGGCTTCTTTTACATTAGCATAACGGCTAACACAGATTGAAACACCGCTAAGACACAGCGAAGCAGCTGCCGGTAACCCGGCAGATGCTTATTTCATGTGGAAAGGTTCTTCAATCACCGAGATGCTCCGCTCTAGCAGTTCGCTGGGAATGGATGCGGAATTCGCTTGGCGTGATGCCTGTCCATCGCTTGAACTGACGGCTGAAATGCGCATTGGTCTTGTATCCAAGCATCATCGCAATATGGTCAATGTTCAGGTCTGTTTGTTTTAACAGCCGCTGGGCTTCGTTCAGAAGGGTTTCTGATAAAAACTTGCGCGGGGCTGTACCATATACCTCCCGAAAGATCCGGTTGATCTGTGAAGGGCTAATGTTCAGCGACTTCGCGATGTCCTGGATCCAGGTCCGTTCGCTCTCCCGAACGTCACCATGAAGATGGATATATCTTACGGAGTCCTCAATGTGCTCGGCAATTTGGCGGGCGATGGTTTCTTTTCTCGATAAGGTAACGGATGCGTTCTGAGATAACTGGCCAACCAGTGAGCCGAGAAGTTCGAATACGGCGGCATGGACTTTCATCTGTTTGGAAGAAGACAACGGCATGGATAAGTGTTCTGTGGCCAGATCGTACAACGTACAGAGTGAAGAGGACAGTCCTGAAGCGAGGCTCGAATCTGCTGGATAATAAATGTCCTTGCAGCGGTTGAGTTCTCTACAGAAGGAGGTATCGTGTACGCTGAAATGAACGGAAAAGTATGTGAAACCCTGCGGTCCGGCATCTGTGCAGGAGTGAGTCATACCCGGACGGATAAACAGAAGGTCTCCAATGGATTGACTGTACGACTGACCGTTGACCACCATGTTCATCTCGCCGTCCAACATCCAGTGAATTTCATACATGGAATGCTCATGAGACGGATACGTCCAGTTGGAATCGACTTGTCTTGCATGCAGTCCCAACAATTGAAAAGACATGCGAACATCGGGCAGACGGCCTAAATATACGGCTTCTGAAAGTTTGGTCACAGCTACCTCCTTCTAACGCTCTGTTTTCCAAATACGAATAGATATAGTTTAACAGAAAAATAATGCGTGAAAAGGGTAAGTCGTCGGAGTGATAAGTACATCGTCATGAAACATCGCTGGTGCTATGGTAATGTTATCAACCCGGTAGGGAGATAGGGGGCAAGCTGGAATGAGAATTATTCGATTTTTGGATGGACAACAGAAGTGGTTGGCAGCCGTTACGGATGATGAACAAGCGTATCGTTTGCCGCAAGCAGATTTTATGACTTTAATCTATCAGGCGAGGGAGAAGGGTGTTACTCCGGTTCAATGGATTGAAAGCGCTCTTAAACCGGTAAACAAGCTGACCGATGATTGGACTTCTCTGCACCTGATCACACCAGTGGATGCACCGGAAGTGTGGGCAGCAGGTGTGACATATCAGCGGAGCCGGGAAGCGCGGAATTATGAAGCTACGGATGGAAAGTTGGATGCGGAAACCTTCTACGATAAGGTCTATGACGCAGAGAGACCGGAGATCTTCTTTAAATCCACTGCAGCCCGGACTGTCGGGCCGAATGAGGCTGTCACGCTGCGCAGCGATTCTACTTGGCAGATCCCCGAGCCTGAGCTGGGATTGGTGCTTGCCGCAGATGGCAGCATTGTGGGATACATCGCCGGAAATGACATGAGCTGCCGCGATATCGAGGGGGAAAACCCGTTGTATCTGCCACAAGCCAAAATATGGCGCAATTCCTGCTCCA
Organism: Paenibacillus sp. 7516; assembly: GCF_002272715.1. Lineage (NCBI taxonomy): Bacteria > Bacillati > Bacillota > Bacilli > Caryophanales > Paenibacillaceae > Paenibacillus > Paenibacillus sp. 7516. The sequence goes on from NZ_NPBI01000003.1 coordinate 125,940, forward strand.
TAGGTCCAGCTATTCGACTAGCGGAAACGGTGAAGAATCCCTATGAATTCAGCATTGTCTGCCAGATCTATCGGAATGAATCAATGGTTGTTAAAAGTGAAGCGAGTACGAGTGAATTAAACCGCAAGCTGGATGAACTGGTTTCCTTTTTGGCAAGGGATAACGATTTGTATGACGGTACGGTACTTTTGACAGGCACTAGCATCGTGCCTCCGAATGATTTCACCCTTGAACCAGGAGACCGCATTGAAATATCCGTAAGTGATATCGGGACACTGATCAATCCTGTCATTTCAAACTAGTTTAGAAGGAGGATGGATGCGATGAGCGCATTTCAGTTAGAGCAGACCTATAACAATTTTATTAACGGGGAATGGGTAAAACCAACGTCCGGAATGACGGAACCGAGCATTAATCCGGCGAATCGAAAAGAAATCGTGGGTTATGTGCCAGCCTCGGGTGTAGAGGACCTGAACAATGCAGTCGCAGCGGCAAAAGAAGCTTCGAAGACCTGGCGGAACTTAACGGGTGCGGAACGGGGGAATTATCTTTTTCAAGCTGCTAATGTGTTGGAGCGCCGGGCCGACGAGGTGGCGGAAGCCATGACCAGAGAAATGGGAAAGACATTCCCGGAAGCCAAGGGAGAAACGATGCGCGGCGTCGCCATTTTGAGATATTACGCAGGGGAAGGCATGCGGAAAACGGGTGATGTGATTCCCTCAACGGATAGGGAGGCACTAATGTTCACGACCCGTGTACCGCTTGGCGTAGTAGGTGTAATTGCACCTTGGAACTTCCCTGTGGCTATTCCCATCTGGAAAACGGCACCGGCTTTGATCTATGGCAACACCGTTGTATTGAAACCAGCTCAGGAAACGGCGGTTACGGCAGCCAAGGTTTTGGAATGCTTTGAGGAAGCAGGTATCCCGGCTGGTGTTCTCAATCTCGTGAGCGGAAAAGGCTCGGTAATTGGCTCCGCACTTGCTGAGCACCCCGATGTAAACGGAATAACGTTCACAGGCTCCAACGAAGTCGGGAAGCGGGTCGGCGCCGCAGCACTTGCTCGTGGAGCCAAGTACCAGCTTGAAATGGGTGGCAAAAACCCGATTATCATCGCGGCAGACGCTGATTTGGATTTGGCTGTTGAGGCCACCATCAGCGGCGGCTTGAAATCAACTGGCCAAAAATGTACGGCGACCAGCAAGGTCATTATTGAACGAAAAGTATATGATGCCTTTAAAGAAAAACTCCTGTCACAAATCCAGGAAATCCGTCTGGGTGACGGAATGTCTTCCGGAAGCTGGATGGGTCCATGTGCGAGTGAAGGCCAGCTGAGCACCGTGCTTAGTTACATTCAAAAAGGACAGGATGAAGGTGCCGTACTGCTCGCTGGAGGAAAAAGACCGGACAATCCTGAGCTCGCAGAAGGATTTTATGTACAGCCGACGGTATTTGAAGGTATCGAATCGCACATGACCATTGCCCGGGAAGAAATATTCGGCCCGGTCCTGGCCTTGATTCCGGTGGATTCCTTGGAAGAGGCCATCGCGTCGGCCAATGACAGCGATTATGGTTTGAGTGCTTCAATCTATACACAAAACGTCGGGGCCATGCTGTCCTTCATCCGGGATATGGATGCCGGACTCGTAAGAATTAATGCGGAAACTGCCGGCGTAGAACTGCAGGCACCGTTCGGTGGAATGAAGATGTCAAGCTCGCATTCCAGAGAACAGGGGCAAGCAGCCATCGAGTTTTTTACGGCGATCAAAACAGTCTTTGTGAAGTCATAAACGGTGGGAGGCTACCATGTACGAACAGATAATGTCGATTATGGGGGAGAAGGAGTCAAGCAGCTATGATATTATAGCGCATGCTCCAGGGGCAACAGGACGTCTGCCTTTAACCGATGATTTGCTGCGGAATGCTCCAAGCGGCGACTTGTTCGGCATGTCCCAAAATGTCGGAATGGGCTGGAAGCCTGGAGAATTGAATGGAAAACAGTTCCTAATCTTAAGTACGCAGGGCGGTATCCGCAATGAAGATGGCAGTCCCGCAGCTCTTGGCTACCATACGGGGCACTGGGAAGTCGGCTTGCTGATGAAAGCTGCCGCAGAAGAAATATCAAGCCACGGAGGAATCCCGTTTGCTGGCTATGTCAGCGACCCTTGCGACGGCAGGTCTCAAGGAACAACCGGCATGTTCGACTCACTGCCGTACCGGAACGATGCCGCGATGGTATTCCGCAGATTGATTCGATCCCTGCCCACGCGAAAAGGCGTGCTCGGCGTTGCAACCTGTGATAAGGGATTGCCCGCCATGATGCTTGCACTTGCAGGTATGCCGCAGCTGCCAGGAGTTATTGTTCCCGGCGGCGTAACGCTTCCGCCTACTGATGGGGAGGATGCAGGTAAAATCCAAACCATTGGTGCAAGGTACGCGAATGGAGAGCTCTCTCTTGAAATGGCATCGGAGCTAGGGTGTCGGGCCTGCGCTACACCGGGCGGCGGCTGTCAGTTTCTAGGGACCGCGGCAACCGCCCAGGTGGTAGCAGAGGCAATGGGCATGACGGTGCCGCATGCCGCTCTTGCACCTTCAGGGCAGCCCATCTGGTTCGAGATGGCGCGCCAATCTTCGCGTGCACTGATCAACATGGAATCCCGAGGGATCAAGATGGCGGACATTGTTACAGATGCGTCCATTCGCAATGCCATGGTCGTTCATGCCGCGTTCGGCGGATCTACCAACCTGCTTCTTCACATCCCGGCTGCTGCTCATGCAGCGGGTTTAACTGTGCCAACGGTACAGGACTGGATACAGGTGAACAAGAACGTCCCAAGACTGGTTAGTGCTCTGCCGAACGGACCGATCTTCCATCCGACCATACGGGTTTTTCAGGCCGGAGGTGTTCCTGAGGTTATGCTTCACCTTAGACAGCTTGGCCTGCTGGATGAATCTGTACTTACCGTAACAGGTGCGTCACTGGGTGAAGTGCTGGATTGGTGGGAAACGTCGGAACGTCGTCATCTCATACGCAAGCAATTGAAAGAGAAGGACGGGATTGATCCGGACAGTGTGATCATGAGCTTAGAACACTCGCAGGGTCTTGGGATTTCTTCGACCGTGACCTTTCCCACCGGGAATATCGCGCCAGAAGGCTCTGTCATCAAATCCACATCCATTGATCCTGATGTGCTGGATGAACATGGTGTGTATCGGCATCGTGGCCGGGCAAAGGTGTTTACAACTGAACGTGAGGCGATCCGTGCCATTAAGACTGGCGGGGTTCTGGCTGGCGACGTTGTCGTACTGCTCGGTCGTGGACCTTCAGGAACCGGGATGGAGGAAACGTATCAGCTTACGTCTGCGCTCAAGCATTTGTCTTTTGGGAAATATGTATCGCTCATCACCGATGCCCGCTTCTCGGGAGTTTCAACCGGAGCATGTATTGGCCATGTTGGGCCCGAAGCGCTGGCAGGAGGGCCCATAGGCAAACTCCGGAACGGCGACTTGATTGACATCGTTGTGGATCGGGGCAAGCTGGAGGGCAGCGTGAACTTCATTGGAGAAGGAGATACGGAGTTTTCGCCAGAAGAAGGAGCTTTCATTCTGGCTCAAAGGACTTTTCATCCAGATATGCGTCCTGATGAAAATTTGCCGGATGATACCAGGCTTTGGGCTGCGCTGCAAGCTGTCAGCGGCGGAACATGGAGAGGAAATATATATGATGTAGACCGGATCATAACTGCTCTGGAAGCCGGCAAAAAAGCGCTGGCATGGTGATGCATTTTTATCATTTGTTGTATCTGCCATTATTTTAATACCGGAGGTTGCTTCTATAATGAATATGATTACCAACCCCATTCTTCCCGGTTTCCATCCCGATCCGTCCATATGCAGGGCGGGGGAAGATTATTATATCGCCACGTCCACCTTCGAATGGTTCCCGGGTGTACGAATTCACCATTCCCGGGACCTGATTCATTGGCGGCCGATAACTTCTCCGCTGACCCGTAGCACTCAGTTGAACATGGAAGGAAACATTAATTCCGGAGGGGTATGGGCGCCATGCCTTAGCTTTGACAACGGCGTATTTTACCTGATCTACACAGATGTCAAAAGCCGTGTAGGGGCCTTTAAAGATACTCACAATTACCTTGTGACCGCAACAGATATCGAAGGCCCATGGTCCGAACCGGTTTTTCTGAACAGCAGCGGCTTCGATCCTTCCTTGTTTCACGATGAAGATGGTCGCAAGTGGTTGGTCAACATGATCTGGGATCACCGGAAGGACAAAAATCGGTTTGCAGGCATCGTGCTGCAGGAATACTCTGTTCAGGACCAAAAGTTGATCGGGCCTGCCATTAACATTTTTAAGGGAACAGAACTGGGGCTGACAGAAGCGCCTCATCTATATAAATACAAAGGCTATTATTACTTGATTACGGCTGAAGGCGGTACGGGTTATGAACATGCCGTTACGGTTGCTCGCTCTCGTTCCCTGCAAGGTCCTTATGAAGTTGATCCGGCGAATCCAATTCTTACTTCATATGGCAGGCCGGAATTGACTCTGCAAAAGGCTGGTCATGGCAGTCTTGTCGAAACTCACACGGGTGAATGGTATATGGCTCATCTGGTCGGAAGGCCAGTTCATGAGAAATTTTGCATCCTTGGACGTGAGACAGCTCTTCAACCGTGTACGTGGAGCGATGAAGGCTGGCTGAAGCTTTCAAATGGTGGTCGGCATCCGGAGGTTTCGGTGCCTGCACCGAAAATCTCGTCCGTTCCATTTGAATCGGCACCGGAAATGGACCATTTCGATCAATCAGAGCTCCGGAACGATTGGAATACCCTTCGTATCCCACCCGATACATCTTGGCTCAGCCTGACGGAACGTCCAGGTTACTTGCGCTTGCGCGGGATGGAGTCCATGAGCTCGACACACAGACAAAGCATGGTCGCCCGGAGGCTTCAGGATTTCAGGTGTGAAGCTGAAACTTGCCTGGAATTTGCCCCGGACCATCCACAACAAATGGCTGGACTAATTCTGTACTACGATACCAAAGACTATCTCTATTTACGGGTAACCTATCATGAAGAGAAGGGAATATGCTTGGGAATTCTTCAGTCAAGATACGGAATATACGACGAACTGTTGGAGGATATTCCATTAAACTCAGTGGATCGGATTCGGTTAAGGGTTGTGTATGAGTATGACCGTGCCTGCTTTTACTATGCATGCGATGATGACCCATCCTGGCATCCTGCAGGTGGATGGCTGGATGTCACACATCTGTCCGATGAATCTCCGGAATACATCCGGTTTACGGGAACATACATTGGTCTCTGTGTGCAGGATCTTGGAGGTACCCGTAAGCACGCTGATTTTGATTACTTTTCGTATAAGAAAACAAACAACGAAACGACATAAAAGGACCGATTCAATGCTGAATTAAGACCCTTTTTGTAAACAGTTGAAGAACCAACCTTGAGGTTGTAAAGTACTTAACAGATGACTCCTGTATTCTTCAGGGGTCATTTTTTATATTTTTGACATCTGCCAAGCTGCTGATCTGGTGGTCTGCTATATCTCCAACTTACACAAACCAGAAATAACCTATAATTTGTCAGGTTTTAGCTGAATGAATAATATAGTAAGATTTAGAAATAAAATCTAGTTTTTGTTTTTGATTTGAAAGGGAGTGGTACATGAATTTCTATTCGCTGCTGGACAAGTTGATATTTTTGAATACGCTTTCATATCTACAACAATTTGAGGAAGGTGAAGATATTGAAATTTAAGATGAATTTAAAAAAATCAGTTCATGTTCTGTTGGCCTGTTTAACAGCCCTGCCTCTAATGTTAACGCCGACACACGTATCAGCAGCTAGTGATGCCAACATTAATTTGTCTTCCGAAAAACAGCTTATCAAGGGGTTTGGAGGAATTAATCATCCCGCCTGGATTGGCGACTTGACGGCAGCTCAGCGAGAAACCGCTTTTGGCAACGGACCGAATCAACTTGGTTTTTCCATACTGAGAATCTATGTCGACGAAAATCGAAATAACTGGTACAGGGAAGTGGCTACCGCGAAAAGAGCCATAGAACAAGGCGCGCTCGTATTCGCTTCTCCCTGGAATCCGCCAAGCGACATGGTCGAAACCTTCAATCGCAACGGGGATACAAACGCCAAACGATTGAGATACGACAAATATGCCGCGTACGCGCAGCATCTGAACGACTTTGTCACTTATATGAAAGATAACGGTGTAAATCTGTATGCCATTTCGGTACAAAATGAACCGGATTATGCTCATGAATGGACCTGGTGGACACCGCAGGAAATGCTTCGTTTCATGAAGGAGAATGCGGGATCCATTCAAAATACCAAGGTTATGGCACCTGAATCGTTCCAGTATTTGAAGAACATGTCTGATCCGATTCTGAATGATCCTCAGGCACTCGCCAATATGGACATTCTGGGAGCACATACGTACGGGACACAGTTCAAAGATTTCGCATACCCGCTCTTTAAGCAAAAGGGAGCCGGCAAAGAACTGTGGATGACCGAAGTGTATTACCCGAACAGTGATAACAACTCGTCGGATCGCTGGCCTGAGGCACTGGACGTATCGTACCATATGCATAATGCCATGGTCGAAGGGGATTTCCAGGCATATGTATGGTGGTATATTCGGAGACAATATGGCCCGATGAATGAGGATGGAAGCATTAGCAAACGTGGATATAATATGGCACACTTCTCCAAATTCGTGCGGCCAGGCTATTACCGAGTCGATGCAACCAAAAATCCGGATACCAATACGTTCGTTTCAGCCTATAAAGGTGATAATAAGGCAGTCATTGTGGCGATTAATCGCGGCACCTCGGCTGTAAGTCAAAAATTTGTCCTGCAGAATGGTAACGCTTCCACTGTATCCTCTTGGGTTACGGATAGCAGCCGAAACCTGGCAAGCGGAGCACCGATTACGGTATCAGGTGGAGCCTTTACAGCACAACTGCCAGCCCAAAGCGTAACCACGTTTGTAGCCAACATTACCGGTGGTAGTGTCACTCCAGGCAGCGGAACCACGTACGAGGCAGAAACAGGCACTACACTTACCGATGCCGTGATCGAGACGCTCTACCCGGGATACACTGGGACCGGATACGTGAACTTTAATGCGTATACAGGTTCGGCCATTCAATGGAATGCCATCAATAACACGATAACAGGTACCAAAAACGTGAAATTTCGTTACGCTCAGGAAAGCGGAACGCGTAATCTCGACATTTTCGTTAACGGAACCAAAGTCATCAGCAACGAACCCTTCCCCGCAACAGGCAGCTGGTCGACTTGGAGTGAAAAAACCATTCAGGTCCCCATGAATTCGGGAACCAATACGATTAAAGTGGTCACAACCGGTACAGAAGGGCCAAATATTGATAACATCAATGTCACTGCAGTCCAATAAGTGTGCCGTTATGACAATGTAGAGAACAATTAGCCAAGCCCCCGTCCTGCTTTTGAACCGCTAATCGGTTCCTGGGATGGGGGTTACTCATGATTTTGAAGCTGCGTGCTTACTACCTTACAAGGAGAGTGTAGACTTTGGAAATGAGGAATGAAGAGGGAGAAGTGTTAGCCATTTTAAATATCGATTCATCTCAAGAGGAGAATACCATTGATCGCATTGTTCGCCAATTAAAACCTGGGATGGGAAAAGGGATATATCTTGCCGCTGATAAAAAAATCAGTCAGCAAACAAATTACGGAGCAGTGAAGTGGCTCGGAGGTGTTACAGAGTTAATGGCAAAACTATCACCATGGGAGCCCGTATTTCCTGCTGATGCTAATGTGATGGATATTCAGGTTTATTATGGATTTGACAATCTGACAGAGGAAGAAATCGATGAAATGGCTAGGGAGAGTTCAGAAACCGGCAAAGATGTTGTGAGAGATCTCAAACCGAATGATACGCTCGTTGGTGTAAGTTTAATATATCGTAAAGATGAAACGGTATTTCAATTCCGGATTTTTGGAACGACTAAAAGTCGTATTCAGGTACCTGATATAGAGAAACAAACGATTGAGAAGTTAACAGTTCGTTCCAACGAAGCCCTTTACATCGGAGACAATGAATTACAGAGATTGGTCTGGGCGGAGGTAGGACCGACTAAGGGTAAGGCACTACAGTATGAAGTCATGGCCGAAGATAGCAACCGTGAATGGCTAATTTCTATTACGGAGTCTTTGAGCTAAGGAGAAAGGAGATCATTAACCCGATTCTAAAACCTCTTATGAAAGCAAGCTAGTATTATTGTTACAATAGGAGATTCTACTGAGATTTAAAGTGACTTTTGCATCGTTATAAGGCAGCAAACCATCCATAGGGGGCTAGCCTATGAATCCAACTCGGTTAGAGATTATTGAGATATTGTTTAAAAGTAAAAGAACGATTTTTTTAATTTTGTTGTTCAATATCTCAGCTTCAGCAGTCTCCATCGCTCAACCGCTCCTGTTTAAAGATTTATTTGACAGTATCCTACTTGGAAAGCAAATCGGGAAGGCTGCACTCTATATTGTGCTGCTTATGCTCATTCCTATTGTATTTGCCGCTTTGAACAGCGTTACCTCATTTTATAACAACGAGTTGGGGAACCATTTATCCAAGAACCTTCGCCTCCGTTTGTTTTCTCGATTACTGCAGACCCGACCAAGAAATGTGGACAGAATCGGAAGGGGAGAAATTATTAACCGGATCACCTCACAAGTGGGGATGTTATGTGAAATTTTTGTGGTAGATACCATCATGTCGATCGTATCAAATGGCATTTTGTTGATCGCTACTTTATGGATTATGCTCTCTATGAGTGTTGAACTGACGTTAGTTGCGCTGATTTCATTTCCTGTGTTTATGTATGGCTTCAAGCGTTTTAGAAACAAGACGGAGAGGCTGGATAAGCATTATTATGACATTTTGGAAAAGGGAATCAGTTATTTGAATGATCTATTTCATAATATAAAAGCGGTACATATGTCTAACGGGCATCAGGCGGAGAAAAAGAGGTGGAGCATCTGGAACGACGAAGCCTGGAAGGCTTCAAAGCAGTCTAGGGTTTTCCATCATATGATCATAAACCTTGTTGCTGACACGGTTATTTCTTTGATTACAGGTATCATGTATGGCTATAGTCTGTACCTGATCCTGAAGGGTCAAATTTCACCAGGAACGTTGCTGGCATTTATCGTTATACTTCCAAGATTATATGGCATATTCAAGACGCTTTTTACGTTAAATATCGATATGAGCCGTATGAAAGTGATCGTGAATAACTTGAATGAAATACTTGAATTAGAAAAGAGCGAATCAGGAGCTGAAGTTCCGGATTATACCCGAATTCCGCGCCTCCAGATGAGAAATGTATCGTATCGTTATGCCTTCGAGGACTCCTTCGGTATCTCCAACTTCAATTTGGATATTGAACCAGGAGATTTCGTGGGTATTGTTGGATTAAGTGGCTCAGGGAAATCTACCATCTTTGAACTTATCCATAGGTACATAGAGCCAGATGACGGGGAGATATTACTGGATGGGGTCTCCATTAAGGAGATGGATATACATGAATTAAGAAAATATGTTGGCTACTCTCCGCAAAAGGGAGTGCTGTGGAATAAGTCTATTTTAGAAAACATTATTTATCCGCTGGAAAAAGAAGAAATGGATGAAGAATCTTGGTTGAGGTTTAATACTGCTGTTGAAATGGCTCGTGTTCAATCATTTGTTCAAGCCATGCCTGAGCAATATGACAAGAAGGTGGAGAGCCACGGAGACAATCTCTCTGGTGGAGAAATCCAACGAATTTTATTAGCCAGGGCATTCATGAATGAATCTCGAATCCTGATGCTGGATGAGTACACCTCTGCTTTAGATGCCATGACGGAGAGTGACTTAAATGATACTTTGTTAAACCTGAAGGGGAAGCAAACGATATTGGTCATAGCACACCGACTCTCCACCGTAAAGAATGCTGATTACATCCTGGTGCTTGAAAAAGGACGAATTGTAGAGCAAGGAAGCCCGGATGAGTTACTGATTCGAAAGGGAATTTATTATAAGATGGTCGAGAAACAGAAGATATAGATTTGTGATCTTTGGAGGAAAGGAATAACATCATGTTGAATTGAAGAAATTGGGCTGCCCTCTAAAATCAAATTGCAATCAGTGCCTTCTGCCGTGTGTCAATATATTTACGATTGAAGGTTGAAGTTACTAGTGATCTAATGTTTTATAAGAAGATATGTTATAAGGTTTTCTCTACGCATTTATAACTGCTATTTAAGGACTATTCCAGTCCAACAGTACTGTTGACGATAAGATTGTAGATGACTCTATACTTAAAAAGCAGGTGAATTTCATGGCATGGGAAAAAGTATTCACGGTACATGTTGCGATAGGGGATACTACGGATCTCTCCAATAATCATGATGGCGACTCCGTAGTCATGATTTCTTTTAGTGGGCATGTCACAGGAAAATATTTCGAAGGTGACATTCTTCCTGGAGGGGTAGATACTCAAATTATTGGCCCGAATGGCGGTCGGCATAGCTTATCCGCAAGATACATGCTTCAGGGTAAGGATTATACAGGTGAAGCTTGTAAAATGTATATTGAGAATAATGGGATGTTCGATGAGAAACCGGAGAATGTATTGTTTCGAACCTCTCCTAAAATCATCACGAACAGCCAAGCCCTGTCCTATTTGAACAAGGATGAACTAATGGGCGAAGGCATACCTTCGAATAAAGGAATAGATATTCATATCTATAGAAACGTATAGTTAGGATCAACACAAAACACGAAAGTGGGTATTATTTCCATAAATTGATTAGGAGAATGGACGATGTTTATTTTAGAATTAAAACAATGTCATCATCATGGAGAGCGTTAATCCATTCCTTGAAAAATTGGGATGGGTTAACGCTATACGCGCTTCCCATCCTGCGAGATACAACGCGCGGGGACTTCGTCTGGCGCGTTTTTTATTTTTGTTACAACAGAAACGGAGGAGTGTACATGGCAATCATGGCGGATTCAAAAGGCAACATTTTTTTGGAATTTATTCATATCGAGTATGATAAGCTCATTTCAATGACACTGGATGCTCCACTCACACATGCTCTAATTGTGGTGAAGTGCCAAGGGAAGTACCTTTTCATGCATAATAAGTGGAGAAACAAATGGGAACTGCCGGGAGGTATGATTGAAGCTGGTGAGAACGCTGAGCAATGTGTCATTCGAGAATTGTTTGAGGAAACCAATCAACCTATGGACACGGCTGAATTTAAAGGATTAATGAAGTTTAGACTTCAGCCAAGTTTCCATGGACCTGAACGGACAGAATATGGGGCTCTGTTTATGGGGGAACTGTGCGAACTTCATGAGTTTGTTGAAAACGATGAAGCTTCTTCAATTATTCTTTGGGATGGTACATCGGAGATAGGTGATATCGCAGAAATAGATAGGAAGTTAATTGAATTCGTGTGATACATGATTAAGCTAAAGGAAATGATTGCTTCAAGAAGCAAGGAGGCAGCCGATCAAGGTGATCGGCTTTTTTTGTTTTTTTAAACTAGTTCAATTCGATTGCCTTAACCTTACCACGACCTTTATCAAACATGTAAAAATGTGGGCTTATTATGAGCTAAGACGTTGTGTTTGTCCTTTCCGCCAGCTTAGTAATCAAATCAATATCTTGTTCCGTTAATTGGTCAAAAAAATGTTTGCGTATTGCCTTCGAGAGGAAGGGACGAGCATCATCCAACATTGATTTTCCGGTGGGAGTGATACTGACCTGTACTCCGCGATCTAAGTCTAGGGGTTTCCTCATCACGAGTCCGCGTTTTTCCATACGCTTCAGATGATGAGATAACCGACTTTTATCCCAGTCCATAGAGTCGGCTAATTCCTGTTGACGAAGGCTGCCGTTCCCGAAAAGGACTAATCGATCCAATACACCAAAATCACCCTCGGATAGTCCTGTGTGATCGGACATCTCTTTGACTACACGACCGAATATGGTCTGAAAGGTACCTTTCCACATATGCCATATACGCATTTCTTCTTGGTTTAGTTCGTTATTATCCATAGGAGAATAATAACATGGTTGACGCGTCAACTTCAATGTGCTAACTTTGATTTAGGTTGATACGTCAACTATAACGTTTTTAAAAAAATCATTTGTCAAAGAAGGAGATTATAACTATGCATGATAAACCTATCGCCCTGGTCACGGGAGCTAACAAAGGTATCGGATTACAAATTGCGAAGGATCTAGCGAAACACGGATTCACAGTACTCGTGGGAGCACGCAGCCTTGAGAATGGAGAGGCTGCGTCCCGAAGTATCGGTTCGAATGCTCATGCGATCCAGCTCGACGTGACAAGTCAGGATTCCATCGTTAATGCAGCAAGTCATATTCGGAACGAATTTGGACGTCTCGATGTACTTGTAAACAATGCGGGTATTTCACATGCAGGTAGAGCAGGTGATTCGTTTCCAAGTGGTGGCGCGGCGAGCGGGCTTTTAACTGTTGCATCGCTCGAAGATATTCGTGTAGTTTATGAAACCAATGTTTTTGGTGTCATTGCTGTCACGCAGGCCATGCTGCCACTGTTGCGTGAGGCTCCGGCAGCACGCATTGTCAACATGGGTAGTACCGGAGGTTCCCTTAGCTGGAACTCTATCCCGGAAAACTCACATCGTGCGATGTATGGAGCCTATTCGGCATCTAAATCGGCTGTCCATGCGGTAACACTTGCCTTTGCTTTTGCACTTGAATCGACAAACATCAAAGTCAATGCGGCATGTCCAGGCTTTACGTCTACTGCGCTCAATAATTTTGCCGGTACTCGAAGTGTTGAACAAGGGGCACGTGAAGCAGTCCGGTTGGCAATGATTGGAGCAGACGGTCCAACAGGAACGTTCTCAGATGAGGATGGACCCATCGCGTGGTAATTATAGTTAAACAACAAAGGATTGTAGCTTAAGGGGGATTTCATAATGCGTGTTTTCGTAACAGGAGCAACAGGTTACATCGGTTCGGCTGTTATCCGTGAACTTATGGATCGGGGTCATCATGTCGTCGGTCTTGTGCGTTCAGACCGTAGCGCTGCGAAACTAACAGAGGCTGGGGCAGAAGTGCACCGCGGTGACATTGATGATCTCGACAGTCTTCGTAGTGGAGCAGCTGCTGCGGATGGCGTCATTCATCTTGCGTTTAATCACGATTTCTCAAACTTCGCTGGGGCACTTGCAGCTGATCTGCACGCCGTAGAAGCAATGGGGACGGCACTGGAAGGGTCCGGCAAGCCATTCGTAATTACCACACACGCCAATGGAGAGGCAGCGGAGAACGTGGTTTTATCGCTGGCTAAGCGCGGAGTGCGGACATCAATTGTAGAGCTGTGTCCTTCAGTCCACGGTGAGGGTGATACAGGATTTGTGCCAAACCTGATCAGCATTGCTAAAACAAAAGGGTTCTCAGCTTATGTCGAAGAGGGGAAGAACCGTTGGCCAGCTGTGCACCGTCTAGACGCCGCGCATCTGTACTGCTTGGCGCTGGAAAAGGCAACTGCTGGTTCACGATTGGATGGGGTAGCAGATGAAGGTGTACCCTTTCGCGACATTGCAAGTGAGATAGGTAAACAACTCCATGTGCCTGTAGTCAGTATTTCACGAAAAGAGGCAGACGCCCATTTCGGTTTCCTCAGCACACTTGCAGCACTGGATATCCCCAGATCAAGCGTTGCAACTCAGGAACTTCTTGGATGGAGGCCTGTGCAACCTACACTGATCGCCGACCTTCAACAGTCTCACTACTTCAGCAACTAAATGAAGTGCTCCCGTACATTGATCACAGATGCGGGAGCATTTTTCTATTAAGACAATAAATCTCATTACTTAATAAGACCTATATTTGTTCTATTGGAGGGTTAGAATTTGTGGACCTTCAGCCGTGATAGCAATGGTATGTTCGTACTGCGCGGCAAGCTTGTTGTCCATCGTCCGTGCGGTCCAGCCGTCGGGATCGATGGTCAGGAAGTAAGATCCTGGTGGGGTAAAATGCAAAAAGGTTGTTAATGTTCGATAAAATGAAGGCAGCCGATCAAGGTGATCGGCTCTTTTCGTTATGACTTGGGCCAGCTGAGTGCGGGAAATATGAGTAACAATAAACCACCACCTGCGGCAATAACGTTTGAAAACGAACCCGTACAGGTTGGAATTAGCGAAATAGCGGGGACGTTGTAATTAATATTTCAGTCTTGGAGAAGATTTTAAGTATTTGTACCAAAAAGAAGAAGTTGTACCTTCACCTGGTGCAAATGATAGGTGTATCATTAACAAAACAGTTTTGAAAACGCTTACGAAAGAAGGGGGTACATATGCAGCGCTTATGGTCCAAATTCTCGCCTTTGTTTCGCAAATTCATGATTTCGTATCTTATAGTTCTCATGATTCCTCAGATTGCCGGATATGCCTCCTATCGAACATCCATTGAAGCAGCGAGGACCAGCTCGATTGAGAACAGCCTCAAATCGCTCAACCTGAGCAAGGAAATTATTGAACGAAATCTGATGCTGGTTGAGGATTTCACGAGACAACTGGCCATTAACCAGGATTTAAACCGTTTAATAGCTGATCCCAAGCCGCATGACGTCAATAATGTCTATGGTTTGAGCCGCATGCAGCGCAGCCTGTCCATGTACAGCAGTACGAATGATTATTTGTCTCGTTTTTTCATCTATATCCCCAACTATAATGTCATTATTACGCCTACGACGGTTTACTACCGACCTGAGCATTATTTTGCTGCCAACCGCCTGGAAGGCATAACGTTCACAGCGTGGAAAGAGAATGTATTAAAAAAGCCGCATTTAAACGAAATCATTCCCCTACAAAGTTATAAGAAGGAGATTCTCAGTGGTGTGTTTGTGGACGCTCCAGCCATCACGTTTCTTCAGTCGATTCCTTTAAACAGCTTCAACAAGCCGCAGGCTACCATTGGCGTCATGATTGATGAGAATCAGATGGCGAGTTTGACTCAACATATTGTGGAGCAATATGGCGGGTGGACATTGGTGACAGATTCGAATGGGGATATTATTTTTTCACGTGGTATAGATGAAGCCGAGGCGGAAAACTTGAAAAGTATGCCTGCTAACAAGAACGATGAAGTGATGCCAATGGACGACGGGCGGCTACTTATTTCCATTCACTCCAATCAAAACGGCTGGAATTACATGGCTGGCATCCCCGAAGGTGCGCTTATGGTAAAGGCCGATCAGATCAAGCAGGTTACCTTAACCTTTACGCTAGCAACACTTGGTATTGGATTATTGATTGGGCTAATGCTGGCTTACCGACACAGCGCACCGATTCACCGGCTTCTGTCGGCCTTCCGGGAACAGGATATAGGGCTGCCTGGAAAGACAAGCAACGAATATGATTTTTTGGCAAGCAATATCACCAGCCTAATTACCAATAACCATGTACTTAAGAATGCATTAAATGAACAGATTCCCATGTTACGGGATGGATTTATCAAACGTCTGCTGACAGGTGAGTTTTACACCATCCCCGAGTTGGAGGCGCTCTCATCCCAGACCGATATACCTCTTCATACGAGCCGAGGGGTTGTAGGGATTGTGAAGGTAGACGGTTATGGAAGTCCGGATAGCGAAGAAATTATTCAAGAACTAAGCGTCGCGAGGCTTATCGTGCGTGAAGCTTTGACGACATGGAATTCAGATATCTTGATAACAGACTGGGGAACAGACCAGATTGCTTTTGTACAACCGCTTAGTGTTGAACCCTCGGATTTAGCCATGCACACAACGGTTTCCGAACTGAGCAAACAGATGGATGCAGTTTACCGGGAATACCGGGTATCGACCACTGTTGGAATGGGTGCTTCTTATGAGGTGTGGAATGATGTTGGCCGTTCGTTTAACGAGGCCAGGCAAGCATTGGAATATGCCATTCACATGGGAACGGAGCATCTGGTGAGATTCGAGGACACCGTCAAGGAAACCGAATTGTATTACTATCCGATGGAGTCCGAACAGCGTCTGCTCAATACGCTGAAGGCGGGTGAAATGGAAGAATCGGATCGGGTTCTGGATCAGTTGTTCCACTGCAATTTTACCGAGCGGGAGCTGTCTTATGACATGACACAGCAGTTCGTTGTGGAATTGAAGGGAACATTTCTGAAGTTGGAACCCAAAATCATGCTGGACGAAGCACTTGTCGATGAGTTTAAGAATCGAATTGCGGCTATTCAGGTAACGGACAGTGTTACCGCACTCCGGGACAAGTTTCATCAACTGGCGAAAGACGTCTGCCTGGACATACAACGCAAAAAATCCAATATGCATGCTGAAATTATCAACGAAACGATGGCTTTCATTCAGGAACGCTATGCGGATGCAACCTTAACGGTATATCGCATTGCAGAACAAATGGGTAAACCGGAAAAATATATCTCGCAATTATTCAAGGAGTATACCGGTGAGAACCTTTCCGACTATGTGGAGAAGGTACGAATTAACAAAGCTTCTGAACTGCTCCGTGAGACTGAGCGGACGATCGATGAGATTGCTCTAACTACCGGATACAACAGCGCGCATTCGTTCCGGAGAGCCTTCAAGCGAGTCCGTGGTGTTTTGCCTAGTTCATTTCGCCAGATGGAGAACGAAATGTAATGAAGCTGGGACAATCATGATTATCAATTCAAGAAAAAACATTAAAAAAATTCTTGCGAAAATAAAGCCATATCAGGCTTCTCGGCCTTGTTGTCCTTGAATCGTACCTCATCGAGTAAAGTGTACCTTTACGTGACTAAGGACGCCCTCTTATGATTACGAACAAGAAAGCGCTATCAAAAAAAGAGGGCCTTATTCATATAGGCTACCTACTGGGGGGATGATTCTGAGAACGACAATCTCGAATGGTAAAACGGTAGTAAAACAAGGCAGGCGATCTGCAGTGAAACTGGCCTTGTCCAGAAGCTGGAGGAGGCACTGGCAGCTCTATCTGTTGATGATTCCTCCCGTCGCGTACTTCATTATTTTCAAGTATGTGCCCATGGTTAATGCTGTGCTTGCTTTCAAGGATTACAACGTGATCAAGGGGATCTGGGGAAGTCCGTGGGTGGGCACCAAATATTTTGAGCTGCTTTTCCAAAACCCGGCGTTCGCTACCCTGATCAAAAACACACTGTATATTTCGTTTTACAGTTTGGTCGTGGGTTTTCCAGTCCCGATACTGCTGGCACTGGCGTTGAACGAAGTCAAGAGCGCCAAATTCAAAAAAACGGTACAGATGGTTACTTATGCACCTTACTTTATTTCAACCGTTGTCATGGTATCCATCATCATGCTTTTCCTATCGCCGCGGCTGGGCATTGTGAACACAATTGCAGGGACGCTTGGTTTTGAAGCGGTCAATTTCCTTGGAGAGCCTGGGCTCTTTCGTTCCATCTATGTATTTTCGGATGTCTGGCAGAGCACGGGATATTCCGCAGTCATCTATTTGGCAGCACTTGCGGGTATTGATCCTTCATTGTACGAGGCAGCCAAGGTTGATGGAGCTAACCGGTTTCAGAAAATGGTGAACATCGATCTGCCCGGCCTGCTGCCTGCTGCAGTCATTATCCTGATTCTGAGCGTTGGCAATATCATGGCCGTCGGATTTGAAAAAATTTATTTGCTGCAAAATCCGTTGAACTTATCGGCTTCCGAGATTATCTCCACCTATGTGTACAAAATGGGTTTGCTAAATGCCAATTACAGCTTTGCTACCGCAGTTGGCCTCTTTAATTCGCTTATTAACCTGATTCTGTTGTTAACGGTCAATGCTGCTGCCAAGCGTCTGTCCAATACAAGCTTATGGTAATGCGGCAAAAGGAAAGGGGGGAATCAGATGAGCAAGTTGCAATCCCAAGCGGGTTCAGCGGTTAGTCAGAGGAGCACCATCAGAGAATCTTTTGGGGACCGGGTGTTTATAGCCATCATCTACCTCATTCTGACGGTTGTCTTGATTGCAGTACTCTATCCACTGATCTATATCGTAAGCTCTTCACTGAGCAGCCCGGCAGCAGTTACATCCGGAAAAGTCTGGCTGTGGCCTGTTGATATGACACTCGACGGCTATAAGTCTGTATTGCGCAACGATCAGGTTATCATGGGTTACGCCAATTCGTTATTTTACACCACAATAGGAACAATCATTAGTGTAGCACTGACCATTATGATTGCTTATCCGCTTTCCAAAAAAACCTTTGTTGGGCGCAGCCCTCTCATGATGTTTATTACATTCACCATGTTATTCTCAGGCGGATTAATTCCAACTTACCTGGTGGTTAAATCCATGGGACTGATTGATACACGCTGGGCTCTGTTGATTCCTAATGCCATCTGGGTGTGGCAGGTGATTATCGCACGTACTTTTTTTCAGAATTCCATCCCGGAAGAACTGTCCGAGGCAGCAGATATTGACGGATGCAGTGATATCCGTTTCATTTTCAGCGTCATTTTGCCGCTCGCCAAACCCATCATCGCTGTTTTGTCATTGATGTATGCCGTGGGGCAGTGGAATGCGTATTTTGATGCCCTGATTTATTTAAAAACGCAATCGCTCTATCCGCTTCAGTTGATTCTCCGCAGCATTCTGATTCTGAGTAACAGCACGGGAAATATGGATGTGGGAGAGATGGTGAAGCAGCAGCAAATGGCTGAGTTGATGAAGTTCTCACTCATTGTGATGGCCAGCTTGCCGGTACTTGTCATTTATCCGTTTGTACAGCGATATTTCGTTCAGGGCATGTTGATTGGCTCCGTCAAGGGCTAGTTCACTACATTCATTCATAAGGGAGAGGGTCTATTTGAGAAAAACAGGGTCATTCTTACTTGCTTGTATACTGCTTCTGTCTGTGGCACTGGCGGGATGTTCATCATCCAATCCGGGCAGCGGAGAAGAGGGGAGCGGCCCTTCATCCGGGGACAATGTGACCATTAATGTGTTTGCTCATCAAAGTTCGGATACCAACCTTCTAACGAACAAGTTTACGAAAAAGATGGAAGAGAAGTTTAACGTGAAGATCAACTGGACGACGGTTCCTTTTGACGGCGCAGCTGAAAAAAGACAAATATCATTGGCTTCGGGGGATTACCCGGATCTGTATTTGCTCATTCCATGGGTGGACCGTTTTTCTCAAACGGACTTGTTGAAATTTGGCCAGCAAGGTGTCATTGTGCCGCTCAATGATCTAATTGAGCAATACGCACCGAATATCAAAAAGGTACTGGACAGCAGTGAGTATTATAAAGCAATGAACACTGCACCCGACGGCAATATTTACGGTCTGACGGGCTTGAATGAATGTTTCCACTGCTCATATCCGAACAAAATGTGGATGAATACGAAATGGCTAGAGCAGCTCGGCTTATCCGAGCCTACAACGACGGAAGAATTTAAGGAAGTGCTAAAAGCATTCAAAACCAAGGACCCGAACGGCAACGGCAAAGCGGATGAAGTCCCGCTGAGCGGTTCCATTGAAAACTTCGGCGTGCACATCATTCCCTATTTGATGAACGGGTTTATCTACGACGATGACAGAACCTATCTCATTGCAAAGGATGGCCGGGTTGATACGGTTGCGAACAAACCAGAGTGGAAGGAAGGACTGGCCTATATCAAGTCTCTGTATGATGAAGGTTTGATTGACCCTGGTGCGTTCACGCAAAATGTGGGGGCCTTTAAAAAAATTGGAGATAATGCGGATGCGCAGCTTCTTGGCGCAGGTGCAGCCATGCACCCATCTCTTTTTGTAAATACAGCTGAGGGTGCTCCGTATGGTAAGGATTATAATCCGATTGCTCCTTTGAAAGGGCCGCATGCCAATTATGCGACCTATAACTATCCGATTGACCCTGGAGCATCGTTTGTCCTCACAAACAAGGCAAGTGAAGAGACACAGATTGCAGCCATAAAAATGCTGGATTATCTCTACACACAAGAAGGAGCCATGAGTGCATATCTGGGTGAGGAGGGCACCAGCTGGCGCAAGCCGGAGGAAGGCGACGTGGCCCTTAATGATCAGGTGGAACCACTCTACAAAGCGATTCCCCTCCCCACAGGTGAGGAGCCTCGTAATGACAGCTGGGGTGCGCTGAGTCAATATAATCACCACAGGGCATACCGCGATGCCGAAGTACAAGGCAAGGACATCTATGCAGGTGACGGTTATGAGCGCCGACTTTATGAGGCAACACTCTTGATGGAAGGCAAAGAACCCAAGGAAGTTTTTCCGCATTGGGCACTATGGGTGGACCCGGCAAATGCGGACGAAACAAGCATGATGCAGACGAACCTCAAGGATTATATTGACCAGAATGCCCTGCAATTCATCACAGGAGCTAAGAGTCTGGAAAAGGATTGGGACGATTATGTGAAAGGGCTGGAAGGCCTCAACATCAAGCGTTACCTCGAAATTATGCAGGCAGCCTATGATTCTTCATCCATTTCCAAGTAAAAAGAATAATTAGGTATAATCTAATCTTGGCGACAAATCATCGATTATTCTTAAACACGGGCCGGTTCGCATTCTTGCGAATCAGGTCCGTAATCTTTTATGGCAGGCAGTCAATCTCATTGATGTTTATCGAAGAAAATCTCCCAATACATGATCTTTTTCGATCCTCATATCATGAAAGAGTATGGATCTGCATGAATACGTTATTTTTATTCTTTGTTGGGATGTTAATATGAGATTAATCTCTTATCATTCGTTGAAATTCATTGAAATTTATATTGGAGGTTCAGAATGAAAGAATCCAATCGGAACAATCATCGCATGTGGTACGGCAAACCAGCAGAGATATGGAACGAGGCCTTGCCAATCGGGAACGGTCGGCTTGGGGCAATGATATTTGGAGGCGTAGCGGAGGAGCGTTTGAAGTTAAACGAAGACTCGATGTGGTATGGGGGCCCCCGGGATCGGAATAACGAAGATGCACTGCCCAATCTGCCCCATATCCGCAAGTTAATCATGGAAGGGAAACTTCGGGAGGCTGAAGAGATGGCCAGCATGACGATGGCCGGGCTTCCTGAAGCCCAAAGACATTATGTGCCACTTGGTGAGCTGCAGTTATCATTCGGCAATCATGATGGTCCTGTTGAAGACTATGTACGTGAGCTGGATTTAAACCAGGGCATCTCCAGGGTTAGCTATAATGTTAATGGTACCCGTTATACTCGTGAGCTGTTTGCCAGTCATCCGGATCAAGCCATCATCATCCGAATCACAACAGACAAGAAGAATGCCTTGTCCATGAAGGCCCGATTCAATCGTCAGAATTGGAGATACCTGGAGAAAACCAAGAAGTGGGAGCAGAGTGGACTCATTATGCGTGGTGAATGCGGTGGTAAAGACGGCAGCTCCTTCGCAGCTGTGTTGAAAGCGATACCAGAAGGAGGTAGCTGTCAGCTCCTTGGCGAGTATTTGCTGGTGAAGGACGCGAACTCGGTCACACTGCTGCTTGCTGCCGAAACGACTTTCCGCCAGGAAGATCCAGAATTACACACTAAACTTCGTATGGAAGAACTCAGCCGGATTCCTTATGAAACACTGCTTGTACGACATACATCGGATTATCATGAACTGTACAGCCGGGTTTCGTTGAACCTGTCCAAAAGTTCTGATCGTCATGATGGGCCGACGGATGAGAGATTAAAACAGTTCCAAAGGGGAGAAGAAGACCCCGAATTGATCGAAACCTACTTTCAGTTTGGTCGTTATCTGCTGATTTCCTCAAGCCGGCCAGGCTCCTTGCCTGCTAATCTTCAAGGCATATGGAATGACAGTTTCACTCCGCCATGGGACAGCAAATTTACGATCAACATTAATGCCCAAATGAACTACTGGCTCGCCGAAAACTGCAATCTAGCCGAGTGCCATGAGCCCTTGTTCGATCTGATTGAGCGAATGCGGGAGCCTGGCCGAATCACGGCACGAAAGATGTATGACTGCCGCGGGTTTACCGCACATCATAATACGGATATTTGGGCAGACACGGCCCCTCAGGATACCTACCTGCCAGCTTCCTTCTGGCCGCTGGGTGCTGCTTGGTTATGCCTGCATTTATGGGAGCATTATCGCTATAGTCAGAATCTCATTTTTCTGGAAGAAGCATACGAAACGATGAAGGAATCGGCGCAGTTTCTCCTTGATTATCTGATTGAGGATGCAGATGGCCGTCTGATTACCTGTCCATCCGTCTCTCCAGAGAACAGTTACAAGCTGCCAAATGGGGAGATTGGGGTGCTATGCGTTGGCGCTTCGATGGATTTTCAGATCATCGAGGCTCTGTTCACTGCATGCATCCAAAGTGCCGAGTTAATCGGAAGGGACCATACGTTTAGGGAAGAACTTGCTGCTGCTCTGAAGCGAATCCCGAAAACACAAATCGGCAAAAACGGGCAAATCCAGGAATGGATGGAGGATTACGAAGAAGTGGAACCGGGGCACCGGCACATCTCACATCTATTTGGTTTGTACCCTGGAGAGAGCTTCACTCCAGAACACACGCCGGAACTCGCAAAGGCCGCACGTACAACGCTCGAACGTAGATTGGACAATGGTGGGGGGCATACCGGATGGAGCCGGGCCTGGATTATTCACTTCTGGGCAAGACTTCAGGATGGGCAGAAGGCTTATGAAAATGTAAGAGCGCTCCTGGAGCACTCCACGTTGCCCAATCTCTTTGACAATCATCCTCCGTTTCAGATTGACGGCAACTTCGGGGGATCCTCTGGAATTGCTGAGATGTTAATGCAGAGCCACACCGATGTGATCCGGCTTCTGCCTGCCTTACCAGACAACTGGTGTGAAGGGAGTGTGGAGGGGCTCAGGGCCCGAGGTGGATATACCATTGGATTTTCCTGGGCAAAATCTGAAATTACTGAAGTCACCGTAAAAAGTTCAATTGCTGGACGTTGTCAGTTGGAAGGTCCTGGCCTTAAGCCGATTTCTTTCAACGCAGAAGCTGGCGGAACGTATACGTTTACACCGACTTCGTCTACAATGTTGTCACAAACCCAATGATCGGATTAATAAATCGATCTGCTTCGGTAGAAGCAGAGTATCCAGCTCATTGTGCTACGGATGAACGGAAAGAGTGAAATTTAGAAAGATTCAGATGTGTTTTTCGTGAGATTTAATCTAATGTGACAAAAAACCAAAAAACGAGGCAGTCCAAAGCGATGGTATTCGCGAGGCTGCCTCTTTTGGTTATAGGTTACAGGTTATAGTCAATGCCTTCGCCAGCGCCTGTGCGAGCATTAATGTATACGTGAGAAACGCCTTCGATCCCGGTGACGGGAAATGCATAGACGAGTTTGTCGTTGTGGAGCTTCAGCTTTGGCTTACCCGAAACGTTTACGTATGGGCCAAGCTTCGCAGAGGCTTGCTCCGCTGTCAGCTTCGGGTGAAGGGGGAAGTTTTTGTTATAATGTGAAAAATAATTAGACGCATCAAAACTCATCAACGCACCGGTACGGCGATCAAATCGCCATACAACTTTCATCTGCGGAATGGAGATTTGCTCCCGGACTGGAATATAGACGAGATAAATGGAAGTTTCTTTTATCTCTTTTGCTGCTAATGTCAGACGTTCGTCAGACCAGCGAGTCATCCATGCGTCCGCAACTTCGATAAACTGCTTTAAGTCCATATTTTGCTCTACAGCAGCATCTTTGGAGATCGAGCCCTTGCGTCTGACTTGGAGCACGTGTCCGCTTTTACTTAGTGTTACGGTATAGGAGCTGGTTGATTGTCCTTCGGTGTCCGATAACCTGAAATCCATGACTTCTCCGAACTCGGGGCTGCTCCCGCCAGAGGCCAGGTGGACGATTTGCTTACTTACCCCTTTATTCCAAGCCTCCCCCATGAAAATTTTCGCTTTGGCCGCAAGCTCCGTAGCCGTATACGTGGTTTCACCGGCGAAAACGGTCCCTGGCTTCAGAGGTATGTAAGGATTCTGGTTGTACCGGAATTCATTATAGGCTTTATTGCCGGACGTGAAGACCGGGTCGAGCTTAGACAAGGCCTCTTCCATTTCGGTCGAAATCTGTTGTATATCTGAATAAGAGGAATCAAAAGCTTTCTTTCTCATCTGCTCGAGATACGGTAGAGCGGTCCTCGCGAACGTTCTCAAGCGCTGAATTTGTTCTAATTGATCCGGGGTGAGCGACATTCCCTTCTCACTGGCGGGATAGGCCAAGTAGTGGCTGCCTTCCGTGATGAACCACTCATACGAGGACGAAGATTGAAAGTTCATCGTGATCAATCCGATCCTTACATATTCCGAGATAATATTGGCATGTTTAATCGCAGATTGAAGTGCTGCTTGCCGATCTGCAATCGTAGATGCCGCAAGGGATTCCGCAAGCGCATAGTCGAAATCGCGCAGGTAGATTGATTGTATATTCGACCAGTGTTGCGTACTGCTCTGTTGCTGCCGCTCCCATTGTCGATTATTCTGATGCTCCGTATAGCTGAAATACGCGCCTGCTAATGTCGTCACGCAAAGCAGACCAATGATGGATTTGGTGCGAACGTTCATGTCTATTAAAACTCCTGTCTATGTCTTCATAATGCTTATCCACTTTAACAAAGATGTGAACACTGTTTAATGAGTAAATATTACCAATATTATTTTCTTGCCCGTTGACTAAATCTGTACGCTAATACTGACGAAAAATACATTAGAGGTGTTCAGAATTTGTTGAGACTGATATGTTAACTTAGTTTTAAGTGCAACTGAACCTGAGAATCAAATCAATAGGAATATAGGGGATAGTAGATAAGATGGAGAGAAGGATAAGAAATTCCGTAAAGGCCTTAATTATTGAAGACAGAAAAATGTTGGCAATTAAGATAGACGATGATGGCGATGCTTTTTATATACTTCCTGGTGGAAGCCAAAGTGCGGGGGAGACTTTAACTGAAGCAGTAAAGCGTGAAGTCGAAGAAGAAATTGGAGTAGAGATCATTCCTAATTCATTGGAATTTGTCATTGAAGGCGTATATGGCGAGGCGTTTCACCGTGTGGATTTTGTGTTTTTATGCGAGTATAAAGGATTAACGGACCATTTACTTTTCCAAGGTGACGGAGATCACGTCCGTTATGAATGGCTTGATATCGATAACCTGATCAGACAACCATTGTATCCTTCCAAATTGCGAAAGCAAATTCAGCTTTTATTAAATGGGGAAAAAACCGAGATGTATTTAGGAAATGAGGAACCAGGCAATCCTAGTATGTAGACTGAGATTATTGTATCTAACATGGTTCATTTATAAGAAAAGCATCCAATGATGTCGAGGGACAAGAACACTCAATCGTACTGTGATATACAAAAGGAATTATAGCAGTAGCTTGTATTTAGGCTGGAATTGAGTGCAATATTGAGCGTTTGTAGAGTACTTACAGAATGTAAATAATGAGGTGGAAATAGCATCCAGGTTAGCATAAAGAGGTTGATGCAGAATACAAAAAAATACTAAATGAACCATTAAATTATTTTAATAAACATGTAAAAGATTGCAAAAAAAGATATTGTATGGTACGGTTTTGAATGTAATTATTTTCTATATATAGGAGGTATTTATCATGAAAAAGATTTTAATGTCATTTAGTTCTTTATTATTGTTAATTCTTATTACTACTTCTATTGCTAGTGCTCAAGAAGAAAGTTCGGTTAATGGTGATGATATGATCACTCAAAGAATCGCAATTGACTCTAATCTCACTATTGAAAAAAGAAAGGATGGACGTGTTGTACCTATCAAAAATACTGAAAAATTATCAGTCACTCAACTAGAAAGTATTTTAAGAGAAATGAAAATGAGTGATGAAGTGATAGAGAAAATGCCAAGGTCCCAAAAAGAGTATTATGCTTCCCAAGGTGGAATTTCGATTCCAGTCGAAACAAAACTTAAAAGATATTTTAGAACTTCAGATGGTAGAAGACTTTTGGTTACTGACGAGAATAAAAATGAAATTGAAGCTCTTAGACAAAAAGAGGTAGCAAAAATAAATAATGAACTAAACACAAACATAACAATTGCACCATTAGATATGGGATCAGAAGCTGATGGCTCTTTTTCTGGAAAGGGTGTACTAGGTTATGTGGGTAAGTCACCTAATGCAACAGAATTTGAATTTAGTTATGGTGATGATTTTAATTTCAGTAAGAATGTAACATATAAATTTACTGATAAAATAGCACATGCTTGGCAATCTCATACCACAAGCGTAAGATATTATGGTGAATGGTGGAGATATGTACTTGGGGACTTAACACAGAAGCCCCTTGAAATAAAAAATGAAGGTAGTGTTTATGGACGCTCTGGTGCTTTTTCTCACAATGGTTCTGTAGCTGATGAAACTGGTGGATTTTTGGTAGATATAGTTAGAATTCCAGTATCCTATAAAGGAACGACAGGTAAATGGGTAACAAGATATTCTCATCCTTGGTCCTTCATTATACCTGATATCTCTATTGGTCCAATATCAGTAGATTTCAGTTCTTATGTTGGCGATGAATGGGAATGGGAAAATACTTTTACAATTCAAGCTCAATAAAATAATAGTTAGAAATAAAATGCTCCACGTATAGACAGGTGTCAAAAGAACCTTGTCTGCTATAAAATGTACCCTATAAGATGGACACTTTGAAAAAAGTCCATCTTATAGGGTATTTTGTTTATAATGAAAAAAAAGATATCGGAGCGGAAATGGTATGACGAAAAGATTACTGACGAAGAAAGAACAAGAACTGCTAAAACGGAATCCAAATGTAATCGCTGTTAGTGAAAAAGCAATTACATATACCGATGAATTTAAGCGCCATTTCATTGCACAAAACGAACAGGGTGTACTTCCTCGTGACATTTTCGAAGAAGCTGGCCTAGATGCGGAGTGCATTGGTTTGGAGCGCATCCGTTCTGCTGGGAAACGTTGGCGTGCTTCGTATCGTGAAGCGGGTGTAGAAGGTTTACAGGATACACGTAAAACGAATTCGGGTCGCCCATCGGAAACGTGAATTAACATTAGAACAAAAGATTGAACGATTAGAAGCCAAGAATCGATTGTTACAAGCGGAAAATGAACTACTAAAAAAGCTCGATCTACTCGAAAGGCAGATGTTGAAGAAGAAATAAAAGTGGCAGTACAGCTGAAGTTTGAATTCATCCATCATACGATCAAAACATATAAATTGAAGCGGTTAGTTAGCTAACTATGCGATGTCATGGAAGTGTCACGTTCGGGGTATTACAATTACTTCACTGAAAAATCCGAGCAAAAGCGCGCAGCTAAAGCCAAAGCAGATGAACGGGTGAAGGAAATCATTTTAAAGGCGTATCGTTTTCGTAGACGAAAAAAAGGAGCACGCCAAATCAAAATGACACTAGAAAATCAATACAGTATGACATATAACTTAAAACGTATTCGCCGGATCATGAAGAAATTCAACATCATCTGTTCCATTCGAAAGGCGAATCCGGCCCGCAGAATGGCAAAGGCAACGAAAGAGAATCGGACATGTCCAAACCTGTTGCAACGCCAGTTTAAGCCAGGAGAAGCTGGAAAGGTGTTATTTACCTATTTAACGTACCAAGGCAATAAACGGGCGTATTTATCAACGATTAAAGACGCAGAGACGAATGAAATTTTAGCGTATGAAGTTTCTTCTTCATTACGTATGGAATTAGTGCTAAAAACGCTTCGTAAATTAAAGAAACATCGGCATTTAACCAAAGATGCTTTGATCCATTCCGATCAGGGTTTTCATTATACAAGCCCCCAGTTCCAATCTGTAGTGAAAAAAATGGGATTAAGTCAATCCATGTCACGTAGAGGGAAGTGTTGGGATAACGCTCCCCAAGAATCATTCTTTGGGCATTTTAAGGATGAAACCAACATCAAAGAATGCGAAACACTAGAAGAAGTAAAATGAGAAATTACGAATTACATGACATATTACAATCATGATCGAGGGCAATGGAATTTGAAAAAGCTGCCGCCTGTACAATACAGGCAGCAGCTTCAACAAGTTGCCTAGTTTTTTTCAAAATGTCCTTTACAAAGGGTACACTTTTCTATACGTAGAGCATTTTTTTAAAACAGTACTTATTTTTGCAGTATTGGGATATTTTATATAAAGAAAATATTAAATGTCTTTCTCATATACGAGATTCAGTTATTCCCTTTCTATCTTATCTAAGAATGAAGATCGTAAAAAATTGTATTTGTATTTAATAAAATATGTTTTTC